>CALHVP010000121.1 GCA_938038975.1 uncultured Maribacter sp. | reverse complement strand
ATACCCATGGTCTATACGTATGTGCTTGCCATAACCAGATGAATTGTTGTCCGCTCTTGTGATTTCTCCGTCTCCAGTGGCATAAATAGGCGTTCCCCTAGGCGCTGTAAAATCCATACCATAATGCATTTTACGTGCTTTGGTAAATGGGTCTGATCGCCATCCGTAACCAGATGCCATACGCGTTAAATCTTCATTATTTATAGGCTGTATAGCAGGAATTGCTAACAATAATTTTTCTTTTTCCTCTGCTAATTTTGTTATTTCATCCAAAGATTTGGACTGTATAGCCATTTGTTTTTTAATGATATCTAATCGCTGAGTTGTAGCGATAACCATTTCAGAATTATTAAAACCTTCTAATGATTTATATCTGTTAATACCTCCAAATCCTGCACGCCGTTGTTCTTCTGGAATTGGATTAGCCTCAAAATAAAGTCTATATATGTTGTTGTCTCTATCTTCTATATTCACTAGAACATCTTCAATCTGTTCCATTTTTTTGTTTAGAAGCTCAAATTGAAGTTCGTTGTTTTTAACCTCACGAGCTAAGGATAACTCCCTAGGGGTATTGATTAAATTGGTATTCAATAATAGGATTAATCCCAATAGACCAAACAGAAAAGAACCAAGAAAGAAAAAGACAATGTTGCGATAACGTCTGGATTTTTCGGGTTCTATCTTGCGATAAGATAGTGTGTCTGGGTCGTAATAGTATTTTACCTTAGACATGAATGGATTTTATGCTATTTTTGTGGTTATATTTTATAACGTAACAAACAAATATAAAAATTGTTTTTAACAAACAGTTAAAATTTGTAAAAGCTTAGCATTTTAGATGAATTCCAAGGATATAAGAAATCAATTTTTACAATTTTTCGAGAGTAAAAAGCACAAGATTGTGCCCTCTGCCCCTATGGTAATAAAGGATGATCCAACCTTGCTTTTTACGAATGCAGGTATGAATCAATTTAAATCTTATTTTTTGGGTATTAATGACCCAAAAAACACAAGGATAACCGATTCGCAAAAATGTCTTAGAGTTAGTGGTAAGCATAACGATTTGGAAGAGGTAGGTAAGGATACCTATCACCATACCATGTTTGAGATGCTAGGTAACTGGAGTTTTGGTGATTATTTTAAGGAAGAAGCTATAAACTGGGCATGGGAATTATTAACCGATGTTTTAAAAATAGATAAGGATAGTCTTTATGTTTCTGTTTTTGAAGGTAGTGATGATGCTGATAATCTGGAGAAGGACAATGAAGCTTATGACTTATGGCGTAAAATTGTTCCCGAGGATAGAATCATCATGGGTAACAAAAAGGATAACTTCTGGGAAATGGGAGATCAAGGTCCTTGTGGTCCCTGCTCAGAAATTCATGTAGATATAAGGTCCAAAGAAGAAAAAGCAATAGTATCAGGTGCTAGTTTGGTAAATGCTGATCATCCTCTGGTGGTAGAGATTTGGAACTTGGTTTTTATGCAGTACAATCGTAAAGCGAATGGTAGCTTGGAGCCTTTGCCCGCAAAGCATGTAGATACCGGAATGGGTTTTGAGCGTTTATGTATGGTTATGCAGAACGTAAAATCTAATTATGATACGGATGTTTTTACACCGTTGATTAGAGAGATTGAAACTATTTCTAACGCAGATTACGGGAAAAACGAAGAAACAGATATTGCTATTCGAGTTATTGCGGATCATATTAGAGCTGTAGCGTTTTCTATTGCAGATGGCCAGTTGCCTAGTAATACAGGGGCGGGTTATGTTATTCGTAGAATATTAAGACGAGCTGTACGGTATGGTTTCACCTTTTTAGGTACTAAGGAGCCTTTTATGTTCCGTTTGGTCAATGTTTTAACCCAGAGTATGGGAGATGCTTTTCCAGAATTAAAAGAGCAAAAACAATTAATACAAAACGTTATCAAGGAGGAGGAACATTCCTTCTTGAAAACATTAGATCAAGGTTTAGTGCTTTTAGATACTATAATAAAAAATTCAACAAGTAAGACCGTAGATGGTGCCAAGGCGTTTGAGTTATATGATACTTTTGGCTTTCCAATAGATTTGACTGCACTTATACTTAGTGAGAAAGGCTATACTTTAGATGAAGCTGGTTTTGATAGTGCAATGCAAAAGCAAAAAAATAGGTCTAAGGCAGCTTCTGAAACTTCTAAAGAAGATTGGGTAATTTTAATAGACGATAATGAGCAAGAATTTATTGGTTATGATGCCTTGCAGTCTGATGTAAAGATTGTAAAGTACAGAAAAATAACCTCTAAGAAAGACGGTATACAGTATCAAGTAGTTTTTAATTTAACTCCTTTTTATGCGGAAGGCGGTGGCCAGGTAGGTGATAAAGGGTATTTGGAATCTTCTGATGGTGATGTAGTTTACATTATAGATACAAAAAAGGAGAATAATGAAATTGTTCATTTTGCTAAGAATCTACCTAAAAATCTTAATGGTAGTTTTAAAGCCGTTGTCGATGCTAAACAAAGACATAGAACTGAAGCTAATCATACGGCAACACACTTGCTGCACCAGGCATTGAGAGAAGTTTTAGGAACGCATGTAGAGCAAAAAGGCTCTGCTGTGCATTCTAAATATTTACGTTTTGATTTCTCTCATTTTGCTAAACTTACAGTTGAGGAATTAAGGCAGGTGGAGGATTTTGTAAATGCACGAATAGAAGGCCATTTGCCTTTTGAAGAGCAACGAAATATCTCTATGCAAACCGCTTTAGATGCAGGAGCTATGGCCTTATTTGGTGAGAAATATGGTGATACGGTACGAATGGTCAAGTTTGGACAGTCTGCGGAGCTTTGTGGAGGAACACACGTAAATAATACAGGTGATATCTGGCATTTTAAGATACGTTCAGAAGGGGCTGTTGCAGCTGGTATTCGCAGAATAGAAGCTATTACTAACGATGCTGTAAAGGATTTTTATTTTGATAATAACCGCTCGCTTTATGAGATTAAAGATGCACTAGGAAATGCGCAAGACCCTGTAAAAGCAGTTACCAATCTACAAGAAGAAAATACAGAGTTGAAAAAACAAATCGCCAGTCTTTTAAAGGATAAGGCTAAAAATTTAAAAGGTGATTTAGTTAGTGAATTACAAGATGTAAATGGCGTACAATTTTTAGCCAAGAAGATAGATTTAGATGCTGCTGGGATTAAAGACCTTTCTTTTGAAATGGGCCAAAACCAGGACAATCTCTTTCTGCTCTTTGGAACCGAGCAAAATGGAAAAGCCTTGTTGTCCTGTTATATTTCCAAGGAATTGGTAAGTGCTAAGAATCTAAATGCGGGTTCTATTGTTAGAGAATTAGGAAAGTACATTCAAGGAGGTGG
>CALHVP010000120.1 GCA_938038975.1 uncultured Maribacter sp. | reverse complement strand
TATCGTGAAAGGTAAATTCACTAATAAATTACTTGTTGGCATTAATTTTATGTAGGCATATAAAACTTTCTTTTGAATGCTAAGCGCGTAATCATAGTTGAACACTTTTTTAATGGAACTGCCCATCTTATGGTATACAATCGCTTCTGGAGAAAATACAGATTTGTATCCTGCAACTTTTGCTCTCACTCCTAACTCTGCATCTTCATAACCTGTTGTGAAATATTCATCGAAAACACCTATTTTTTGAAGCATTTCTGTAGCATATAGGCAAGCTCCTGCACAAGCGCCCATATTCTCAAATGGTTCCTCATATAACTTACAAGGTGCTCCATGCCCTATCGGTAATATTTCACCTGTATTCAACATTAGATGCCCAGCATTGTCCATTTTAGAACGATCATAATAATCGATCATCTTACTAGCAACAATAGCAGAACTTTGATATTCTGCTGTTTTAACTAAACTAGAAAGCCAATTAGGTTCTACTATGGTATCGTTATTTAATAAGGCTACAAACTTAGGTAACAGGTCTTTTTTTAAGATCAATTCAAAGACTTGATTATTAGCCTTTGTAAAGCCTAAATTTTCCTTATTGAAAATTAATTCGACTTTAGGATTTGATTGAAATTTCTCTTTAAGAGTTGCTGCACTACCATCATTTGAATAATTATCTACTAGATAAATTTTATAAAAAGGGTGGTTTAATTGTAGAACAGAATTCATACATTCTAATGTATCATCAATACCTTTCCAATTTATTATTATTATGGGTATTGCTATATTAGATGAATCCGACAATTTTTGGAAATTTAGGTAGCATTTAGATACGGCTTCGCCATTGAAAAGTCGTAAGCAATAATTTACAAATTTTATTATATATTACTTTTACTTTCAATAACAATGCTTGAATATATCATAAGTACTGAAAAGACTTGGAAAGCTAGCCAGTATATTGTGACTAGTTATAATACGAGTAGAAATAAAGAAGGTTTGTAATGTGTATCTTTTTTTTATTGTTTTTTAAAAACTAATTGGGAGGCTATAAGAAGTGACGAATAAAGGTTCCTACCATTTTAAATCCATTCCCGAAACTTTGTCCTTTTTCCATGCTTTCCTTAGTGTAACGTACTTTAATAGGTACCTCAGAATAACTGACTTTTTCCTTTTTAATCATACTGATTATTTCTGTACAAAACTCAAATCCACTTAGGCTAATTCTTGACTTTTGTAAGAAATCTACGCTCATCGCTTTGAATCCAGATTGGCTATCTGTCACTAGTAGACCTGTAAAAAAGGCTGTTACATAATTACCTATTTTATTCAAGAAAACCCTAATACCTGGAACCTTATTATTTTGTTTTAAAAATCTACTGCCAATAACTACATCAACCTCTTCTTTCTCCATCTCTGCTAGCAGCCGCTTAATATCACTTGGACAATGTTGATTATCTGCGTCTAATGTCACAACGACTTTTGCCCCCATTCTCACTGCATAATCCATTCCTGTTTGAGTAGCTGCACCCGGACCTAAGTTTACTAAATGAGTAAGCACTGTTGCACCTAATGCTTCTGAAACCTTACCAGTATCATCCATACTTCCATCGTTTACAACAACGATATTAGGGTAACCTTCTTTTTTAATTTGACTTAAAACAAGGCCTATACGAGTCGCTTCATCTTTAGCTGGTATAACTATGTAGATATCATTTTTGTTCATGGAATAGAATTAGTACATCATTGATAGTATGTATGTTAATTAACACACATATTATAACCTATAAAACCGTACCAAAACGGTAATAGATTATGTTTTATATACTTAATTCGATTATAAGGAAAGAAATGTAATGGATACTTTACTAAATTTTAGTCAACTCAAATCGGTAGTGGAAAATGGAAGGTATAAAGTACAAATATAAGATTAAATTATTTTAAAAACAGCAAAATTGCCTTGTTTTTCTACTTTTCCGTTCTTTAGAGTACTATCCGTAGCTATCAAACGAATATTTGGATTATTCTGAACAAAATCGAGTAGTTTTTTATACTTGCTAGTCAGGGATTTATCAGGAGTCAAATCAATAGAAGCGGTATTTAGATCAATAACTAAAAATTTAAAATTATTTGCTTTAAACGCGGCTGTTAATTCCTGCTTATCTCGGAATGTATTAGAAAGTAAGTTAAAAAAACCTAATTGATTGTCCTCTAATACCCTGTCATTGTTTTTATTAATAAAATAATTCATAAAAGTACCTACTCTATATACTAGTGCAGATGGCTCTTTATTGATTTCATCTATAGCTACTTTATATTTAGGGAATGAAATATCCATAATTTGCTGCTTATTATAGGCTCCTGTACCATATATTAAAGCAGCCTGTGAAATAGCGTTCTTGGCTTGTAGCGCATTATTAGGAGTAGAATAATTCGATAGGCGACTACTAAATGTCATAATTATCCAGAGGAAACTAAATACAAGAAAAGCATTACTAAACCATTGTGAGGTAGGTTTAGATTTAAATAAATACAAAGACATTAATATAAATCCCAGCGCAGTGAACAATATACCATACCAAACAATTCCTGCTCCTAATACTAGCCAAAGAAAGCTGTAGCACATGGATAAATAAACAAGTGTCTTTTTAGGCTGGTCTGAAAACTTGAATCTAGTTTCAATAATCATAAAAAGAAGAACGAATAAAAGAAAGATGGTTGGTAAGGTAATAAAATCTCCTTCTCCAGTAATAGGAGCTATTAACCGATCCAAGGGCAAATAAATTGCGCTAAAAATTTGAGTTATTTTTAATTTAAAGAATAGCAAAGGCGCAGCAGAAAAATTAGTACTAGCTAATTTACTATCAAGATGTGCTTGAATATCAAAAACAGAAATATTGTTGAATGCACCATAGCCTGTTGGAATACTAAATAACAAGAAAGTAAACAACAAT
>CALHVP010000119.1 GCA_938038975.1 uncultured Maribacter sp. | reverse complement strand
TTTTCCCCAAATGGCAATGGACAAAATGAAATTTTAAGAATAAATCTAACTGATCCTGTAACTGGAATAGATGTTTCTATTAGTTATAGTATAATTATTTTTGATCGCTATGGTAGTCAGGTTTTTGAGGCCCAAAATGCTTCCAGTGGAGACGTTTGGGATGGTATATGGGAAGGTAAGGAAGCACCTAAAGGAACCTATTTCTATATAATGAAATATGTAATAGATGGCGGTGAAGAAACAACAGAGAAAGGATGGATTCAGCTGATCAGATAAATGTGACTATGCAGAAGATAAATACAAAAACAAAAGGAACTTTTGGAGGTGTTTTTGTGGTTTTGTTGTTTTTGACAACCTTGGTTGTCCGTGGACAAAAAGAGCCGCAATATACACAGTATATGTATAATATAGGGAGTTTTAATCCTGCCTATGTTGGTACTGTTGAAACGCCCGAAATAGCTGCGCTTTACAGGGCGCAATGGATTGATATACCTGGTTCTCCAAGAACTATTAGGTTTGGCGCTAACCTTCCTTTGAGCAACGAGAATATGGGTTTAGGCCTAAATATTGTAAATGATCAACTAGGTCCTTTAACTCAAACGTACGCAGATATATCCTATTCATATCAGGTTAAGATTACAGATGAAACAAAGCTTTCTTTTGGTATTGATGCAGGTGGTTCCTTTTTGAATGTAGACTTTAACAAGGGAACTTTTGAAAATCCAGGAGAACCTCTGAATCTTCAACGTATTAATAAATTTTACGCTACTATAGGTGCCGGTCTTTTTATGTATGGAGATCAATGGTATTTAGGTGCATCAGTTCCTAACTTTTTAACGGAAGGTATTTATGATGATGAAGTCGCTTCTGTGGTTGAGGATAAATTACAGTTTAATTTTATAGGCGGTTATGTTTTTAATCTATCAGACGGATTAAAGTTTAAGCCTGCTTTTATGGTAAATACATTGGAAGGGGCTCCACTTAATATAAATCTTTCTACTAATTTTTTAATTGCCGATGTGGTTACTGCTGGTATATCATATAGGGTTGAAAATGCATTCAGTGGTTTGGCTGGTTTCCAGATATCAAATAGTATGTTTTTGGGATATTCCTACGATTATAATACAAATGCATTAGGAGAATTTAATCAAGGTTCTCATGAGGTAATACTCAAATTTTTTATTGGGAGAGAAGGCGGTCGTTCAAAATCTGATAAGAATAAAAATGCAAATGGTAAAGGGAAAGCTAAACAAGTAGATTCCCCAAGATTCTTTTAAAGCAAGTTTATGAAATGTAAATTATTCCTTACTTTTTTTAGTATTGCAACCTTCGTTTGTCTTGGTCAGGGAAACGGTTCTAATGGAGATAACTATTTTAATGGGTATGAGTATCAAAAAGCGATCCAAGCATACGCGAAGGAACGCTCTAAAAAACCCTTAACAAATCATCAGCTTTTAAATTTGGCAGACTCTTATTTTAATATAAGGGCATATGAGAAGGCTTCCAAGCTATATTTAGACATTAATAAAAACGATACTATTATGTCTACCACAAGATTTAATAGAATGTTGCAAAGCCTATCTAAAACATCGGACAGGGAAAGAGTGTTAACCTTCTTGAGAACTAAATCAGATTTGTTGACTTCTGAGTTAAGCGAAAACGCAGAATTTAACTATGAGCTTATGACAGCCGCAGTTGGTAATCTGGCTTTTCAACTTTTTAATGTAGCCATTAACAGTCCCCAAGATGATATTTCTCCTGCATTTTATAAGGATAGTTTATTGTTGTTTAGTAGTAGCCGTATTCAAAAAACGAAAGACACCTATATTCCTACAGGTGAATCATACTTAGATATTTACACTGCTATTACTGATGAGAAAGGTGCTGTAACTGGTGCTGCTGTTTTCCCCGATATTCCTTTTTCTAAATTTCATAAGTCCACTCCATTCTATTCAGAAAAATTGAATACCCTTTTTTATATTCAGTCGAATACTGTTGATGGAGAGTTGGCTGTTGATGAAAACGGAAAAAATGCTCTAGCAATTGGGATGCAAAATAGTACTGGTAAATATCAATCACTTTTAAAGGATTTAAGCACGTCGTTTTACTATCCTTTTTTTGATGAAAGAACAGAACGACTTTATTTTGCTGCAACCTTTGATGATAGTTATGGCGGTACAGATCTTTATTATGTTACTACAAATAATGGACAGATTATGTCTGCTCCAACTAATTTAGGTCCTCGAGTAAATTCGCCTGGAAATGAGATATCTCCATTCTTATTCGATGGAGATTTGTATTTTTCTTCGGATGTCTTTTATGGACTTGGAGGAATGGATGTTTATAAGTCCAATCAAAATACTAATGGATTGTATAGTATTCCGGTTAATTTAGGTGAGGGCATTAATTCAACTTCAGATGATTTTGGATTTATTATCAAGGATAAAGGAGATGGTCAGTATCTTGGTTATTTGGCATCCAACAGGAAAGGTGGTAACGGTGGCGATGATATATATGGCTTTAATATTAATGAAATTCCAGGGTTAAAGACATTTATGTTAACCGGAAATGTTAAAAATGTATCCAATCAAAATGGAATTAGTCAGGTACAAATAACTGTTTTGGACTTGCAAGGTAATACTATAAAGGAATTGTTAGCTAAAGAGGACGGTAGCTTTACATTGGAAATCCCCTGGAAGGAAGGAGTTACTATAAAAACTGCTAAGGAAAAGTATTCAAATTTTTCTATTACTTTGAATGAAGAAAAGATGCAGAGCGCAGAAGCTGTACCATTTAATATTGACTTAGTTTTGTTAGATAATCTTTTGGAGAAAAAAGAGGATCAAACAGTTGTAAAGCTTAATAAGTTCTATTTTGATAAGGGTAGAAGTGTTGTAACACCAGCTGTAGCAGCAGAATTAGATAAAGTAGTGGAAACAGTGGCCAATTTTCCAAACCTACGGTTAGCTATTGCTTCTCATACAGATACAAGAGGAAGTTCTTCTTATAACCAAAAATTATCTCAAAGCAGATCTGATGCTGTGAAAGCCTATTTACTTAAGAAAGGAGTTGCCAAAACTACCATCGTTGAATCCCTAGGATATGGTGAGGAAAAATTGACTAATAATTGTGTTAACGGTGCTTACTGTTTAGATTTTCTCCATAAACAAAATGAGCGCACCTTAATTAAGGTTTTTAATATGGAATAATGTCTTTCTTGTTGTTAGTTAGAAAATTACGACATAGAAGTAATACAAAGAAAAACAGGAAAGAAAGAGGATTCCTAAATAGGTTAATATTCTAAGTCCTTTATTGGGTTGGTGTTGTAAAGGAATATCTTCACTCATTACGTTTTTTAGATTCATATACCCAATTATAGGCGCTACCACAAAAGATACAAAAGTAGCCAGTGCAACAAGTTTACCCATATTAGCTCCGAAAGACGCTATTACTATAAAATTAATTAGTGCTAATAGGATTACTCCAACAGCAAAATTAGTTCTGTTATTTATATTTTTCTTATTAGGTTTTAACAATCCAATAATTTCTAAACTTACCCTAGTAACCGCATCATGTGCAGTCATACATGTACTAAACATTGTTGCAAACGCAGAAATAGCAATAAACAAATAAGCCCAAGCCCCAATATGTGTAGTAAATAATTGCACTACTTGATCTGCAAAATTAACTGCATTACCACTCAGAATAGTGTTGGTGCCATACAGTGTAAACCAGCCAATTGTCATAAAAAAAAGGGCAAGAACACCTGTTAGTATATATCCAATATTAAATTCTAGAAGGGATTCTTTGAGTGATGGTTTTTGTTGGTTTTTCCACTTTTCTATGCTCCATAGACTAACCCAGCTAGAAGCTTCTACTGTTGTAGGCATCCATCCCATAAGTCCTATGAGAAATAAAACACCCATTTCATTAAATATTGGAATAGGTTCAAAGTCAGCTACCGTTGCAACTTGACCTTTAAAAATCACAAGCGCTGTAGTAATAATTAATGCTAAAAAAAGAATACTGATGACAAGTTTTAGGCTTACTTCTAAGAATTTGTATTTACCTAGAATTAACAGGCCACTTATAAAAGCAAATAGCCCCAGTGCAACAGAGCTAATTGATAAATAATCTACTTGAAAGAGATTGATAAAGAGACCAGCTGTTACGGTATATAAAGCAGCGAGAATAGTAAATGTAGTAACTAGTGTTATTAGGGCGTAGAACCACAGGTATCCTTTACCTCGATTTAAATAGCCTTCTATGAGCGTTTTATTAGTAATGCTAGTATAACGTACTCCAAATTCGAAAAAAGGATATTTTAAGACATTAGCCAAAATGATAGGAATTACCATTAACCAACCGTACTGAGCACCTGCCTTAGTAGAAAGAACTAGATGGGATGTTCCAATAGCCATACTTGCAAATAGTAAACCAGGTCCTAGATTTTTTAGTAAGGTTTTTGTTTTGGACATCTTTATTGAATTATCTTGATTAGTAACTACTCAATACTAATTTTATCACCGTAAAAACGAGGTTGAACTTTTAAACCTAAATCTAAAAATACTTTTACACGTGCGAAATATTCTCTGAGTTGGACTCGAAATCCTGATTCTATAGAGATGTCCTCTGCATTAAAACCTATTGCTATTAATCCTTTTTTTTCTGCTAAAAAAATAGCTCGTTCATTGTGAAATTTCTGAGATATAACCGTAACCTTCTCTAATCCAAAAACTTCCTTAGCTCTTACCATTGAGTCTAAAGTTCTAAAGCCTGCATAGTCTAAAAAGATGTGTTCAGGTTTAACTCCTTTGGCTACAAGGTCTTTTTTCATGGTCGTAGGTTCGTTGTAGTAAATACTTCCATTATCACCACTAACTAGGACAAAATCAATTTTATTAGCTTTATATAGTGTAACTGTTGCTGCAATTCTATTGGTGTAATAAGGGTTGGAATGCCCACCTTTAATTTTTTTAGAGGTGCCTAGTAGTAACCCAACTTTGTTCTTTGGAATTTCTGAGGTATGGCTATATGTTTTTCCTTCTGCAAATGAGTTGATTAAGTGATTGCAGATAAGCAATGCCAGACATGGAATTAGAAATAATATGAAACCAATTCTTATTAGTTTTTTTCGCATAAGAAAAAAATTAGCACCCTAAAGATGTTAAAAATTATAATCAACTTAGAAGAATACTATTGTTGTTGTTTTTATGTAAAAATTACAATCTTAAAATTACATTAAACATACTGTTTTGTGTAATTCTTTCCATTTTATTTTACAAATGGAACATTTCTATCTAAATACTTTGATCTTTTCAAATAGAATTGATCATTATTCCCAAGCACTAGCTGTCTTGTCTCGCTGTAAAAGCCTTAAATTTGAGAGAGTACCATAATTAAATTGGTTCAATATGAAAAATTCATTGCCTTACACTCCAGTTCATAAAATTAGAATTGTAACCGCTGCTTCTTTGTTTGACGGTCATGATGCATCTATTAATATTATGCGAAGAATTATTCAGTCTACAGGGGTAGAAGTAATTCATTTAGGTCATGATCGTAGTGTAGATGAGGTGGTAAATACCGCAATACAAGAAGACGTAAATGCTATTTGTATTACATCATATCAAGGTGGTCACAATGAATATTTTAAATATATGTACGATCTGCTTAAGGAAAGAGGTAGTGAGCATATAAAAATATTTGGAGGCGGTGGTGGTGTTATTCTTCCTCTTGAGATAAAGGAATTAATGGACTATGGTATTTGCCGGTTGTATGCACCTGACGATGGTAGGGAAATGGGATTGCAGGGTATGATTAATGATTTAGTTCAGAAGTCAGATTTTGCAACAGGTAATAGTATTACTGATGAAATAGATAGACTTCCTCAAAAACAACATAAGGCAATAGCTAAACTTATTTCTGCTGCAGAGAATTTTCCTGACCTAGCAAAACAATCTCTGGATGCAGTTGCTGAACTGGCTAATGCGTCAGAAACACCTGTTTTAGGAATAACGGGTACTGGCGGTTCAGGTAAATCTTCGTTGGTTGATGAACTAGTACGACGATTTTTAATGGATTTCCCTGATAAAAATTTAGGTATTATTTCTGTAGATCCTTCAAAAAGAAAAACAGGAGGTGCTTTACTAGGGGATAGGATTCGAATGAACGCTATTAATGACCCAAGAGTGTACATGAGGAGTTTGGCTACAAGACAGTCCAACTTAGCACTTTCAAAGCATGTAAACAAAGCTGTGGAGGTTTTGAAAGCGGCTCAGTTTGATTTGATTATACTAGAAACTTCAGGTATTGGTCAGTCGGATACAGAAATCATAGAACACAGTGATGTTTCATTGTATGTAATGACCCCAGAGTTTGGAGCTGCAACCCAATTAGAGAAAATAGATATGCTAGATTTCGCAGATTTAGTGGCTATAAATAAGTTCGATAAAAGAGGTGCATTAGATGGGTTACGCGACGTTAAAAAACAATACATGCGTAATCATAATCTTTGGGATGCCAAACAAGAGGACTTACCTGTTTTTGGAACAATTGCGTCGCAGTTTAATGACCCTGGTATGAACCGTTTATATGGGGCGGTATTGACAGAGCTTTCGGAAAAAACAAAGTCAGACTTAAAATCGTCCTTTGATTTTGTAGCTGGCTCAAGTGAAAAAATATATGTAATACCCCCTGCAAGAACACGTTACCTTTCTGAGATTGCAGAAAGTAATAGAGCCTATGACGCTACTGTTATAGTGCAGTCTCAAACGGCACAAAAGTTATTCGGAATATATAAGACAATAGAATCTGTATCCGGAGCTTCAATTGAAATTGGAGTACAAGGTTTAGATGTGCCTAAGGATATTAAATCTACCCAGGAAAGTGCCGATTTATGTAAACTGCTACTTGCAGAGTTTGATAGGGTGAAGTTAGATCTAGACCCATATAATTGGAAAGTTATTTTAGAGTGGGAAGAAAAAGTAGCGAGATATAAAAATCCTGTATATACTTTTAAAGTCCGTAATAAAGAGCTTAAAATTGACACACATACCACATCGCTTTCTCATTCCGAAATACCAAAAGTAGCACTTCCAAAATACGAAGCTTGGGGAGATCTTTTAAAGTGGATTTTACAGGAAAATGTACCTGGAGAATTCCCATTTGCAGCAGGTTTATATCCATTTAAAAGAACAGCGGAAGATCCTACTCGAATGTTTGCAGGTGAGGGAGGTCCAGAACGAACAAACAGAAGGTTTCATTACGTGAGTAAAGGATTGCCAGCAAAGAGATTATCTACTGCTTTTGATAGTGTTACGCTGTACGGTAATGATCCGGATTATAGACCAGATATTTATGGTAAAATAGGTAATGCGGGGGTAAGCGTTTGTTGTTTAGATGATGCTAAAAAACTCTATTCAGGGTTTAATTTGGCTGACCCTATGACTTCAGTAAGTATGACTATTAATGGACCAGCTCCTATGTTGTTGTCCTTTTTTATGAATGCTGCAATTGATCAACAATGTGAGTTTTATATTAGAGAAAATAACCTAGAAGAAGAAGTAGCTAAAAAAATTAAATCTATTTATAAAGACAAACAGCAGCCTCAATATCATGGTGAACTTCCAGAAGGTAATGATGGCTTAGGCTTGTTATTATTAGGCGTTACAGGAGATCAGGTGCTGCCTTCAAACATATATCAGCAAATAAAAGTGAAAACTCTTTCAGAAATAAGAGGAACAGTACAAGCAGATATTCTTAAAGAGGATCAAGCGCAAAATACATGTATATTTTCTACTGAATTTGCATTGCGACTTATGGGTGATGTGCAGGAGTATTTCATTACAAATACAGTTCGTAATTTTTATTCGGTATCTATTTCTGGTTATCATATAGCAGAAGCTGGAGCTAATCCTATAACCCAGTTAGCGTTGACGTTGTCTAATGGATTTACATATGTGGAGTATTACCTTTCTAGGGGAATGGATATTAATGCCTTTGGGCCTAATTTGTCTTTTTTCTTTTCTAATGGTATAGATCCAGAATACGCTGTTATAGGTCGTGTAGCAAGAAAGATATGGGCAAAGGCTATGAAACATAAGTATGGAGCTAACGAAAGAGCTCAAATGCTTAAATACCATATTCAGACCTCGGGTAGAAGTTTGCACGCACAAGAGATAGATTTTAATGATATCCGAACCACGTTACAGGCATTGTACGCTATTTACGATAATTGCAATTCACTACATACAAATGCATATGATGAGGCCATTACTACGCCAACTGAAGACTCCGTAAGAAGGGCTATGGCCATCCAATTAATTATTAATAAGGAATTAGGCCTTACGAAGAACGAAAACCCCTTACAAGGTTCCTTTATTATTGAAGAGCTGACAGATTTAGTTGAAGATGCTGTTTTGTTAGAGTTTGATAGAATAACAGAAAGAGGAGGTGTTTTGGGTGCTATGGAAACTATGTACCAACGTAACAAGATTCAAGAAGAAAGCTTGCATTACGAAACACTAAAACATAATGGGGAATTTCCTATCATAGGCGTTAATACCTTTTTAAGTTCTAAAGGTTCTCCTACCATTCTTCCAGATGAGGTAATTAGAGCTACAACAGAGGAGAAAGAGTATCAAATTAAAACTTTGGAGCACTTACATAATAGCGCAAACCAAGATGCTTTGTTAGATGAGCTAAGAAAAATAGCTATGGCTAATGGTAATATTTTTGAAACCTTGATGGAAGTAGGAAAACGTTGCTCCTTAGGTCAGATTACGAACGCGCTATTTGAGGTAGGTGGGCAGTATCGCAGAAATATGTAAGAATCTAAGGTTTTAAAAGAATAAAAATCAATAAGAAAGGAGGATGTTTAAAATTCGATTTACACATCCTCCAAACTAAAATTTAAACGAGTTTATAGTTTCGGCTCCCAACCGTTGGCATACTCCCTTTTCCAGCTTTTCATAGCTTTTTCATTATTAAGTACCCTTCCAGTTTTTTGGTCAACTTTCAATGTTTCACCGGCATCCTGTGCCATGTTTCCAAGGTGACATAGCATGGTAGAAATACTAGCATCGTTGATTTCAGCATGTAAAGAAGTATCACTACGAATGGCATCAAAAAAGTTACCTACATGATCCACATCTAAATTTCCTTCTCCACGGGTGTTGGTGGTGGCACTTTGGGCCTTTTCAAATTCCAACTTTACCGGATTTCCATGTAAATCAAATTGTTTGTAAAAATTTCGGTCTAGTTGTATGATGCCCTGACTACCATAAATGGTTACTCCGCGACCAGGTTGTTCTGGCATTATTACACCCCGGCTGTGTCCCGTCCATGTAATAAATTTATTATCTGGATACTTGAAGGTTACTTGCTGATTATCTACAAATTCCCAATCGTCGTCATAGGTATATTTTCCGCCGAAGGAAGTTACACTTTCTGGTAAATCTACACCCAATGCCCAACGGCAGATATCTACCTCGTGCGTTCCATTGTTGTGCATTTCTCCCGTTCCCCAAGTTTTGAGCCAATGCCAGTTATATGGGTGTATATTGTCCCTATAATTCTCCCGGGGTGCCGGGCCTTGCCATAAATCCCAATCCAGTGTTTTTGGAACATCAATTTCCTTGCCCTTACCAATAGAACCTCTGTTGTTGGAATAGTAAGCCTCCCCTTTATAGACTTCTCCAATTTCACCAGCTCTTATATCTTTTATGGCTTGCATAGAGGTTACTGCGGAACGTTGTTGGTTCCCCATTTGAACTTTTTTTCCATATTTATTTTGAGCAGCTACCAGAAGCTCGTTTTCGTGTGGATTATGACTACAAGGTTTTTCTATATACACATGTTTACCTGCCTGCATAGCCATAATAGCCATTGGAGCGTGCCAATGTTCCGGTGTTGCTATGAAAACTGCATCCACATCTTTGTCTTCCAATATTTTTCTAAAATCTTTTTCAACCTTAGGGACATAACCAATGGTCTTTTGACACCAGATATTATGTTCTTTTATAATAAGGTCATCAACATCACAATTATAAAGGATTTTTGCATTTGTGTTCGCATGGATTGCCCTAACATGTGCTTTTGCCCTGCTGCGTACACCAATTACAGCACAATTGATATGGTCATTGGCACCTACTATTCTAGTATTCCCCAAAGCGGTAAATGGGAGTCCACCTAACGATAAAGCCAAAGAACCTGCCGTTGTCTTTTTTATAAAATCTCTTCTATTGTTCGTCATGATTTAGTTGTTGGTTAGTGGCTTAATTTTAATATTCTTAAAGCTTACACGGTCTCCATGGTCCTGCAGTAGGATTTGGCCGCTGTCCAATTCCCCAAAATTGGGCCAAGTAACATATTTACTGTTGGCTACCAGCGTTCTATAAATATCACTTTTTCTTTCGTATTCTAAAACTCTAGCTCCGTTAAGGTAATGAGTCACTTGATTGTTTTTTGAAATGATATGTGCCGTATTCCATTCTCCAATGGGTTTAATCGGTTTATTGACATCCGCTTGTATGAGATCGTAGAGTGAAGCTAACGTTCTACTTCCTTCATGATTTCCCTTTTTGGCATCTGGATGCCTGTCATCGTCCAAAATTTGATATTCCAGACCAATTGACGAACCAAGGCCCTTGTTTAGTTCGGTGTCCACATAATACTTAATACCACTGTTGGCACCTTCTGTCAGTTTAAAATCCAGCATCAATTCAAAATCACTGTATTTTTCTCTTGTTACGATATCACCACCTGCGGCCGATTCTTCTCCACCTGAGGATAACACCGTTAGCACGCCATCTTCGATTTTCCAACCTTTATCGGGAAAGCTTTCCGATCTAGCTCCTCTCCAGCCATCGGTCGTTTTACCATCCCAAAGCATTTTCCAACCTTGGTCACCCTCATTTTTAGTTAGCTGATTAGTCTTGTCTACTAATGGTAATGGGCTTTTTTTGGCGTATTTTTCTAGGCTATCTGTAAGGATGCGAATATTTTTCCAAATTATTTCGGTTCCTGGTTCTTGATTTTTTCCTATGCTATGCACCTGTAGTCCAATGAACCCACTTTCTGTTTGGTCGTCTACTAAATGCGAGGCCGGTACTCCGTTAATCCATGTTTTAAGGGTGTCTCCTAAGGCTTCTATACGATAGTGATTCCATTGATTTTGTTTAAATGCTTTTTTAGCGGCCTTATTCTCATCAGCTATAGGATGCAACCATCCTCTTCTGCCTTCGTCATAAACACCTGCACTCCAAGCTCTGTCAGACGGGTCTATTTCAATTTGATAGCCATGTACTTGTCCATCTCTGTAATAAGGGTAACTATTACTTCGTATTTGAATACCGGAATTCATACTTGAATCTACTTTATACTCTAGCTCTAAAATGAAATCTCCATACATTTTATCTGTTGTAAGAAAGGAGTTTGGTGTGTTAGATACTGTAGTCCCTACTATAGTGCCTTTACGGATCTCATAGGAAGCTTCCCCGCCTTTCTGTATCCATCCGTTTAGGGTTTCAGTATCAAAAAGGGATATCCATGGGGTACTATCTTTTTTTTCTTCCCTGCATGAATAAAAAAGGAATGTGACTAGTAGAATTAGATAGATTCCGATCTGCTTTTGTAAACAGAGGTAGTTGGTAATTCTTCTTGGTGTACTCATTTTTAGTTTTTTGTTGTGGTTTACTTGAAAGATAAAAAACTATTTTGAATCTTGTTTGGTAGGACTCTATAACTATGATTAAACTATCTCAATTGGTAGTAATAAGAAGCCTGGCCGTAAATAGTTCTGTAGTCTAATGAGAATAGTAAAAAGGGAATTATTTGAATTATTGAGTATTTCGAATTTCTACTCAATATTGCCGCCAACGGCAAGTCCGCTGGGAACAGATTTAGGAAGCTCCTTGTCAAAATCATCATCGTTTAATGTGTTTAAAAACGATATGATAAGCGACATTTCTTTTACGGTAAGCTCTAATTCTCTAACAAAAGGGTCGTATCGATCAGCTGGCACATTTTTATTTCTAATTTTGGCGTTCGAAATATCTTCATAAAATTCTAGAACCCGTCTTAAGCTTTGTAGACTACCGTTATGCATATAAGGTGCGGTAAATCTCAGATTACGCAAGGAAGGCGTTCGGAAGGCGAACGTGTCTGCTACTCCTGCATCTGGTATGGGTAGTTTTTTATTTTCAGGAGCCCCTAAAACATGTAATTTATAATCAGAAAACATGGGCCCGTTATGGCAATTAATACAGCCAACAGTTTTAAAAAGCTCCATGCCCTCCTTTTCAGACAGCGTAATAGCATCTTGTTTACCTCTCATGTATTGATCAAAACGAGAATTATTGCTGAGTATAGTTCGTTCAAAAGTTGCTATGGCTTTACCTAGATTTTCTACTGTAATGGCGTCTTTCTTACCAAATGCTAGTTCAAAGAGTTTTTGATATTCTGGTATGTCTTTTAATCTATTAATCACATTTTGTAGTATCTCCATTTCAGTACTACCATGCCCTCTCATTTCTTCAAAGGCTTTTATAGGTTCCAATGCTTGCTTTTCTAGACTTTCTGTTCTTTTATCCCAAAACATGGTAGCAGTTTCTGGGTCGTATCTGTTACGCTCATCTATTCCATTAAAAGCTGAATTGATTATGGTTTGAGCATTTCTTTTTACAAAAGGGATATCATTTGGAATATTAAATTTACGTTTACTACCTAAACCCATAGCGTTTGGGCCAATGCTAAGGTCAAGAAATTCTGTATAACCATTTTTAGGATGGTGGCAGGTAGCGCATGCTACATCTTTATTACCTGAAAGAATAGGGTCGTAGAATAATAACTTTCCTAAATGTTCTTTATCTAGTGATGCAGGGTTGTCCAAAGGTGCTTTTATGGAAAGGGGTAGTGCAGTTATGCTTTTAGGATTACTAGATGGACTAACCTCCTTTTTTTGTTCTTTGGAAACATGAGCACAGCTAGTTAGTATTAAAGTTAAAAGAATATAAAAAAGGATGTTTTGAGTCGTATACATAGTAGTTTGCACCTACGTTTACTTAAATGTACATATTTTTCAAATCAATTAAGCATTTTTGGTTTACTGTTAAATACAGGCATGTATGTCGTCGGATTGTAAGAAACTTATTTCTCTGACATGCGTAATTTTGCCTTCTGGATTGATTTGAAAATAAACGATGAGGTGAATTATTGGGGTAAAACTGTAATGAAAGAGATGGTTTCTGTTAATTGCTAAAAACAAAAAAACCCTTGAAAATCAGATGATTAACAAGGGTATTTGTACTCGAGATGGGACTTGAACCCATACGGACTAATGTCCATTGGATTTTAAGTCCAACGTGTCTACCAATTCCACCACTCGAGCTCCTCTTACCTTATAAAGGTATGGACAAAAAAAACGCCGACAGGCAGCGTTTTTTCAGAGCGAAAAAAGGGATTCGAACCCTCGACCTCCACCTTGGCAAGGTGATGCTCTACCCCTGAGCTACTTTCGCGTAGTTAAACTATTTTAAATGAACATCATTCGTTGTGAATGCGGATGCAAATTTAATACAATTCTATAAATTCCAAAGTATTTTCCTTTAAAAATTGAAACTATTACGTGTTTTAAAAATGAATACTTAAAAATGAATACCTAACTCGTTGCCTTCTTGTTCTTTGTGAGCAATCTTTTGATTTCATTAAGTTTCATTAGCGCTTCAACAGGTGTTAGTGTATTAATGTCTAAATGCAGAATTTCTTCCTTTATTTCTACCAAAAGCGGGTCGTCAAGGTTAAAAAAGCTTAACTGCATTTCATCTTGTGCAGAATTAAGTTTTTCAGTAAGCTCCTCGTTGGAATGCGATTTTTCTAGTTTTTTTAAGATTTTATTCGCTTTTTGAATGACTTGCTGAGGCATTCCCGCCATTTTAGCCACGTGAATACCAAAACTATGCTCACTGCCTCCTGGTGTTAGTTTTCTTAAGAATAGTACGTTATCTTTTAGTTCTTTTACAGATACATTGTAGTTTTTGATACGATTAAATGTGGCAGACATTTCGTTAAGCTCGTGATAATGAGTTGCGAACAACGTTTTAGCTCTTGCTGGATGTTCATGTAGGAATTCTGAAATTGCCCATGCTATTGAAATACCATCATAGGTGCTTGTACCTCTCCCAATTTCATCAAGTAGAACTAAACTTCGCTCAGAGAGGTTGTTCAAGATAGATGCCGTTTCATTCATTTCTACCATAAAGGTAGATTCACCCATAGAGATGTTATCGCTGGCCCCAACGCGTGTAAAAATTTTATCTACATACCCAATAGTGGCAGCTTCTGCTGGAACAAAACTCCCCATTTGTGCTAAAAGAACTATAAGAGCGGTTTGCCTTAGTATGGCAGATTTACCACTCATGTTTGGTCCAGTGATCATAATAATTTGCTGCTCGTTTCTATTTAAAAGAACATCATTGGCTATGTAAAGCTCACCCAGTGGTAGCTGCTTTTCTATTACTGGATGTCGTCCGTTAATTATAGATATATCTGTAGACTCATTAAGTTCTGGTGCAACGTAGTTATTTTCTTTGGACAATTGAGTAAAACCACAAAGACAATCAACTTGAGCTATGAGTTGCGCGTTATTCTGCACAGGAGCAATATATTCTTGCATCCAAAGTGTTAGTTGCGAAAATAACTGTTGCTCTAGAGTGGTAATACGCTCTTCTGCGCCTAATATTTTAGTCTCGTATTCTTTTAACTCTTCGGTAATGTAGCGTTCTGCATTTACCAAAGTTTGTTTTCTTATCCATTCTTCAGGAACTTTATCTCTATGTGTATTTCGCACTTCTATGTAATAGCCAAAAACATTATTCGAAGCAATTTTTAATGAGGTTATGCCAGTTGCTTCAGTTTCACGAGCTAACATCTGGTCCAAGTAATTTTTACCAGAGGTAGCTAAGCCACGTAGCTCATCTAGTTCTTCAGAGTATCCAGAAGCAATAGCATTTCCTTTAAGAATATTTACAGGAGCTTCCTCATTAAGCATCTCTTTAATCTTACTTCTTAAAAGCTCACAAGACTGCAATTGATCTCCAATAAGTGCTAATGCCTCATTATCTGCTGCAGTAGCTAATTGTTTTATAGGAACAATAGCCTCCATAGAATTCTTAAGCTGCACAACTTCTCTTGGATTTACTTTACCTGTAGAAATTTTGGATATAAGCCGTTCCAAATCACCCATTTGTTTAATGTTGGACTGGAATTTCTCTAAAAGGCTTTCATTGTCTTTTAAATGGCTAACTACTTGATGCCTTTTTCTTATTTTTTGAATGTTTTTAAGAGGTAGGGCTAACCATCTTTTTATCATTCTCCCGCCCATAGGAGAAATAGTTTTATCAATTACATCCAGTAATGTTACCGCATTAAGGTTTGTAGAGTGGTAGAGCTCTAAGTTTCTAATAGTAAAGCGATCCATCCAAATGTACTCGTCTTCAGCAATTCGTTGTAATGTGTTTATATGTTGTAGTTGTCTGTGCTGTGTTTCAGATAAGTAATGCAGCACAACTCCAGCTGCTACAATACCTTGTGTTAAATGGTCTACTCCAAAACCTTTTAAGGTGTTTGTCTTGAAATGATTAGTTAAATTCTCTAAAGCATAATCTTCCTGAAAAACCCAATCTTCCATGTAGAACGTATGAAATTGAGTTCCAAATACTTCATTAAATTCTTTTTTATGTGCTTTGGAAATAAGTACTTCATTTGGAGCAAAGTTCTGTAGTAATTTATCTATTTGCTCTTCAGTTCCTTCTGCGGTTAAAAATTCGCCAGTAGAAATATCAACAAAAGAGACCCCTATTTTTTTTCTTCCAAAATGTACTGCACATAAAAAATTATTGCTTTTTGCATTTAGAATATCATCATTTAGAGAGACTCCTGGGGTAACTAGCTCTGTAACTCCCCGTTTTACAATAGTCTTAGTTAGTTTGGGGTCTTCAAGTTGATCGCAGATTGCAACACGCTGCCCTGCTTTCACAAGTTTTGGTAAATAGGTGTTCAAGGAATGGTGTGGGAATCCAGCCAATTCTGTTCGTTCGCCACCATTGTTTCTATGGGTAAGAATAATGCCAAGAATTTTAGAAGCTTTTACTGCATCTGGACCAAATGTTTCATAAAAATCACCAACACGAAACAATAGCAAGGCATCAGGATATTTAGTCTTGATGGTGTTGTATTGCTTCATTAAAGGAGTTACTTTTTTTATCTTCTCTTTACCTGCCACTTCTTTATGTTCTACCTATTTTTGTTGTATGATAACGAATATATGGTATTCCTCATGTGATTTTAATTTTTGTTGATATTTAAGGTTTATAGTTGAAAAGTATTGTTATGAGAAAACTAAAAAACGAGGAATTGGACAGATTGGATGTGTCTCAGTTTAAAGAAGCTAAAAAAACTAAGGTTTCTATTGTTCTAGATAATATTAGAAGTTTAAATAATATAGGCTCTGTTTTTAGAACAGCAGATGCGTTTTTAATTGATAGTATTTATTTATGTGGTATAACTGCAAAACCGCCACATAAGGATATTCATAAGACTGCTTTGGGTGCTACGGACAGTGTAGCTTGGTCTTATGCTTCAGATACTTTGGAGTTAATAAAACGGTTAAAGGAAGAGGGTAAAACTGTAGTTGCTATAGAGCAAGCGGAAGGGGCAATACTATTACAGAGTTTCGAGACTAATTCTAACACTCATTATGTCTTAATTTTTGGAAATGAGGTGAAAGGTGTTGATCAGGAAGTCGTGAAAGCATGCGATTATGTTTTAGAAATTCCTCAGTTTGGCACAAAGCATTCTTTAAACATTTCGGTAAGTGTTGGAGTAGTAGTTTGGGACTTTTGGTCTAAATTAAATAAATAAAAAAGCCCAACAAAAGTTGGGCTTTTAGTAAAGTTTGAGTTAGTTAGTTTCTCATTAAGAGAACTGCAATTACGTAAATACATTTCTATCACGCAAGAATTTTCACAAAATTGTGTTAATTCAATTGTGAAATGGCAAAATTTTCAATCTCCTCTAAAATATATTCATAGTCTTTTTCCTGATGCACAAAGTCTAATTTTGATACATCTATAATCAATTGATTTTCTTTAGGATACGTCTTAAGAAAATCTAGATAACCTCTATTTATTCGCTCTAGGTATTCTCCTTCAATACCCTGTTCATAGTCTCTTCCTCTATTTTTTATCTGTTCTAATAGCCTTTCGGTTGTTTGATACAGATACACATATATTTTAGGTTTTCGAACTTCTTTATACATGAAATTAAAGATTTTTCGATAGAGCTCATATTCTTCTTTTTGTAAAGTAACTTTCGCGAAAATGAGCGATTTAAAAATATCATAGTCACTGATCATAAAACTCTTAAAAAGGTCAAATTGGTTCGTATCATCTGTAAATTGTTGATAACGATCAGCCAAAAAAGACATTTCTAGAGGAAAAGCATATCGTGATTGGTCTTTATAAAAACTTGGTAAAAAAGGATTTTCAGCAAAGCGTTCTAAAATTAGCTTTGCGTTAAAGTCATCAGATATTCTGGTTGCTAAACTCGTTTTTCCAGCACCGATGTTTCCTTCAATTGTAATGAACTCTAGGCTAGTAAATAACGCCGTTCTATTTTGGTATAGTTTTCCTGATATTTTGTTTGGGGTACTTTTGTCTCTGCACTGTTGCAATAAGTTTCTGCTATCCTTATTTAATAAAGGATGATAAAATTGAGGAGCAATATCTGCTAATGGTTTTAGAACGAATTTTCGTTCTTCCATTCTTGGATGAGGTATTGTTAATGTTTTATGATTAATAATCTGGGATCCGTAATAGATAATATCTAAATCTATAATTCTACTCTGGTAGCCTTTGGAGTCTAATCGCTCCCTGCCCATATTTCTTTCTATCTCCATTAGGCCTTCAAGACACTTTTCAGGAGATAGCTCTGTTTCCAACTTAATACATGCGTTTAAAAAATCATCCGACTCAAAACCCCATGCTGGTGCATCGTAGAGTGGGGATAGTAGGCTAACCCTGCCAAGTGTTTTATCTATGTGAAAAACAGCTTTTTGTAGATTAATTTTTCGCTTTCCTAAATTACTTCCTATTGAAATATATACTGTTTCTTTTGCCGTCATAATACAATGGCAAAATAAACAAAACAAATCCACTTTGGTTATCTTTGTTGGGTAATTAAAATTGCTTTTTCATGAATTTTTTAAGAAATCTTCTTGCAGCCATTATTGGTTGCCTAATGGCATTCGGTATCGTGTTCGTCATGTTTGTTGTATTAATTAGTCTTTTGGGTAGCGATGAAGAAACGGTATCTGTAAAAGGTGATTCTGTTTTGGAATTGCAATTACAACTGCCAATAGCTGATTATGTAGGTAATGGTGATGCGAGTCCATTTTCAAGTCTTTTCGATGAATCACAAGGGTTAGACGAAATTCTAAAAGCTATAAGCGTAGCCAAAACAGATGATCGTATTAAAGGGATTAGTATTAATAATAATTTTATGCTCGCTGGGTTGGCACAAACTCAAGCTATAAGAAAGGCATTGCAAGAATTTAAGTCTGGCGGAAAATTTATTTATACCTACGCAGATTTTTATACACAAAAGGATTACTACCTAGCATCTGTTGCGGATTCTATTTTTATTAACCCAGTTGGGGTGTTGGATTTTAAGGGCTTGTCCTCAGAGGTATTGTTTTATAAAGATTTACAGGAAAAGACAGGTGTAAAGATGGAAGTTATTCGTCACGGTAAATACAAAAGCGCTGTGGAACCTTATTTAGAGAACGAAATGAGTGAAGCAAATAGAACTCAGATACAAGAGTTGATACAATCGCTGTGGAATTCCATGGTTGCAGATATTTCTACTGGTAGAGGTATTTCAGAGACGAACCTTAATGTTATTGCAGATACACTCGGCGGAAGATCACCAGCATACGCCAAAAAATCTGGATTGTTGGATGGTATTGTTTTTTATGATGAGTACGAGCAAAAACTTTCTAAAGCGCTAGCCATTTCAAATGATGAAGACATAAACTATATTTCGTTGGACGATTATGCTGTTTATTCTAATAAAAAGGAGTTAAAGTCAAGCACTGATAAAATTGCCATTATCTATGCACAAGGAGAAATTTTGTACGGTGAAGGTGGTCCAGACTATATAGGACAAGGAATCATTAATAAAGCACTTATTAAGGCAAGAGAAGATAAGAATGTAAAAGCGGTAGTTTTACGAGTAGATTCACCTGGTGGTAGTGCACTAACGTCAGACATTATTTGGAGAGAGGTCGAATTAACAAAACAAGAGAAGCCGGTTGTGGTTTCTATGGGTAATGTTGCTGCTTCTGGTGGGTATTATATTGCTGCAGGAGCAGATAAAATTTTTGCAGAACCAACTACGATCACTGGTTCTATTGGGGTTTTTGGAACGGTTCCTAATATAAGTGAACTGGCAAATGATATTGGCGTTAATGCAGAGCAGGTGGGCACTAATTTAAACTCTGTTGACTACTCTTTGTTTGAACCTATGAGTGCTGCTTTTAGAAATCAGGTCCAGGAGAGTATTGAGCATACCTATACTACGTTTTTAGAACGTGTTGCTCAAGGACGATCTATTTCTGTTGTTCAAGCAGATAGTTTAGCTCAAGGTAGAGTTTGGAGTGGGGTAGATGCCAAGCGAATAGGTTTAGTTGATGAATTAGGGACTTTAGAAGATGCAATTGTCGCTGCAGCGGATATGGCTGAATTGGATACCTATAGTATTAGAAAGTATCCTAAATATAAATCAGGTTTTGAGCGTTTTATGGAAGACTTGGAAGGAGCAAGTGTTGGGCTTAAGGCTAAAGTTATAAGTGATGAAATTGGTGAGGAGAACTATCAGATTTTAAAGGATTTGAAATCGGGTATGGAGCAGAAAGGTATCCAGGCAAAAATGCCATTTACCTTGAATATAAAATAGAAAATGACGCAAAAAGATACCCTGTTAGCGCGTAGCATATATCTATATCTTGGAGCGTTGTTTATTACTTCTTTGGTGGTTTCAAACCTTATTTTTCAAAAATTTTTCTATTGGAATCCCTTTGGTGAAATAACTATTTTTGGAGCTTCTCTATTTGAGATATCGGTTGGCATATTGCCATATCCAATTACTTTTTTGATTACCGATTTAATTTCAGAAATTTTTGGCAAGAAGAAAGCGAACCAAATTGTTGTTGCTGGTATTTTTGCTTCATTTTTTTCACTGCTTATAGTATATACAGCTAATGCCGTTCCTGCAACGCCTTGGTCACCAGTTCAAGATGAATTATTTACCTCTGTTTTTGGTAATACGATGGTTGCTGTATTTGCATCTAT
Source organism: uncultured Maribacter sp. (assembly GCA_938038975.1). Lineage (GTDB taxonomy): Bacteria > Bacteroidota > Bacteroidia > Flavobacteriales > Flavobacteriaceae > Maribacter. The sequence goes on along the minus strand of CALHVP010000119.1, from coordinate 1,590 downwards.
GATGGCTTATTTGTTAGCGCAGTTTGTAGATATACAGATTTATCATTTTTGGAAACGAATTACTAAAGGGAAGCATTTATGGTTGAGAAATAATTTTTCTACTTTTTCATCACAATTAATAGACACGCTTACCGTTGTGGCCTTGTTATGTTCTTTTGGTGAAATTCCTTGGGATAAATTCACAGGGTTAGTCATTAGTGGCTTTATTTTTAAGATAATTATAGCATTTCTGGACACCCCTTTGCTTTATTTGTGCGTATATATGATGCGCAAGCGGTTTAATTTAGAGGTAGGTCAAGAAATTAACCTAGACATCCAGAGCTTAAGCAGTTAATCAGGTTTTAAAAAATTATAAGAATGAAAAAGAAGGTTTTACGGGTAGTTGGTATTGTTTTGTTTTTGATTATCGGGGTGCTAGTAGCGGCTCCGTTCTTTTTGGAAGCCAAAATAGGTGATATCATTAAGAATAATGTAAACAACAATGTGAATGCAACGTTGGACTTTTCTGATGCAGATTTAAGCCTTATTAGTAGTTTTCCAAATGCAAGGATGCGACTAGAAAATGTGAGCCTATTGAATAAGGCTCCTTTTGAAGGGGATACATTATTTGCTTCTAAAGAGCTGTCCTTAACTATGGGAATTATGCAACTTTTTAAAGGCGCAAACGAGGCTATTTCTATTACGAGTCTAAACTTAGAAAATGCATTGGTAAATATTAAAGTAGATGTCAACGAAAAAGCTAATTATGATATAGCACTTGATACTGGTGCAACGACTGCGGAATCACCTGATACTACTAGTGGTTTTTCTTTTAATATGGAGTCCTATGAAATTAAAAATTCTAGAATTTTATATACAGATGTTGCTACGGGTATAACGCTTACTTTGGCTGATGTTAACCATAAAGGTACAGGCGATTTGTCTTTGAGTACTTCCGAACTAGATACGCACACAGATGCTTTGGTGTCTTTTGAGATGGACAGTACAAATTACCTTAATAAGAACAGGGTTCAATTAGATGCCTTAATTGGGATTGATTTAAATACAAGTACATATTCGTTTTTGAAAAATGAAGCGGTAATAAACCAGTTGCCACTTGTTTTTGACGGTTTCGTAAAACTGAATGATGATAATCAAGAGGTTGCCATTAATTTTAAAACTCCTTCTTCTGATTTTAAGAATTTCTTGGCGGTAATACCAGAGGTATATTCTAAAAATATTGAAGATGTGAAAACGACAGGCGATTTTATAGTCGCTGGTAATTTTACAGGCATCGTAGACGATATACATATCCCTAAATTCGATATTACTATTAACTCGGAAAATGCGTCTTTTAAGTATCCTGACTTGCCAAAATCAGTAAAGAACATCTTCATGGATATAGCTATTACTAATACCACAGGAATTACAGAAGATACCTCCCTAGCTATTAATAAGGCCTCTTTTATGATTGATGAAGATCGTTTTAATCTTAAGTCAAGAATCACTGAGTTGATGGGTAATACAAAGGTCAGTGCTCATATGGACGGTAAAATGAATTTAGCGAATTTAGAAAAAGCGTATCCAGTTCCTGCTGGGCTTAGTCTTAAA
>CALHVP010000118.1 GCA_938038975.1 uncultured Maribacter sp. | reverse complement strand
TTTCAATACGCTCTGTAGCAATACTTATTTTTTCATCTCCAGAATAAATAGTTGAAGAGGCATAGGATATAGCCATATCTTCAATCAACGCATTATACTTCTCCGCATTAATTAAGAGGTTAAAATCATTATGCTGTAATGCAAATATGATTTTAGGAATAGCAAGAAGTTCTGTTTTTTTAGTATTGTAAACAAGGTCAAATTCGCTATTGTTATAAAAAAGTGTAACATCTTCGCCTTCATAAGGACAAGATGTTCGCCCACCTTTTGTACTAAATATGGGCCCGTTACCATCAAAGCTATTTACAACATCAACACTTATAAAATTGTTAGGGTCATTGTCTTTAAGGGTATAGGTAATAACAGATGTTTCTGTGTTTTCTTCCCCTACTCCAAAAGTGTTTTCTGCAGCGGATCTTAGACTAATATTTTTTATAAAACCTAAACCATTTGATTCTGCTCCAGTTTTTTTAAGAAACTCATTATCCGTTTTTAGGGTAATATCTCTTCTTTGAGCACTCACCAGGTTAATTTCACTTGAGTTAATATATTCACCCACACCAGCATCTAGAGAGTAATTTTTTACAGTATTTTCATCTAAAAAGTCTAGTGTTTTTTGAAGGGCATTTTTTCTTTGAGAAAAAACCAAACTAATGTCTCTAACCGCGTTAACCGCACCTCCGGTGCCTTTTAAACCTTTATTGGCGGCAAAGCTTACTAATTTCCAAATCCAAGAAGGAACCTTTTCTACATAATCACCTGCGGCACCAACTGCATCTAAAACGGGCTCTACAAGGTCTGGAAGGGTATTGTATTCCGCAATCTGACCGAGCAGATTTTCTTTAATATTTGCAATGTATTCATCTCTTTTATACAGCGCTTGATATTTAGAGCGTTCATTCTCTTGAATAAAACTTTCCCATTGCGTTATTTGTTCTTGATACTGTTCACTTGTTAAAAATTCATCATTACCAACTTGTAAATCTCCGTTAGCATATTGATCAATATACCCCTGAAGTTTAGGAATCAATGATTCTAAAATAAATTTTTGAGAATATATAAAAGTGGTTTGGTCTGGGTCTTCAGTAAAGGTTTCCCCAAGCGTTTTAGCTATATATGCTACCTTACCATCATTATTTGTTAAAGTAACACTACCAACTCTAGACTCATTTAATGCTTCTACTTTATTGTAGGTGCCGTAATAATAGTTCTTACTTTTTCCTATGTACAAATCGCCATCACTACCCACAAATTCTGGATCGCTACTGGTTGAAATGGTTTGATTAAACGTGTATTTTTTTGTAATGGTATTGCCATTAGAAGAACTTAGTTCATAACTAGACCCTGTTTCAAAATCATTATAATTAGAATTTGTAAAAATGGGACCAGCTAAGCCACCACCCACTTGGGCGATCATTCCTGTCTTTATTTTTTCTGAACTAGAGAACTTAATTCCATTATTTGACACCAACTGCTCAGTAATTGAAATACTAGAACCGGCTTCAATAGATGCAAAACTGTTAGATCCAGGTGGGTCTCTAAGAATAAAATCCGGCATATCTGGCGCCGCTGTTAAAACCCCAGCCGATCCATCATTTTTACCGCCTAAAATTATTCCGGTTTGCTTATAACTATCTAATGAGGGGTAAAAATACTCCCCATTTCTATTATATTTTATGCCAATATTTTCAACGTATGTACCTGTAGTAATAGGTTCACCAGCATCCCAGATATAAATGGTTTTAGCTCCAGAGCCATCAAAATCTATAGAAGTTCCAGAGCCTTCTAGCTCTAGGCCATTATCTATTTCAAATTCACCATCAATTACAGGTACTAAATCTTGTCTTTCATCATCATCTAAACCATCATCATTATTGGTATATTCCTCATAGGCCTCCATTAACAGTGTATATGATTCAAATTGGGTATAAATGGGTGTATCAAACCCTTCTGTACTAATTGATTCTTCTTCACCATCAGATTTTCTAAGCGTTATCAGTTTATCTGAAGTTTGCGTGATGACATTTATAGTAGGAACAGCACGGTATTCAAATATTTTAAAATGATTGTATGGCGTTCCATAAATAGTATCTGTTTGAGAAACCCCAAACTTTGGAGTAGTCAATGCTGTAATTTCAGAAAACCTTAGGTCGTTTATAGATTCAGGTTCATAAAATGTAATAGTGCTATTTTCTGCAACAACAATATCTTCTGCAACTAGGCTGTAATCTAAAGGCAATAAAGTTTCTCTAAATTCACCTGTTTCTGCATTTGTTGTAATGGTAAATTTATTGTTAGGTAAAGGGTCACTTAAACCACTAGCATAACCAATAGTAATGCTTGCTTGTCCAATATTATTCTTAGAGCTTACATTTACTGTTTTAGATTTTCCATCTTCATCTAGCACTTCTGCTGTAACCATACCTTGGTCACCAAAACCTATATTTTTTTGGGCTTGTACAGCACCGCCAACAACCCTACCAACAACCTCTACTCTTGTTTTATCTATAAATATTACCTCGTTCTCACTATTCTCAACAAACTCTTTTGTATTGTCTTTTTCAATATCAGATGCTATTGGGAATCTTCCGTTATACTCAAAAACGTGGCCGTCTTTTTTTACGGTAATATAATGCCTACCAATGGGTACATTTATTTGAAAACCTGTAGTTTTAGAATCTTCATCATACTTAGATAAAACAGGGGTGCCGTCTTTATTTTTAGCCTCTTCACCATCTATATATACCTTCACATCTGCCACATCAATGGGCGAGTAATTTGCTAAATAATCGTTGTCATCTGCATCTGTTTCCAGCCAATATTCCCCTTTAATATAAGGTATTCCATTAACATCGTATGCATTATATGCTTCATCTATAATGGTGCCAGTAACATTACGATCAGCCCCAAAAGGGTTAAAAACATTACGGGTATCATATAATATTCTACCCTTAAAAATAAAGGAAGACTTGTCTAAAAAATCCACCTTATTCACCACTTCTGAGCCTTGACCTAAAAATATTAATTGCTGCCCAGGTTCAAACTGATGCTGACCGTACAATGGCGTAATTGTAAAAGATTCTCCGGTTCCAGAATACGGAATAGCCGTAATTTCATAATTACCAACTTCGTTAGTAACCCCTAGAATGCCTAATTGTTTACTGGTAGGCACGTTCCCATCACCAGTAATCCAATGATTGGTAGCATCTATTGCTCCATTATTTTTATTATAGGTAAAACCCGTTCTAGAAAAATCATAGGCAAAATTTCCTGCGCCTTCATTTGCTCTTAAATAGGCAATTAAATTGGTGTTGTTACCACTTATATACCTTTTATAATCTGTTCTAACTACAGCATCTTCTAAAGCCGTTCTCCATACCCTAATTTCATCTATAATAGCGCTATTTTCGCCTCCTAGATACATGTTATCCCAGGTAGCATTTACCAATGATAGTGCTAAAGAATTGGTTTGTGTAGGTATCTCAACCTCAAAATAGGGTGCGCTATATGCAAGTTCACCATCTTCTAAAAATTCTTCATCAGCATCTATTAATTTATTGTGTATCTCAGTTTTAGATGCGGCAGATATTTCTCTACCGTTTATAAATAAAGAAGGCACTTGACCGTCTTTAATTATAACTGAAAAATGAACAAAATTTTCATTAAATTTTGAAACTAGATCTAATTTTTCATCCCCTCTATAATTTAATGTGCCTGCAGGGTAATAGTTATGTAATTTATAAACACTACCACCAATATTTACCTCTAGCACACGGGTTGTTTCATATAATTTAACTTTAACATCAATAGCTTTGCCAGTCTCTAATGAACTAGCTATTGTAAACAGGCGTATGGCAGCTCCTGCATCATCTGTGTAGGGGCTTGAAGGCTTTAGCCAAGCTTGCAAGGTAGTTTCTGTTGCAACGGTTTTATTTGTGTTTTTTATAGCAACTTCACCCGTACTTGGTATGTTAAGTGCACTACCAATATTTGTTGTTCCACCATCTGAGATGGCTTTAATAATAACATCTTTAACTGGGCTACCACCATCATAACTTACATTACCTGTTACTACTGCAGTAGGATTTCTAAAGCCAATACCGGTAATATAGTTTGCACCATATTCTTCAATATCACTTACGCCTTCTGCAAAGAGTTTGTATTCATATAATTTGCCACCTTCCACATATTTGTCTTCATATTCGCTTTCATTTTTAGATATATCTCTTAAATAATCACTATCACTCCATGGTAAAGGCGTATCACTGTATTCTCTTCTGTAAAGTTTAAGAGTGGTTATTAGGTTGCTATTTTTTCTAATAATCCAACTAATTAATATTTTATCTCCAAAATATCCTTTAGATACGTCAAAAGAACCATCGCCGT
>CALHVP010000117.1 GCA_938038975.1 uncultured Maribacter sp. | reverse complement strand
GATAGAATATATTGGGATGAGGCAACAGGTTTATTTAAAAGTGAAAAAGCAAATGAATTAATTAAGGTAGATTATCATAATGGTTGGAAGTTGCCCATACTTTAGAGTGGAAACAAGAAACAAGAAAAAAGACGAAAGAAAATAGACAATAGAAAAAATAGCAGAGACAAATAAGTTGAAAGTAATACGTAATAAAAATTTGGAAGACGTGTTTACGAGGAGGCACGACGAAAAAATCTGAGGGTCGTTTTGCGTGATGTTTAGAGTCTGGCCATACGGTTTGAATGTGAACTTGGGATTTACACCTTGTATTCGCTTGCCGCTAATTTTTTTTGGAAGCCGATTTTGTTGACAGGAAATATAGTTGCGAAAAAAACCATGTAGAGCATGAAGCCGTTCTAAAAATTGATGATCAGGATAATATATGTTATAAGAAATGAGCGGCAATATGGCAGTGCGATATATCGTGGTAAGTATGAGTGTGGCGCTCGCACAAACTTGGGCCTAGTTACAAAATTCATTTTAGCTAAGGGAGAGGAAGTAACAGTAGTAAAATTTCAGGTTAAATGGCTGCTGAAATATAATTTATATTTTTTTAAAGCTAAAAACATAAATTAACTAATGACAAACAATAAAGCACACCTTAATACTTACGAAACTTTTAGGTGCAGCTATAGTTTTCCATTTTATAGGGAGGTAATAAAATCTAAATAATAAATAAATTAAAAATGACCGTAGAGGACTTGGCTGGCAGCTTCACTATAATAGGAAGCAATCAAGATGAAGAAGGAGCAAGGTATAAAGGAACACTCTATTTAACACTAGATGAAAATAATAGAATTCAAGCGGATTGGCTCATAAACGAAAGCCAAAACCAAACTGGGACTGGTTTTTTTAAAGACAATATTTTAGTAATTAATTTCAACTATCAAGGAGAGGAAAATAAAATCTACAAAGGAGTTGTTGTTTATAAGTGTATCACTAAAGATATTTTAGATGGGTTTTGGTCAGAAAAACACGGAAATCCTTTATATCTAGGAGAAGAACGCTGTTTTAGAATAGGAACGCAGAAAGAAGTAGTTAATTAATGCTCCCGCTATTGCGAGTAAAACTCATGGCTAGTGCGAGCGTAACGCTCGTAGCGTTTTGAGTAAATTAAAAGTGGTAAACTTAAAAACCAAAGATAGTAAGTCCTGTGTTTTTTAACTTGAAAATGAATCTGTATTAAGTAGTTGAAAATCTCGGATTATCTTATTTTCAATACTATTCCTCCGCTGTCAATTCACAAATCTTAACAATCACGGCTATAGCCTTTTGCATGCTTTCTACAGGAACATACTCATACTTACCATGAAAATTATGACCGCCAGCAAAAATATTAGGGCAAGGCAAACCCATAAAACTTAACTGGGAACCATCTGTACCACCTCTAATAGGTTTTATAATAGGTGTAATACCTAATTGTTCCATTGCTTTTTTGGCAATATCTACAATATGAAAAACTGGTGTTATTTTCTCTTTCATATTATAATACTGATCATTAATTTCAAGTTGAATACAGTTGCCATTCTCATTATTTAGCCTCTTTGTAATATCCCTTAAAAGTGACTTTCGTTCTTCAAACTTTACCAGGTCATGATCCCTAATGATCAGTTCTATGGTTGTTTTTTCTATTCCCCCATCAAACTTATGAATATGATAGAAACCCTCTCTATCAGTAGTTTTTTCTGGTGTTTCTTTGCTTGGAAGTAGGTTCATTAATTCGTTTCCCAGTACAATAGAATTAACCATTTTACCTTTCGCATAACCTGGATGTACGCTTTTACCCGTAATCACAATTTTCGCACCTGCAGCATTAAAGTTCTCATATTCCAATTCACCTATTTGGCTACCATCCATAGTATAGGCCCACTCGGCAGCAAATGTCGCAACATTAAATTTATGTGCACCACGCCCAATTTCTTCATCGGGAGTAAAACCTACCCTTATTTTTCCATGCTTAATTTCTGGGTGTTGTAATAAATACTCCATTGCCGTTATAATCTCTGTAATCCCAGCTTTATCATCCGCACCCAGAAGTGTGGTTCCATCAGTTGTAATAATGGTTTGGCCCTTGTATTGCTTCAAATCTTCAAAATATTCAGGAGATAAAATTATATTTTCTTCGTGGTTTAATACAATGTCCTTACCATCATAATTGGGGATGATTTGCGGATTTACATTGGTACCAGAAAAATCTGGAGTTGTATCAAAATGCGAAATAAACCCAATAGTAGGAACAGGGTAGTTTACATTACTAGGTAAGGTTGCCATGATGTAACCGTTATCATCAATAGTAACCTCGTCCATACCTATTTGTTTTAATTCTGCTACTAGAATGTGCGCTAAGTTCCACTGTTTTAGTGTGCTAGGTGTTGTGTTAGATTCAGGGTCACTTTGCGTATCAATCTTAATGTAATTGATAAACCTATCGATGATATGTTGCATGAAATCTATTTTATAGTCAAAAATAAACTTATAAATGGTAATTTTAACATCAGACAAAGTTTCTCCGATATATGAATTCTAATTTTCACCCATTTTTAGTACTAATTTTTGTGTTACTGCATTCTTTTCATCTAAGCGCACAGGCAGATTGTATTTTAGGTGTTGGCGTAGTCAAAGATTCTGTGTTGATAGGTGTTTTTCAACTTAATTCTGAACAAAGCGAAAAATTAGCAAATTTTAATGCTGAAATAAAATATAGGAACGAAATCCTAGATAATAAATTATTAAATATTAGAAAGAGACACCCTCAAAGTACTGTTCATGAGCTTTCTAATTTGGCAAAAGAATATAATGTGGTTATCGACAGTATGCAGTTGGTACAAGCTTTGGTAGACAAGAAATTATTAACTCTTTTTAATCAAAAGCAGTATACTTTGTATAGAAACCTATGTTTGGAAGCTTCTAGATCGCCTTTTAATATAGTGCCAACTATTTATAGTGATAGCACCGTTGTTAAGAAACGCTAACCTTTCCTTAATAACTTAAATTACAAGAATTAAATTCTATCCTTTGTAGTTAGTATTTTTGTATTAAATACAGCGTAATAAATGTATAAAGCTATAATAAGACCCATACTTTTCCTTTTTGACCCTGAAAAAGTACATTACTTTTCTTTTTCGTTGATTAAATTTTTATCTAAAATTGGATTTTCTGGTCTTTTTAGGTCTCTGTTTGTTGTTGATGATTCTAGACTAGAAAAAGAACTTTTTGGTATTACTTTTAAAAACCCAGTAGGATTGGCAGCTGGTTTTGATAAAAATGCACTCCTATACAACGAACTATCGGATTTTGGATTTGGTTTTGTTGAAATAGGCACCTTGACACCCAAGCCACAGAGTGGTAATCCTAAACCCAGACTTTTTAGATTAGAAGAAGATAAGGCCATTGTTAACCGAATGGGATTTAATAACCTTGGAGTTTTTGATGCTGTAGAGCAGCTAAAAAAGAAGCACAGAATAGTAATAGGTGGTAATATTGGGAAAAACAAGGTCACTCCAAACAGTGAAGCTGTAAAGGATTATTTAATATGTTTTGATGCGTTGTTTGATCATGTAGATTACTTTGTAGTTAATGTAAGTTCTCCAAATACACCTGGATTACGCGAGCTGCAGGATAAAGAACCCTTAACAGCTTTACTTAATGAGTTACAACGCGAGAATGATAAGTATTCCATTAAAAAAGAGGTAAAACGTAAGCCTATACTATTAAAAATTGCACCAGATCTTACTGATAGCCAATTGTTAGATATCATAGCTATTGTTGGTAGTACTAAAATAGATGGCATTATAGCAGCAAACACTACTATAGAAAGAAAGAATCTTAAGTCCCATGCAATTCTTTTGGAAGAGGCAGGCGGGTTAAGTGGTAAGCCGTTAAAAAATAGAAGTACAGAGGTTATCCGTTTCTTGTCAGAAAAAAGTAATAAATCATTCCCTATTATCGGGGTTGGTGGAATACATTCAGCAGAAGATGCTCTAGAGAAGTTAGACGCAGGAGCGGACTTGATACAGCTTTGGACTGGATTTGTGTATGAGGGTCCTGGCTTAGTAAAAAAAATAAATAAAGCACTTTTAGAACGTGGTTAAGAAAAGACTAAGGTCTATGATTATTTAAATAATCATAGACCTTAGTCTTTGTTTTTCTGTTGCTATGTAACAACCTATTTATTGGTTTACTCTAGTCCAAATAAATAACAACTCTGTTTCCTACCTTTTAATTCTCAGTCCAGTAATCTAACACCAATACATCATCAAGATGAGGGCCAAGAATAGCTCCAAAAGCTTTATGATCAGGATGCGGTAAGTAAATGGCTCTGTCTTCCTCACTTTTAAAGCTCAGGAAAAAACAATGCGTAAGTCCTTTGTTAAGATCTTCTGGACTATTATTTACTCCCCATTCGTAATCTATAATTTGTGGTATTTTATTAGGTAGCGCACTAAAGGCATCTTCTACTTTTTTAATATCTTCTGCGGCGGTACTGTCTTTGAATTTAAATAGTACTACGTGGCGTAATACGCTGTCGTTTTCCATTACTACTTCTTTTTTTGGGGTATCTGCTTTCTTGGGCGCTTTATCTGCACAAGAGATAAATGCTAAAGTTATTACTGCTAAAAGTCCCATGAGAAGGGAAAATACTGTCTTTTTCATACCTGTAATTAAAATGATTTCAGGAAAGGTATTAAAAATAGTTGTATCCTTCCATAATTTGTATTTTTCCATTAGAATTAGAACCAGGTGAACTACGAAATTCTTTTAACCTTTTCATTGGCTACTGCAGTTTTAGCACTTTCTCCGGGTCCGGATAATATTTTTGTGCTAATGCAAAGCATAACTCATGGGAAAAGATATGGGTTTGCAACCATAGCCGGACTTATGACTGGTTGCATAGTGCACACATCCTTGCTAGCGTTTGGAGTATCAATATTTATCAAGGATAATGATTTTTTCTATTTTCTCATAAAGTTGTTTGGTGCTGTTTACCTAATATATCTTGCTATTCAAGTGTTTCGTAGCGATGGGAGCGTTAGTCTTTCTGGTGATGCTGTACCAAAAAAATCAATATGGCAGTTGTACAAACAAGGGTTTATAATGAATGTGCTAAATCCTAAAGTGACTATTTTTTTTCTAGCTTTTTTTCCTGGATTTTTATTTAGTAAAACAATTAGCACTGTGATTCAATTCTATGTGCTTGGTTTAGTTTTTATAGTAGTTTCCTCTTCTGTTTTTGGAACGATAGCCTTTCTTTCTGATTTCGTTTCACATCTAATAACAAAAAGTACAAAAGCGGAATTCTTTTTGAAATGGCTGCAAATTATTGTGTTTGTTGGTATTGCGGTTTATCTGCTATTATCTAATAATTAATGGTAATTTTACGATAGTAATTTCTGCTTTATATGCCTAACAAAGTGAAAATAATTGAATGCCCTAGGGATGCCATGCAAGGCATAAAACCCTTTATTCCTACCAATGAAAAGGTGCGGTATATTCAAGCTTTATTGGGTTGTGGTTTTGATACTATAGATTTTGGAAGTTTTGTTTCGCCAAAAGCCATTCCACAAATGACAGATACTGCAGCGGTATTGGCTCAGCTAGATTTATCAGCAACAACTAGTAAATTACTTGCTATAGTTGCAAATGTTAGAGGTGCTTCAGATGCCGTAAAGCACCCTGAAATTGATTATTTAGGTTTTCCTTTTTCAATATCAGAGAATTTTCAAATGAGGAATACGCACAAAACAATTGCGGAGTCGGTTGCCTCTCTCCAAGAAATCTTTAATATCGCCGATGCGGCAAATAAAGAGGTAGTGACTTATATTTCCATGGGGTTTGGAAATCCTTACGGAGACCCTTGGAATGTGGATATAGTGGGGGAGTGGACAGAAAAACTATCTGGAATGGGCGCTAAGATTTTGTCTCTATCAGATACAGTTGGTACTTCTGATGCGGAAACCATTGATTATCTTTTCTCTAATTTAATTCCAAAATATCCTCAGATAGAGTTTGGCGCACATTTACACACGACGCCTACAAAATGGCATGAAAAGGTAGATGCTGCATATAATGCAGGCTGCAGAAGATTTGATGGTGCTGTTCAGGGTTTTGGAGGCTGCCCAATGGCAAAAGATGAGCTCACAGGTAATATGCCTACCGAAAAAATGCTTTCATTTTTTACCGAACAAAAAGCTGATTCAGGTGTTAATTGGTTAGTTTTTGAAGCTGCTTATAATAAAGCTACTGAGTTATTTACTTCGTATCATTAGCTTAGAAAACTCACTTCCTCTAACCTAGTTTACTCCCTTCTTTATTAGAAATCAATATCGAATTTGTTATTTGTATTAATGGCGATTCTGATATTTGAACCAATTCAAAACATACTTATCTTTGATGAAAATTACAGGTATGAATAAGACAATAGAAGTTCTATTAAATGATCAGATAAAATATGAAGCAAATGCTTCTATGCATTATATGGCTATGGCCTCATGGGCAGATGAAAAGGGATACAACGGTATTGCTGAGTTCTTTTATAAACAGTCAGAAGAAGAGCGAGTGCATATGATTAAGCTTATAAAGTTTGTTAACGAACGTGGTGGGAACGTTGTAATTCCTGCTTTAGAGAAGCCGAAAGCATCTTTTGATTCTCTAGGTGAATTGTTTGCGGACTTCTTAAAGAGTGAAATGTTCGTAACTGAACAAATTAATCATGTGATTTATGAATGTCTTAATAAAAAAGACTATAACGTACATAATTTTATGCAATGGTATGTTACTGAGCAGTTAGAAGAAGAAGCTGTGGCAAGAACGTTATTAGATAAGCTTAATATTATTGGTGACGATAAATCTGGTCATTATATGTTTGATCGTGATATAAATACGATTGCTACCGCAGTAGATACGGAGGAGTAGCACGTAAATGATGTTAAAAAAGATATAAAGACTCCATTTGTGGAGTCTTTTTTTTTGTAGATTTGTTATTATTTAGATTTAATAAGAATAATGAATCCTGTATTATTTTCACGTCCTTGTATTATCCTTGCTTCTGATTGCGGTGGCTGTTCCAATGAAGGAAAAAAGAAAAAATGCTGTAAAAAGTATAAGAAAAAAGGAAAATCAAATTGTAAACGCTGTCCTAAGCTTTAAGATTTGAATTGTAAGTAGTGGTTTAGAAATTACCCTTTTTCGTTTATCTGGTTTTCCAATTAAATAGTTTAAGCTGTCTTCAAAAGAGGAGAAAGATTCCTTTCAATAATAGCTCTTAATTGTTACGTCATTTTTCAGTCTAAGCCATTCAAAATAATTTATCATCCAAATATTTAGCGCTAATCTGATAAATTTGTCAGTAGAATTTTGGACTAAATCTATCATTATTTGTTAATAATAATTCAATCATCAAGCCCTTTAAAAGAGGGCGGTACTTTTATTTTTTTGTAACCATATTCATACTAGTATTTTAGCTCAGGTTACCCTAAGGAAAATCATATGTTAATAAGATGTGGAAAACCTAAACGATGTTAAGGAAAAGTAAAGCGAATAAATATTGATCTTTACATATAGCAAATTCACATCACATTTAATTCTTGTAAAGAACTATGCAAATCACCTATCTCATCAAAAGGGATTCTACAAAGAAACCCTTTCAGCTACATAAGATAACAAACGCCATTTTAAAGGCGATGACCGCCGTTGAACATGGAAATCTGGGGGATGCAGAGCGTATTTCTGAGAACGTAAGTGCTTCACTTTTAGAGCGTAAGGCGGTTGATGAAAGTTATGTGCCTACGGTGGAATCGGTTCAAGATTTTGTAGAGACGAAATTGATGGAAGGTGGATTTTTTGATGTTGCGAAGGCGTACATTATTTACAGGAATGAGCAGGCCTCTAAGCGTAAGTCAAATATATTTGAGAAGCGTATTAACTTAAAGCCATATGAGTATCCTCAGTTATACGAATATGTGCCCGCTATTAGACATTCATATTGGATACACACAGAGTTTAATTTTACTAGTGATATTCAAGACTTTAAAACGCGTTTAACAGAAGCGGAACAAAGTGCTATAAAAAATACGATGTTAGCTATTTCCCAAATCGAAGTTGCAGTAAAAGGTTTCTGGGGAGATATCTACCATAAAATGCCTAAGCCAGAAGTTGGGTCTGTAGGTTCTACTTTTGCAGAAAGTGAAGTTAGACACGCAGATGCATATTCACATTTATTAGAAATTCTTGGTTTAAACGAAGAATTTAAAATGTTGAAGAAAAAACCTGTAATGATGAAGCGGGTTCAATATTTAGAAACAGCATTGAAGAATGCAAAAAGTGATGACAATAAGGAATATGCTGAGTCAGTTCTGTTGTTTTCTCTCTTCATAGAACATGTTTCTTTATTCTCTCAATTCTTGATTATAATGGCATTCAATAAGCATAAAAATATGCTTAAAGGAATCTCTAATGTTGTGGAAGCAACTTCCAAAGAAGAGCAGATACACGGAGATTTTGGTATCGATTTGATTAAAATTATCAAGGATGAAAATCCAGATTGGTTTGATGGAGAACATCATGCCAAGATTAAATTAATGTGTGAAGAGGCGTTTGCATCTGAAAGTACAATTGTAGATTGGATTTTTGAAAAGGGTGAGCTAGACTTTTTGCCTAAAGCGGTAGTAAATGAGTTTATTAAGAATCGATTTAACAATTCCTTAGAGAGTATTGGAATTGATAAAATTTTCGAAGTAGATGAAACTTTATTGGCCGAGACAGAATGGTTTGATGATGAAATAATAGGTACCAAACATGGCGATTTCTTCGTAAAGCGCTCCATAAACTATAGTAAAAGAACACAAAGTATAACCAGCGACGACCTTTTTTAAATGAACGAACTAAACAGTATCCAAGAAAACAAAACAGAGAAAATAACCGAAGGCGCCCAGCTTATAAATGCTAGGAAAGAAACCTTGGAGAATCATAAAAACAAGACAGAATCTGGTTTTGAATGGTTAACAGAACATAGTCGTAATTTTTTAGACTCTGGTTACCTTACAGATGGTGTCTCTGCGGAACATCGTATTAGAGAAATTGCTGATAGAGCAGAGCATATATTAAAAATGCCAGGATTTTCAGATAAGTTCTACGGGTATATGTCAGAAGGGTTTTATTCTTTAGCATCTCCGGTATGGTCTAATTTTGGAAAAGAAAGAGGTTTACCTATTAGCTGTTTTGGGTCGCACATAGACGATGATATGGGGAATATCTTATATACCCAATCTGAAGTTGGTATGATGTCTAAATTAGGAGGTGGAACTTCTGGTTATTTTGGTAAGATAAGACATCGTGGTGCAGACGTTAAAAATAATGGTCAGGCTTCTGGTGCAGTACACATAATGCAGCTTTTTGAATCAATGGTAGATGTTGTAAGCCAAGGTTCTGTAAGACGTGGACGTTTTTCCCCATACCTACCTGTAGAGCATGCGGATATTATGGAATTTTTGGAAATAGGGACAGAAGGAAATCCTATCCAAGAACTTACCCATGGTGTAACCGTCACCAATGAGTGGATGCAAGAAATGGTAGATGGTGATGCTAAAAAGCGAGCTATTTGGGCAAAAGTATTGCAACGTAGAGGAGAGATGGGCTACCCATACATCTTTTTTAAGGACAACGCCAACAATGGTGCAGCAGACGTGTATAAGGATAAAGATTTACCTATTTACGCAAGTAATCTGTGTACAGAAATTATGTTACCATCTAATGACAATTGGTCGTTTGTATGTGTGCTTTCTTCTGTAAACGTATTGCATTATGATAAATGGAAAAATACCGATGCTGTAGAAACTATGGTTTGTTTCTTGGATGCGGTAATAACAGAATTTCTGGAGAAGTTAGAATCTTATAGAGATTCTGAAAGTAGAGAAGATCGCCAGACGTTCCTTTTCATGGAGCGTGCTTATAATTTTGCAAAGGATAATCGTGCATTGGGTCTTGGAGTATTAGGATGGCACTCTTTATTACAATCTAGAAAATTACCATTTAACAGCAAGGAAGCGTATGATTTAAACTCTGAAATCTTTAGAGAGATTAAGGAGAGAAGTTATAAGGCATCTGAGCAATTAGCAGATAAATTTGGTGAACCAGAAGTACTTAAGGGGTATGGCAGGCGTAACGCTACGTTGAATGCTATCGCACCAACGACTTCATCAGCTTTTATTCTAGGGCAAGTATCACAAGGTATAGAGCCAATCTGGTCTAATATTTATGTAAAAGATATTGCCAAGATAAAAACAACGATAAAGAACCCTTTCTTAGTTGATTTATTAGAAGAAAAAGGGAAAAATATAACTGAAGTTTGGAGAAGTATCCGTGAAAGAGATGGTTCTGTGCAACATTTAGATTTCTTATCTGATTTAGAAAAGGAGGTTTTTAAAACCTATTCTGAAATAGACCAATTAGATATTATATACCAAGCAGCAAACCGTCAGAATCACATAGATCAAGGACAATCTGTAAATATTATTGTGCACCCAGATATGCCTGTTAAGGAAATTAATAAGATTCACGTAACAGCATGGAAATTAGGTTTGAAATCACTCTACTATCAGCATAGTATGAATGCTGCTCAGAAGTTTAAGCAGAAGAAAGATTGTGCAAGTTGTGAGGCATAACGATAGGGTTATACCTTCAATCAGGTAAATTATTATAATTTTTTAAAAGTTGAAAGCGACTCCCGATTATTGGGAGTCGCTTTTGTTTTTAAGAAGTTTGATAGCATTAGAATTTTAGTAAATGTTAAAGTTTTAAGTTTATTTAGATTTAATATGAATAAGCTTGTGTAGTTTGATATTGTGTTTTAGATTTGTTTATCTATTTAAAATAAGTCTAAATAAACTTAATATACCAAATGAAAAAATTAACTTTTGCTTTGATGTTATTTGCTGGAGTATTTTTTATCTCTTGTGAATCTGACGATGATAATGAACCAAAGGAAGTAGCCACCTGTACTGACGGTATCCTAAACGGAGATGAAACAGCTGTAGATTGCGGCGGTTCTTGTGCTCCTTGTGAAGTTGCCATTGCTAATCCTGCAACATATAGTTTTGCTAGAGATGGTGAGAATACAGTTAGCTTTTCAGGTCAGACAACAAGATTGCAAATGGGTGATGAAATAATTTCTTCATTAAAGAATCCAACTAGTACAGCAGAACAATTAGCGGCAATGTATGCGCATGTAGCTGGTGAAATGGATTTTGAGAACGCAGATCTTAATGCTTCTGATAAAAGTATGCGAAGTAAAACAGCAGCTTCTGCAGATTTCTTCGCAACCAATGCAACAGACCAAGCCTTAATTAGAGCTGATTTTGATTTTTGGCTTATGGCTCAGGTAGATGAAGTATTTCCCAGTTGGCAAGTAGCCGCAACAGCAGGAGTTGCTGGCCAATTGGCGGATGGGGCTTCTACACGATACGTAAACGATAAAGGCTTGGAGTACGATCAATTATGGACGAAAGGTTTAATAGGGGCGTTAGCTACGGATCAGGTATTAAATAACTATTTGAGTCCTGCGGTTTTGGATGCTGGGTCAAATAAAGAAGACAACGATGCAGGAACAGTAGCTGATGGAAAGCCATATACAAATATGGAGCATAAATGGGACGAAGCTTATGGTTATGTATATGGTCTTAATGCAGATGCTGCAAATCCAAATGCTGATTTAGGAGCGGATAGTTTTTTGAATAAGTACATAGGCAGAGTAGAGGGTGATGATGATTTTGCTGGGATTGCAGATGAAATTTTTCAAGCCTTTAAATTAGGAAGAGCTGCTATTGTAGCGAAGCAATACGACATACGGAACGCACAGGCCGAAATCATCAAGCAAAAAATATCAGAAATCATAGGTATCCGTGCCGTCTATTACCTACAACAGGCTAGGCCCTCTTTGACCGCGGAAAATCCTGCTTACGGAACGGCGTTTCACGATTTGTCTGAAGGCTATGGTTTTATCTACAGTCTACAGTTTACAAGAAAGCCAAATTCTGATGACCCTTATTTTACGAAAGCTGAGGTAGATGCCTTCCTTATAGATTTAATGGATGATGGTCCTAATGGTCTATGGGATGTTGAAGATGAAACACTAGAGTCTATGGCAACGGATATTACAGCACGATTTGATTTTACTTTGGCTGCTGCATCAGAATAAATAAAAGTTGAGTTAAGTTGATAAAAAAGCAGTGTATTCATGACATGAATTAAGTTGCTTTTTTTATTTTTGTATTTAATTAGAATAAATAAAAATAAGAAGATGAAAAAGATATTGGGTGGACTTATTTTGATAGCCTTAGTCTGGGCATGTTCTTCAGATAATGAAGGGGAGGAGCCGGTTGTAGATCCTGGAACTGAAGTTACTTTTGAAAGATCTGTAATGCTAACGAATTGGGCAGATAACATTATAGTTCCTTCTTATGAGGCATTCTCTTCAGATATGACTGCTCTTAATGCATCCTTTGATTTGTTCAAAACAGATGCTACTGCTGCCAATCTAATTGGTTTACGAGCTTCTTGGATAACTGCCTATAAAACTTGGCAACGGGTTTCTATGTTTGAAATTGGTCCTGCAGAAACTGTAGGGTTACGATTAAACTTGAATATTTACCCAACCAAGCCAGAAAAAATTGAAGATTATATTGCTTCTGGAAATTATGACCTTACGCTATCATCAAATAGAGATGCAAAAGGTTTTCCTGCCCTAGATTATTTAATAAATGGTTCAGGAGCGGACGAAGCTGCTATTCTAGTTAAATTTAATACTGTCGATAAAGAATTAGTATTTTCTTATATGGAGGCTGTATTAGTTGATATGACCACATTATCTAATGGTGTACTTGCAGAGTGGAAATCTGGTTATAGAGATACTTTTGTTTCGAATGATGGGGCTTCTTCAACTGCTTCAGTAGATAGATTTGTGAATGATTATATCTTTTATTACGAAAAGTTTTTAAGAGCAGGTAAAATGGGAATACCTCTTGGTGTTTTCTCAGGTGCTACGTTGCCGCAGAATGTAGAAGGATATTATGAAAAAAATATTGCTAATGAACTATTTTTAGAGGGCCTTGCTTCGGTTCAAGATTTTTTTAATGGAAAACATTATAATTCTAGTACTACAGGTGAAAGTTTAGCTTCTTACCTAGATAAGCTAAGCACTATAAAAGAAGGTGAGAATCTAAGTGATATTATAAATAGTCAATTTAATTTGGCAAGAACAATGGTGACAGGTTTAGACCCGTTTAGATCTGAAATTGAAAATAATACGCCTCCAACCGATATGTTATTAGCTTACGATGTTGTTCAAAAGGCAGTGCCAATGCTAAAGGTAGATATGGTATCGGCAATGAGCATTAGTATTGATTTTGTTGATGCAGATGGAGACTAAGCATGAATACTTTCATTAAGAACCATATAAACGCTCCTGTGGAGGCCGCCCCTTTGGCGGTCTTTCGCATTTTATTTGGGCTAATGATGCTTTTTAGCATTATTAGGTTCTGGAGTTATGGCTGGATTGACAAGCTTTACATCCAACCTAAATTTAATTTTACATATTATGGTTTTGAATGGGCACAACCACTAGGTGTCTATACCTATCTGGTTTTTTTTATATGTGGTTTGTCAGCAATTTTTATTGCTTTAGGATATCGATACAAACTAGCAATCGTTATCTTTTTTCTGAGTTTTACCTATATAGAACTCATGGATAAGACCACGTATTTAAATCATTATTACTTTATAAGTGTACTTAGTTTTTTAATGATTTTCCTTCCTGCAAACGCCTATTTCTCTATAGACGCAGCCAAAAACAACAATAATGCGTTTCAAAAAATACCAGCGTGGACTAGTAATGCCTTAAAACTGCTATTGGTAGTTGTTTATTTTTATGCTGGTTTGGCTAAATTAAATTCAGATTGGTTGGTGAAGGCTATGCCATTAAAAATATGGCTTCCCTCAAAATTTGATATACCTTTAATAGGACAGCTTTTAAGTCAAGAATGGGTACAGTATGCCTTTAGCTATATTGGTGCAGGTTATGATTTAGCAATTCCGTTTTTACTATTATATAAAAGAACGCGAGTTTTCGCCTTTACCCTAGTGGTTATTTTTCATTTACTCACTCGAGTGTTATTTCCTATAGGGATGTTTCCTTATATCATGATTATTTCTACACTTATATTTTTTGATGCTGGTGTGCATCATCGAATTCTAAAATTTATGGCTCAAATTATTGGTGTTGCTAAAAATCAATTTGATAACGCTAAACATTTAACCTTTAAATCAGGCATAACAACAAAATTAAAGTATACTATTCTTGTATTGTTTTTTACCCTTCAGATACTTATTCCCTTTAGATATATCCTCTATCCGGGAGAGCTGTTTTGGACAGAAGAGGGGTATCGGTTTTCTTGGCGTGTAATGTTAATGGAAAAAGCGGGATATGCTCAATTTAAAATAGTTAATGGTGAAACAGGAAGTTGGTTTTATGTAGATAATACAGATTTCTTAACACCGCTACAAGAAAAGCAAATGGCATTTCAACCCGATTTTATTTTAGAATATGCACATTTTCTAAGGGAACATTTTGAGGCTGACGGTCATAAAAAAGTGCAAGTCTACGTAGATTGTCAAGTTACGCTCAACGGAAGGTTAAGCACCACTTATATTGATCCTAATGTAGATTTAGGGCAAGAAAAAGAGTCATTTAAACATAAAAATTGGAT
>CALHVP010000116.1 GCA_938038975.1 uncultured Maribacter sp. | reverse complement strand
TCAATCTTATTCCCATCTACAGCCACAATTAAATCTCCGGTCTGTACGCCTAGCTTATCTCCAATGTTTTTCTCGGTTACCCAAAAACCATCTTTTAAACTATCTGCAGGAATATATTCTTCGCCATAAGACCAAGCCATTCCTATATAAATAATAATGGCAAGGATAAAGTTAACGGTAACCCCTCCTAACATGATGATCAGACGCTGCCATGTTGGTTTGCTTCTAAACTCCCATTCTTTTGGCTCCTCTTTCATGGCTTCGGTATCCATGCTTTCATCTATCATTCCTGATATTTTCACATACCCTCCTAATGGAAGCCAACCGATACCGTATTCTGTTCCTCCTATTTTTTTCTTGAACAGGGCAAAGTTTACATCAAAAAAGAGATAGAACTTTTCTACCCTTGTTTTAAACAACTTAGCGGGTATAAAATGACCTAGTTCGTGCAGCACAATCAATAGGGAAAGGCTTAAAAAGAACTGTATGATTTTTATGATAATAGGATCCATTCGTTTTTTGTCAAAATTAAAATCGAACAAAAGTACATTTTTACGACCGCTTAAAAAAAGAAACGGATACTCCTTATATTATTTTAAGAATAAATTAGCAGCAATAGCCCTAGCTGTATTTTAAAGGATGACTTCGCTACCGTACCTTTGTAAAAAAAAGATGCGCGCCTTTTTAAGTCAGTTCAAATTTTTGGGGTTGGTGCTTTTAGGTATCTCTGCCGTTATTATTTACCTCTTTTATAACGCGCTGCAACCGCAAAAAACGCTTAAGGTATATTCCCCTTCTATGGTGAATGAGGAATTGGTAGCCCAAGAGATTCAGCATATTCGTAAATACCACACCATAGGTGATTTTTCCTTGATTAACCAAAACGGAAAAACCATTACCCAAGCAGACTACGCTGGTAAAATTTATATTGCCGATTTCTTTTTTACCACCTGCCCTACCATTTGCCCCATCATGACCAAAAACATGGCAGCGATACAAGCAAAAATAATAGACGACCCAGAGGTGCTGTTATTATCGCATTCCGTTACGCCACAACGAGATTCTGTTGCGCAGTTAAAGAAATACGCATTGGAGAAAGGGGTAATAGATGCGAAATGGAACTTGGTGACTGGTCCTAAAAAAGACATTTATGAATTGGCACGGAAATCCTATTTAGCCGTAAAAACAGACGGAGACGGTGGGCCGTTTGATATGATTCATACAGAGAATTTTATACTGGTGGATAAAGAAAAGCGGATACGAGGCTATTACGATGGTACAAAAGAGGAAGACATAGAAAAGCTGTTGGAGGATCTTGAAATATTGAAAAAAAGCTACGCCAAATAAAAACCCCCAACACAAAATTGTATTGGAGGTTTTCTTTAGTACTACACTAAGACTTTAGTTATTACTCACATGCCTCTGTATATAGCTTAGCTATTTTAAGCTGATCTTCTTCACTAGTCGTAAACGCTTCACTTGTTATTTTATCTGCCACCGTTTGGCAGCCTGCAAAAAACTCAGCACTTGCCTTCTCTGCTTTTTTAACTCCTGGCATTTCAAAGTAATAAGAATCTGTTGCTGTTAAATCTTTGAACATGGTTATTTTATCTGACTTAAATATACGCTGCATAAACACCGTGTTATTTAGCATTCCAAAACTAACAGCCTCTTGTTCTAAAAACGGTTTTTTAGGGTTAACAGATGCAAAGGTTTTACCATCTGCTACAATTTCCTGTATCTCTTTGCATTTGAAAATCTTATTCTTTGTCTTTCCTTTCTCGTTTACATACGTAACCGTAACTCTTTTTGCTGTGGTATCTCCACTAACATCTACGATGTTACCGCCACCTGCTACTTCTGAAAAACGCATAGAGATTTTACCTTCCATCTTTTCACCTTCTTTGGTAATCACATACCCTTCAGCTTTATTGATGTTATTTTTTTCTACTTCGGCATCAGCAGCGATAGTTGCTAATTTTGGGTCTACCTCATAGGCATCTATATAGGTGCGATTTCCTGTTGCAGCGTCATAATTGTTGTTGTAGTTTTCTAAAACACCTTCATAACTCTTTTTAACACCGCTCGTAATCCATTTCTTGTGATCACATGCAATAGCTTGATCTAAATATGTTTTGGCTGCTGTAAAATCTTCTGTTATCATGGATAACTTATAAAGGTTCATTAAGATTCCCCATCCCGCTTTTTTTCCAGCCTTACTAGAAATATCATAATTGGCAAGTCTTTCTTTCCAAAACGTAATAAAAGGAGCGTAATCACTTTTACCAGCTCTCAAAGCATCAAGCGTGGTCATTGTTGCTGCAACTTCTTCCAATGCTAGTAGGTTTCCTTTTGTTTCTTCCTCTAAACTTGGTATTTTCTTATCCTTTAAATAATAGAAATTTTCAACTTGATTGTCTGCTCTATTATCATATATTTCATAAAGAAGTGGTAAGAACGAGTTGGTTAGATACCCTTCTGATTTATTTCTTTTTAAGAACTCCTGTACCAAATATGGACTCGCTTTTGCACTATCTTCTCCTTCTTTGATAAGGTATTTTTCTTCCTCTTTAAACGAAAATTCAAATATTTCTGGAATTTTTTTACCGTCTGCAGCGGCTTTAACTCTAACTGGTAGCGATAAGTAATGCACGAGTTCTTCCTTTGCCGCCACTATTATATCTATAGTTGCATCTGTCTTTGGAAGAATACTTACAGTATATTTCTCATTTGCCTTACTTCTAGTTATAGAAACAATTAGGTCATTTCTAGTGATTCCATTTACCATTAACATTAAATCTGGTGCGGTAGTATTATCTGTATGTGGCACAAAACTTTGAAAATTCATTTCATCTTTAAGTGCTTCTTCTGTAAAGGGTAAAACGCCGCCTTCTGTTTGGGCAAAAGCACCCATAAAGGTCTTTACATTTTCTGGGGCATTTCTAATAGAGTAACTGGGTATAGTTACCTTGATATTTTCGTTTTTGACTGACTGTGCCTGCAAACCTGCCGCAGTTAATGCCAGTAATAATACTAGGGATTTCCTCATAATGGTTTATGGTTATTTATGTGTTTACTTGTTAATTATTCGCTCTTTTTCTTGTTTCTATAAAGGTTAAATACTTTGGACTTAAGTCTGTATTGAACGTGCCCTCTTCTGAGAACATAATGGCTTTATTTTTCATTCGATATTGCGATTTATACAATTCGTCTGCTACTATAGAAACAAAACGGGCCTTGTTGTTATACTGGAGTGCAGTCTCATAATAGCTAGCTACCAATGCATAGGATTCTAGCAAGGCATGTAAGCTAGCCAAATTTGCGTTCACGTAAAACTTATATGGATCATGCACTTGGTAATCTTCTGAATTTTTCAGCTTTTTAAAGTCGCTTATAAGTTCTTCTACATGCGTATGAAACCTATCGCGATTCCATATATCTTCATCTGCATCCTTTAGCTTTTTAAGCTTTTGGTCTAGCGCGTTTACCTGCTCCCCAGTCCCTAATTTTTTAGTTTTTGAAATCCCATAAAACTTAATATATTCTTTGGTGTACGTGAGGTCTATATATTTTCTTGAAAAGTTTCGAAACGCAGCCACCGAACCGGTTAGTATGGTTTCATTAAGATGAATAGCAAGATCAGATGCTTTATTGGTTGCTATAATATGTACATCTTTTGCAGATAAACTTGAAGTGAATGTACCTAACACCTTTTGGTATTTTAACGTATCGCTCGCTACTATTTGTTTTTTGTGTGTTATTGCTAATCTATATTCGTAGTCGCATTTAATTTCATAGATATCATCTTCTCCGGTATACTCATGATATACCTCAACATCATCCATTTGAATTTTTAATAAAAACCCATTTTCATAAGGAATAGTAGATGTGTGGTATTTATTAAAAGTTTGCAGCTTGGGTACATAGCCTGTTGTACCTGGATTGTAACCACCCCAAAGTACTTTTAAATCATGTAGCACAAGCTTATCTCCTTGGTAGTCTCGCATAACGATGGATTTGTTACCCACTTGAGCAGAAACCCCATAAACCTCGCAAGAAGCTGGTAAAGGTGCAGAAGGATAATTAAACTGGTGTAGTTTTAAATAGAAGCCAGTGGCTTTTTGCCCGTTGCTATAAAAACTTGTAAAAACTAGTAAGAGAAATACGCCAAAAGGCTTTAATAATAGGGGCATGGGTACAATTTACAGGAACTAAGGTCTAATTCAAAACACATTTTATATATATTTTGTTGTTAAAGCCTATATAGTTGTTGTGTGCGCCTTGAAAAATGATAAATACCAGCCTCAAAAATATTATTCAATTTATCTGAAAATAACTCAAAATTTTCAGGTTTTTCCCTTATTTTTGACCTTACTTAAAATGAATCTAAATAAACATTGGAGTTTACGGTCGCACATCTAAAACGAGGTCAACGGGGAATTATAAAGGAATTCGCCGAGGATTTAATTCCCATTAAATTGTTGGAATTAGGATGCTTACCCGGTAATGAGGTAGAATTGGTACAGGTAGCCCCGTTAAACGATCCTATTTATATAAATGTAAACGGTTCACATATTGCTATACGACGGGCAATGGCAAATAAAATTGCCCTAGACCTTATTGATGAAACCACCGCACTATGAGCAAACAGATCAACGTAGCGCTTATAGGAAATCCTAATACCGGAAAAACATCTGTATTTAATCAGCTTACAGGTCTCAATCAAAAAGTAGGTAATTATCCAGGTATTACCGTGGAGAAAAAAGAAGGTATTTGCAAACTTCCAAGAGGCGTAAAAGCACATATTTTAGATCTACCAGGAACCTATAGCCTAAACACAACCTCCTTAGATGAAAGTGTTGCCGTAGAATTATTACTAAACAAGAATGATAAGGATCACCCAGATGTAGCCCTCGTAGTTACAGATGTAGAGAACCTAAAGCGTAACCTCTTATTATTTACGCAAATTAAAGATTTAAAAATACCAGCCATACTCGTTATTAATATGGCGGATCGGATGTCTAGAAAAGGCATAAGTATAGATATTCCCCTATTAGAGGAAAAACTAAATGCCAAAATAGCCTTAGTAAGTACCCGAAAAGGAACGGGAATAGACCATTTAAAAGACCTTATTGCTAATTACAAGGTGCTTACTAAAACACCCAACGTAGATATAAGTGTTATTGCCCCCGAGTATTTTGAAAACCTTAGAAGCGCATTCCCAAAAGAAGATATTTACAAGCTTTGGTTGGTGATCACGCAGGATGTAAATTTTATGCCTGTTGAGAAAAAGCTGTTTCCCGATGCTTCCTCATTTAGCACCAAGTCTACTTCTGACCTAAAGCGACTACAGCAAAAAGAAACCATTCTTAGATATCAATTTATTAACGGCATCCTTAAAGAGACCTATAAAGTAGATGTGAATGCTGCCAAAGGTTTTAGAGCAACTTTAGACAAAATACTTACCCATAAGATATTTGGTTACCTCATATTCTTCCTGATATTGCTTACCATATTCCAAGCAATATATGGATGGAGTGAATATCCGATGGATATGATCGAAGGCTTTTTTGCATCGGCCACCGAATGGGTGAAAACAACATTGCCGGCAGGTGCATTTACAGATTTGATTTCGGAGGGAGTACTATCCGGTATTGGCGGTATCGTCATCTTTATTCCACAGATTGCTTTTCTATTTCTTTTTATTTCGCTCCTAGAAGAAACTGGTTACATGAGCCGAGTTGTCTTCTTAATGGACCGTGTGATGCGTCCGTTTGGCTTAAGCGGAAAAAGTGTGGTTCCCTTAATATCTGGAACAGCCTGTGCCATCCCAGCCGTTATGGCAACACGTACCATAGAAAACTGGAAAGAACGCTTAATTACTATTCTTGTTACACCGTTTACCACCTGTTCTGCAAGACTACCTGTATATCTTATTATTATCGCATTAGTGATACCAGAGGGTAGTTTCCTAGGGCTAAGCTATAAAGCGTTAACCCTAATGTTGCTGTATCTACTTGGTTTTGGGGCCGCTATTTTATCTGCCGTAATACTGAACAAAATTTTAAAGATAAAAAGCAGGTCTTTCTTTGTAGTAGAAATGCCTAATTATAAGCTGCCACTTTTAAAAAATGTTGGGTACACGGTACTTGAAAAAACAAAGAGTTTTGTGTTTGGTGCTGGTAAAATCATATTAGCTATCTCAATAATCCTTTGGTTCTTAGGGTCTAATGGATTTTCTGATGAATTTAATAATGCCGAAGCAATTATCACTCAAAAAGTAGCGCAGGAAGGTTTTAGCTCAAACAGCCAAACCTACATGCAAACGAAGCTTGAGGATTATACCAATAGCATCATCAATGAAGAAGCCTTAGTCGCTGCAAGCCTGCAAGATTCTCTAGACCTTAAAAAGGTAGAGCTAGAACAACGGGCATTGAACCAGGAAATAGCAAGTTATAAACTAGAGCACTCCTATATTGGTTATATGGGTAAGGGGATAGAACCTATAGTACAACCATTAGGTTACGACTGGAAAATTGGTATTGCTGTATTAACCTCCTTTGCTGCAAGAGAAGTATTTGTGGGAACCTTGGCCACCATCTACAGTGTGGGCAGCGAAGAAGATGAAACGATAAAGTACCGCATGGCCGCAGAAATAAACCCCATTACCAAAAAGCCTTTGTTCAACTTGGCGTCGGGGATATCACTCTTATTGTTTTATGCCTTTGCCATGCAATGTGTGAGCACCTTAGCCGTAGTAAAACGAGAGACCAATTCGTGGAAATGGCCTTTAGGGCAGTTGGTCTTCATGAGTATTTTTGCTTACGTAGTAGCCTTAATAGCCTATCAACTTTTAAAATAAGCGATGGAGATTTTTCAACAAGTACTGGTTTATATTACACTTTTCGTTGCCTTGGCCTACTTGCTTAAAAAGTTCGTGTTACCAAAATCGCTCTTCAATTCTAAAAAATCCAACTCAAAAAGCTGTGGACAGGACGATTGCGGCTGTCATTAAACAGCGACTTCTACATTATCTCATTGCTTTTTTAACTATGTAACAGTTTTACCTGTTAGTCGTCTTACTCTTTTATAAGACCTAGTTTTCGTTATAGAGGTCAGTAGTTATTACCTATTTGATACTAAAATAAAAGCAAAAGTGTCAGGCTGAGCGGAGTCGAAGACCCATTTTAGCACTAAAGGGTTCTCGACTGCGCTCGAACTGACACCGAATAAAATCTTAATTCATTTATTTACAATTTAATAATAGATTGGATTTATATACTGACCTATTTTTCGTTAAATAAACAATAAATACCTCCTAAAGAAATCTAAAACCCAATGCTTCTTTGGGATGCTATTTGTTAGTTTGACAACTCTAAAGAACCATCCATGAATAACAGTACTATCATCCTTAGCACCCTAGCCCTATTTTTTATCTCACTTAACTCCCAAGCACAGGAGCTTAGTTCCAGAATCTTAGATAGTGTTACTCAAAAACCCATACCCTATGTTACGGTTCAACTAAAAAACAAAGGTGTTATTACTAACGAGGAAGGACAGTTTTCTTTTCTTTTAGACGAAACTATACAGGCAACAGATTCCCTATTTATATCCTGTATTGGTTATGAATCTTTGGGTAAGCCTATTAATGAATTCACAGAGAAATTTATCTACTTAAGTCCTAAAGCTATTGAACTACGAGAGGTTATTGTGTCTAATAAAAACTACACAGCTGAAGAAATTATAGATCTAGCGCAAGAACACCTAGAAAAAAATTATAGGAGTACGCTTTCTAAAAAACGCTTATTTCTAAGAGAGACCTACGAGAATAGAATTCTAAAAACAGATTACACGATTAAAGAATCTACAATAGATGCCTTAAACAAATCATTTCTAGATAGCGTGATCAGTACGGTTCCTAAAAGCGATACCTACTACTCAGAAATGTTAGGTGATTTCTATGGCAACCTAGAAGAAGACAATCAAAAATTAAGCATTATAAAAGCATCCAAACTATTTGACAAAAGCAAAGAGCTAGATTACGATCAACTAGAAGAGCGCTTTAATGATATCATTAAAAAAAATGTGAAAACAGATTCTTACTTTAAAGTGAAGTCTGGTTTAATAGGCACCAAAGTAGATGCAGAAGATTTCTATGATGCCGATGAAGCTGCAATAGATACAACAGATGTGGCTGCTGTAAATAAACAATTAGAAGAAGCCAAAAAGAGTAAGGAGCGGCAGAAGGAAAATTATGCTAGATGGAAACGAAATAGCCTTACCCGACTTTATAATAAACTTCCCATTTTTGAGGATACTGACTATAACGTATTATGGAAACCGAACAGGTATGACCTTACACTAGAAGATTTTACTTATATGGGTGATAAAGCGCTTTATGTTATTTCCTTTACCCCAAAAAGATCTGAAGATTATGAAGGAAAACTATACATTGATGCGGATGATTTTGCATTAGTAAAAATGGATTTTAAAAATGTAAAATCCTTAAAAACTTTTAAGCTTTTAGGCATCTCATTTAACGAATACCTGAAAGAAGGCAGTATGTTATTCCATAAGGCAGATGATGGCTTATATGATTTACAATACCTAAACATCTTAGGAGCTGAGCGTTTTGGATTTAGAAGACCCGTACAAATCATTGAAAAAAATAAGAACGTTAAAGGTAGAAGAAAGCAGAACGAATTGCATCTGAAGATAGATGCTGCATTTGGTAGTAGAAACCGATACGAAATAGTGGTTTTTGACGTAGAACCAATTAATAAAGAAGCTTTCACCGCCTTTACTGAAAATAACGAAGTGCTTCCAACCTATATGGCCAACTACGATCCTGAATTTTGGAAAGGCCATACCATTATGGAACCTAACACAGCTATAAAGCAATTTACATCTGAGGTAAGCGCGGAGTAAACTACCATTCTTACTTAAATTAATATACATCCCCTATCCTTAGGGGATGTTTGTATTTACGGCACTTTCCAACATCTTAAACATTGGGAAGTCATGCCAAGTGATTGTAAAATTTCTATTATTTAAATAAATTTTGATAGTTAGGTGTAACCTTTTGTACTTTCCACACTATATACTAATGAACACCAACTAAAGCATATCCTTTTGAAGGAAGTAAGCAACGAAGAATTAATGGCCAGCGTAGCAAATGGCAACTTGGAATTACTCAAGGTGCTTTTTAAACGACACCATGTACACGTGTATAATTTTTTATACAAAATGTGTGGCGATAAAATGCTGAGTGAAGACCTTACCCAAGAAGTATTCTATAAACTTATTAAGTATAGAACTTCTTACAAAGGCGGGAACTTTAGCTCTTGGATGTTTACAATAGCTAGAAATGGATTAAAAACACATTTTAGAAAAAATAAAGAAAACCACGAGGACATAAGTACCACAGCCTATAAATTAACACTGGTGCAAGAGGAAAGAGATGGTGATTATTCTGAGCTACAAAAAGCATTAAACACCTTAACTCCGTCAGATAGAGAGTTGATCATATTACATCGTTTTCAAGAAATGAAATATCAAGAAATAGCAGAAGTAATTGGCAGAACGCCAGGAGCTGTAAAGACCAAGATGAGTAGAGCTATTCAAAAATTGAAAACAGCATATCTTAAAGCAGTTTAAACCTATGGAACATATAACTGAATTATTAGCAGACTATATAGACAACAAGCTCACAGATGAGCAAAACAATACCATTGCAATTCATTTAAAAGCATGCACTGAATGCCAACAAGAATTTAAACAATTACAAGCGCTTTTTGCTGCATTTAAAGCTGAAGAAGTTACCCTACCATCCTCTCATTTAGAGCAAAATTTTCTAAAGGCATTGGAGGAAGAACAGCAAATAAATACCAAGCAGAAAGAGCAAACAAATTTTTCCTATTTCTTAAAAATTGCTGCAGGTGTAGCATTGCTAATAGGTGCTTTTAGTATGGGAAGATACACGCATATGAGACAGGCTAATGATGACCTCATCGTTCAACAAAATAGAACTATGGAAGTACAACAAACTGCTATGATTTCCTTACTTGAAAATCAGTCTGCAAGTAAGCGCATCCAAGGTGTGAACCTGATCACAGAATTTGAAAATCCAGATGAAGAAATTGTGAGTGCCCTTGCTAATAGAATGTTCTTGGATGACAACACCAACGTACGCTTAACGGCTGTAGAAGCCTTGTCTGCCTTTGCTAGCTCAGAAACCGTTAAAACAGCATTTATAAAAGCCTTAGCCACAGAAAAAGACCCAAGTGTACAAATAGCTATTATTGAAAATTTAGTGCGTATACAGGCTCGTAAAGCTGCTGAACCTATGAGGCGTCTATTAGAATTAGAGGAAACGCAACCTTTTGTAAAAGCGGAAATAAACAGAGTACTACCAGAATTAATTTAAACTAATGAATTACATAATTACACACATCAAAAAACGAACAATCATGAAACAAATTACAGCAATCCTTTTCGCTTGTTTTCTAACTTGGAACGCACAGGCACAATCTGACTACAGCAAATCATTAGACGGCGTTGAGTGGGTTAAAATCGAATCCAAATCTAGCGTAACGGTACAGACACACGACAAAAAAGAAATCCGCATTGTTTTAAAGAATCCCAAATCTACTCCAGAAAAAGCAAAGGGTTTACGGCTCTTAGGTGACACTGGAGAAGACAATACAAGTGTTGGTTTTAACGTGACCTCTTCTGGAAACAATCTAATTGTAAAAAACGTTCGTAAGTCTGGCGAAGCAATTATTTACCTGCCTAAATCACAAAACATCTCAGTAACTAACACATGGAGTGGCAAAACAACCATTACGGGTTTTAGTGGCGAGGTAGAAGCTAATTCCAATCTAAATGGTGCCTTAGTTTTAAGCAACCTTTCTGGGGCAGTAACCGCTTACGCTCTTAATGAAGGAATAAACATAATTTTTGATGAAATAAACCAAGATGCCCCTATAGACATTCGCACCACCAACGGGGAAATAGATGTTACACTACCTGCAAAGACTAGTGCTAATTTGGATCTTAGCTCTTGGAATGGTGATGTGTACTCCAACTTTGAAATAGAAAGAATTAAAAAAGATGGCCTTACCTCCTTCTCTGACCGAAACATAAAAGGAAACATAAATAGTGGTGGGGTTAACATAAAACTAAAATCTACGAACGGCACCATTTATCTAAGAAAAAAATAAATCAATCTAAATCATCATTATCAAAATAAAACGAGCAATCATGAAAAAATACATTCTTATCACCCTTTTAGCTTTCGTAAGTAGTATTACCAACGCGCAGAAAGTAATTGAAAAAAATCTAGATTATAATAATCAATATATAGACGTTGATTTAAAGTTTGCCTCAGATATAAAAGTAGCTACATGGGATAAAAATCAAGTATATTTTAAAGCTGAAATAAGCACCAAAGATGGTAAGTTTCAAGATTCATACTCGGTAAAAGTAAAAGAATCTTCTAGTCAGATAAGTATTGTTTCCGAACCAGAAGCTGTATTTAAAAAATTCCAAGACGAGTGGAATACGAATAACCCAAACAAGAAAAAGAGATATTACAATACAGGAGAATGGTATGACTTCTCATATACACTGTACGTTCCTAAACAGGCTAAATTTAAAGTAAGCAGCATAAACGGCGACCTTTCTTCAGATAGTATTGAAGGAGAATTTACCGCAGATTTAATTAATGGAAATATTTCGATTAAAAACTACGCAGGCACTTTAAGTTTGACCACCATAAATGGCGAAATAGATTTACGGATGGATAATGCCACTATTACTGCAGAGACTATTCATGGTGATATATATGCAGATGAAAAACTAGAATTTAGTTTTAAGGACCGTCATGTAGGCCAGGAAATTTCAGGGACAGTAGCGGATGGTAAAAACACCTTAAAACTCAACACCATTAATGGCAATATGTATCTGCGCCGTTAAATTAAATTCCGAATAAAAGTATATAAAAGCAAGGCCCAACCTACTACTAAAAGAAGGCCGCCTAAGGGAGTAATTGGACCTAAGAATTTCCACTTACTCCCTTTTGCACTACTAATACAAAGACCGTAAATGCTAAAGGAAAATAATACCGTACCCAAGATAAAGCAATAGACCATATACTTTTCTATGCTTGTGTCTAGGTTCATATTAAAACTTAGCATTAAGAGTACTAGCGCATGATACATTTGATATTTTACGCCAGTCTCAAAACTTCCTAACTGCTCTGGTGTCATTATTTTCTTTAACGCATGTGCTCCAAACGCACCTAAAATAATTGCGGTCATTCCAAAAAGTGCGCCGATACATTGTGCTAGTAAAATCATAATACTCCTTAATTTAAGTTGTTATAAAATAGATGACGAACAAAGTTACTTACGAAGATCTGCATAATACCTGTGCAATTCAAGTATATTTAACTAACCGAAAACTAAGATTATGAAAACCAGAACTGTAGTATCTATTTTACTTGGACTAATTGTTATGTATAGTTGTGGTTCATCAAAATCTAAAGACACTTCCAAATCTGAACTTAAGCAAGAGCTAACTGAAAAAAACAGAGGAACGGTCTCCTTATTGGATAGAATAATTCAGTTACCTGGAGTTGTGCTGAGGAATGGTAATCCTATCATAAATAAAACTGCAAATTCTATAAATGCAAATGCAACCGAAGAGCCACTATATATACTCAACTCTTATATTGTAGGCAGCTCCTTTAGATCTATTAACGCCCTAGTAGACAGTTTTAATGTAAAAAAAATTAAGGTGCTTTCTAGCGTTGAGGCAGCGGAATATGGCAGTAGAGCTGCTAACGGTGTTATTCGAATAACAACCTACCAATAGGAGAACGCAAGCCTAAGGTAAAGAGATGACCAACGCTGTATCTGATGTTATCTGAAACTGACATTCATCGAATTTTGGTGGGCCAAATAGCTTCATCTTCGCTTTTGAAAAAGCAACCGGTTCTTTAGGGACACCAAACATATTGGTATCTAATTCATTATTTCCGTTTTCGTCATGAAAAACTGCTATGGCATAGGTTCCAGGTGGAACACCATTGATTTTTAACACAGTTTTTCCTTTTACTGCTTTTGCTGAACCTTTGTCAAAAACTTTATCAAACTTCAAAAACGTTTCCTGACTCGTATACAGCGCTACATTTATATTCCCATCAGCTGACGAAACACCGTCAATAGTTAAACTTAAATTATGTTGGGCATTGCTGAATCCTATTATGGATACCGCACAAACGAATAAAATATACTTTAACTTCATAATTGCAATTTGGAAAAAAATAATACAATTAACATGCCATCTTCAATAGTAATGTATGTCTTTTAATTTGGAACACTCATGTTATCCTTCTTCATTGCAAGTGAATTAAAAAGGTCAATTGTTTTTAGGGAGTCCGAAAGATTTACATATAATTTTACCGAATCGCGGTACACCAATTTAATTTTCTGCTGAGAAATATTATCTACGAATACGTATATTTTTTTATCGGTGAGGGAATCTTTAAATTCTCTAAAAACACCTTTTTCCTTTTCCAGGGCAGAAAACCCGTTTAGCCTTTCCATAGGCGGCAACCTTTCCACAAAAACAACACTATCCAATTCATTAAAATTTATAGTTTGATTATAAAAACCTGATACCAATTTTATATGATCAGACTTTACACTTACCCAATTCTTGTAATGCATTATCAAAGCGGATACACATACAATTACAGTAAGTACCAACAGTAAATTCCAAAACCAATGCCTTTTTTTACTACTCATTAAACTTTTCTTTTTGATTTCGTCTTTACTGAGAAATCGTTGAAATCTTTTAGATTCGTTTCCTCTAAGCTTTGCTTCTACTTTTAAATAACTTGTTTTGGGCCAAAATAGTACGCGCAACCTATTGGTATTTATAACATTTAAGTATTTTTAATAACTCAAAAGTAGAAAACAAGTTTTCTGTTACTCATTCTCTGTTACTTCTAACACTAGATTGGAAGCAATTTGCTCAGAAATTTGAATTTCTACAGTATTGATTTCTATTTTCATAGAACCATCAAACTCTTCTCTATCCAGTACCAAGATAGTATTACCCAAAGCAATACCTTTCTTATTTAAAAACTTTAAAAAAGCAATAGAAGAATCATTTACACCTACACAAACTCCTTTTGTATTAGGGGAAAGATCACTCAATAATTTCTTAGCTGTTCTCTTAAATTTTCCATCCTTGAACGGAATTGACTGTCCTAAAAAACCTATACTTGGACTCCCTAAAAAAGCATCCAATTTTGTAGTTAACTGCTCGTTATTTATATGCTTTAATTGTTCCGCTAATGTTGCAACATCATCCTTAGAAACATCTAATTTATCTGCAAGAAAAACCTCCCATAAACGCTGTCTTCTTATGATAGAAAGGGCAAATGTAGTGCCGCTATCTGTCAATGAAACCCCTTTATATTTTTTGTAGGATACGAATTGTCTTTCAGAGAGTTTCTTTATCATATCAGTAACAGAAGATGGCTTTGTCTTCATACGCGCCGCTATAGCATTCGTAGTCACCGTAGCCATACCTTCAATAGTTAATTGATAAATAGCTTTAATATAATCTTCTTCTGCAGAAGTCATAACCCGTTAAATTTTAAGCTAAAATACAGGGTTATGTCTAAAAATTTCGAATAATTCTATTGTATTAGCTTCAAATGAACTGAATACTCAATAAACTATAAAACGTTTAAAACCAAACCAACTATTAATTCCTATTTTTGATAGATGGCTGTTTCACATTACGATTATATTATTATTGGTGCCGGTGCGGCTGGTCTTATGTTGGCAGATGTTATGGCTACCGATTCTTTTTTTAAAGATAAAACCATATTAATACTTGATAAGGATACAAAAAAGACAAACGACCGTACCTGGTGTTTTTGGGAAAAGGGTGAAGGCCAGTTTGATAGCATTGTACATAAAACATGGAAACATATTTATTTTGCGGGAAAAAAATTCTCTAAGCGATTTAAAATAGACCCGTATACCTATAAAATGGTTCGCGGTATAGATTTTTACAATAGCCTCTTAGAAGACATTCAAAAACATCCAGGTATTATATTTAAGCAAGCACATGTTGCAAACGTAAAGGATAATGGCCAACTAGTAACGGTAACAACAAAAGAGAAGAGCTATACAGGCAACCAAGTATTCAATAGCTTATTTAGCTATGACATGGCAACACATCAAACAAAATATCCTGTATTACAACAGCATTTTGTAGGATGGTTTGTGAAAACTCCAAAGCCTATTTTTGATGTTGACCAAGCTACATACATGGATTTCTCTATAGCTCAAAAAGGGAATACTCGATTTATGTATGTTTTACCCACATCAGCGAATGAGGCACTAGTAGAATACACTTTGTTTTCTGAACATACATTAGCAAAGGAGGAATATAAGACAGCTCTTGAAGACTATTTAATAAATGACCTTGGTTGTGCTGATTATGAAATTACAGAGACTGAAATGGGCAGTATTCCAATGACCGCCTACGATTTTCGTGAGCACCATACAAAGAACATGAGGTATATAGGCACTGCAGGAGGATGGGCTAAACCTAGCACAGGATATACCTTTAAAAGCACAGCAAAAAAAACACCCAAACTTGTTGCGCATATAAAATCTGGCAAACCTTTAAATAGCTTAAGCTACAAGAACAAATTTTGGTATTATGACCTCTTATTTATAGACGTATTGTATGCGAACAACGCAAAAGGATATACCGTTTTTGAAAAGCTTTTTAAGAATAGAAAACCGCAGCAAGTATTTAAATTCTTAGACGAAGAAACAAGCTTTGCAGAAGATATAGGAAACATGATGGGTAGTCCTATTGCACCATTTACAAAAGCCTTATTTAGAAGATTCTTCTAAACCTTTCTACGCATTAAATTCTCTCCAAAAGCGCGCAACAATACTTTCTTATCATCTGCAAGCTGCAAACCATCTAGTACCGCAAAAGCTTTGTTGGTGTAGGCTACAATTTCATTCTGAGTCAATTCCGCAGCGCCACTTGTTTTAAAAATAGTCTTAATTGTTTTTATCTTATCGGATGGGTCATTTGGTTGAATAGAGAATAAGTCTGAGAGTTCTTTCTGTTGCCTTGAAGTTCCCTTTTCTAAAGCTTTTAGGTATAAAAATGTCTTTTTGTTTTCTATGATATCTCCTCCTACCTGTTTGCCAAATGTTTCTGGATCACCAAAAGCATCTAAATAATCATCTTGGAGTTGAAACGCAATACCCAAATTGCGACCAAATTCGTAGATGCTATTTTGGTCATCTATAGAGGCCTTGGCAACAATTCCACCCATTTTTAATGCAGCAGCAACTAATACGGCTGTCTTATATTCTATCATCTTAAGATACTCCGCTTCAGACACGTCGTCTCGTGTTTCAAAATCAACATCATATTGCTGACCTTCACAAACCTCAAGTGCCGTTTTACTAAACAATTTAGCTAAATCGCGAAAAGTCTCTCCTTCATAATTCTCAAATAGCTGATATGCATTAATAAGCATCGCATCACCCGAAAGAATTCCTGTGTTAATATCCCATTTTTCGTGAACGGTAGCTTTACCTCTGCGTAAGGGAGCATCATCCATAATATCATCATGAACTAAGGAGAAATTATGAAAAACTTCTATTGCTAAGGCTGCATCCATAGCCTTTTTATAGTCGGTTCCAAATACTTCGGTAGCCATTAATACCAGTACAGGGCGTAAACGCTTACCCCCAAGTTCCAAAATATAGGTTATTGGAGCGTACAAGTTTTTTGGTTCCTTGGTACTCGTCTTAGATTCTAAATAGGTAATGAACGCGTTACGATATTGTTCTATGGAATGCATAGCTTATTTTTTTCAAAAATACATCCATTGTTACAAATAGTAGGTATAACCGTCAACCATATAACTAAAAAAGGTAATTTATTGCAATAGATTTTAAATTCATCGTCTTTACTATTGAAGACAACCCAACAACCTCTAGTAGTGCCCGAGCAACGAGAAAATAATTTAAGTCATTTTTTTAAAGAGGAATATCAGGCCTTAAAGGGATATGTGCGCTCAAAAATAGAACATACTTCTGAAAGTGATGCAGAAGATATTATACAAGATGTGGCCCTTAGAATTTTCTCAAGACCCCAGAATCCCTACCAATTACAAATATTGGTGGTTTTGTTTACCATGCGATAAAAAATAAAATTATCGATACTATGAGAACCAAAAAGGAACGGATTCGTAATGAAGATGAACTGGAATTCTTATGGACAGAATTCACATCCCTATTCTACGAAGTTGATAATGAAACCTACACATTACAATTAAAATCAGAATTAAAAAATGCCATAGTATCCTTAAAACCTTCTTACCGAGATATTATAATTGCGGTAGATTTTGAAGGGTACACCTATAAAGAAATCACTGAAGAAACAGGTATCCCATCCGGCACCTTAATGTCTAGAAGACATAGAGCTATAGCCATATTATCAAAACAAATTGAAATTAATAAAGAACATTAAAATGTACACTCATGGATTACAAGGAAAATACTAAGAAACAAGTAGAGAGTAAAACCACAGAATATGTAAGCAAAGGAGTTAAAGTGTTCTTCTTTATTCTCCTAGGCATAGGTATCGCTTTTTTAGTTGGATACATAGTGATGCGTTTATGGAATTGGTTAATGCCAGAACTTTTTGATTTACCTACTGTTACTTATTGGCAAGCAGTTGGGGTACTTGTATTTGCAAAAATTATTTTCGGTTTTGGAGGTGGAGATGGACCTGGTGGCAATAAAAAATCAAAAAAATCACCAAGAATGGGAAGCTGTAACCCCTTACGTAGAGATTTCTCTGAATGGAAGCACTATGATGAATTTTGGAAAGAAGAAGGCGAGCAAGCTTATAACAAATATATACAGCGATTAAAGGAAGAAAAATCATGAGTTGGGATAAAAAAAAGAAAAGAAGGGATTTTATTCTAAACCGGCCATTTTTCTGGAGTTTACACCGTAAGCCTAGTGAATTCTCAGCAAACACTCCACCTGCAACCCACAATTTGAAGAAAACAGATTAGACCAGAATGTTAAAAAACATTAAAACTTAGGAAACTTTTAATGTTTTTATAGTTTCCTGATGTACATTTGCAATCTAATATGAAAGAAAAAATTCTAAATAAGGCTACCGAATTGTTTTTGGAACAGGGTTTCAAAAGTGTGACCATGGATGATTTGGCTAACGGAATGGGTATTTCTAAAAAAACCATTTATAGTCATTTTGAGAACAAAACAAAACT
>CALHVP010000115.1 GCA_938038975.1 uncultured Maribacter sp. | reverse complement strand
GATAACGGGCATAAAAATGCCGACCGTATTTTTAGGTTAACCACTACGTATCCTGATTTATTTGAGGGAAATCATTTTGCGCGAATTGCAGATTCCAAAAAAATCCCAGAACTCTCAGAACAAATTCCTGAAATAGAAGCATCGGTACGTTTAATGCCACTAAGAGACAAACTTCTATTAAAAGGAGAACAGCATTATGCCATAAGTCAGGCGTTTGCTGTGGACGATACTTTTTTACAGATTTTTGATGTCACATTAGCGGATGGGAATCCTAATTCAGCTCTGTTAGAGCCCGGTTCTGTTGTTATTTCAAAATCCATAGCTCAGAAAGTTTTTGGGAATGAAAATCCTATGGGCAAGTTGATTTCTCTGCCTCCTGGACATTACAATTCAATAGAAACAGATTTTACTATTACGGGAGTTATGGACGATTTTGCTCAAGAAAGTCATCTGCATCCAGAGTTATTAATAATGCCTGGTCCTGATGTTATTTCTGGCTGGGCATATGTTTATCTGCTTTTAAAAGAGAATATAAATACAGTTATTATTACCAATAAACTTTCAGATAAATTAAACGAGCTAAACGGCATTAGTATTGAGGATGAGTCAAAAATGCAGGCTCATATTATGAACCTCAAAGACATTCATCTAAAATCAAACTTACTTCGTGAGATTGAACCCAATGGAAGTCTGTCAAATATCTACTTATTGGGTGTTGCAGCCTTAATTTTACTTTTTATCTCTTTGAGTAATTTTACGAGTTTAAATTTAGGAATGGCTGGTTACCTTGGTAAGTTTTTGGTTTTGAACCAGATACTAGGATCTTCTAAACGCATTATGGCTCGTTATTTTTTATTGGAAAGCGCCATTATTGTTTTGAGTTCGTTGGTTATCGTATTGTTGTCATCCTTTAAATTGAATCAACTTATTTTTGATAGGTATCATTTTAATCTTTTGGAAGGTAATGAATGGTTTGCTTTAGGTATTCTTTTTTTCTTTTCTCTTTTAGG
Source organism: uncultured Maribacter sp. (assembly GCA_938038975.1). Lineage (GTDB taxonomy): Bacteria > Bacteroidota > Bacteroidia > Flavobacteriales > Flavobacteriaceae > Maribacter. The sequence continues at coordinate 18,662 of CALHVP010000115.1, read as the reverse complement.
TTTGTTGGCAGGTGTACAGCCCGTTCTTAAGAATCGATTTCAAAACTATACTTTGGGAAAAAGAATTAAGGGGGGAAGTACTGCACAGACTCATAAGGTGTTATTGGTTTCGCAGTTTACGTTGGCAATAGTTTTGCTAGTAGGCGTATTTGTTATTTCCCGGCAAACAGATTATGCGCTTGGCAATGCTATGGGTGCTAAAGAAGATAATGTAGTATGTATTCCTTTTGTTCATGCTGAGGTGCAGAAAGATTTTGAGGTCTTTAAGGCTGAACTTCTTAAACAAAGTGCTATTGGTTCTGTGTCAGCTATGATGGCACCACCGGGTGGCGAGACTAATGATATGTTTGCATTTGCTATGCAAGATGCGCCGAACAAGGATACCAAATATATAGGCGTATTTTCCTGTGATTATTCTTTTGCGAATGTTTTTGGACTACCGTTTTTAGGAGGCGAAAATTTCTCTAAAAACAATACAGATGAAGATGGTAATGGGGAATACCTTATTAATGAAACTGCTTTAAATTACTTAGGATTTCAAGATGCCAATACCGTCATTGGTAAAGATTTTGGTTTGCTTTCCCCAGTTGAAGGGGTTCAAATTCCCGAAGGAAAAATTATTGGCGTAATAGAAGATTTTCATCTTTCTGGTGTACAGACCAAAGTAGAACCCTTAGCGATTTTTAAACGGAAAAATAGTTGGTTAGAAAATATTGCTATTTCCTATAACCCAACTGCAAGAAAGGAAGCCATGGCAAATATTCAAAGTACTTGGGAAGCACTATTTCCAAGTTATCCATTACAATATTTCCAAGTAAGTAGCCTCTACAAAAATGTATATAAAACGGAACTTCTACAGAGAAATTTGATTTTGATTTTTGCTTTAATTGCTGTTTTTGTTTGCGCTATGGGAGTGTTAGGTCTTTCGTTAATGATTGCACAAAAACGATTTAAAGAAATAGGTATTCGTAAAGTAAGCGGCGCTTCTATTTCTGAAATTATTGTTATGCTAAATACAGATTTCCTTAAATGGGTGGTTTTAGCCTTCCTTTTTGCTACACCAATAGCCTATTTAGCTGCAAATAAATGGTTAGAAGCTTTTGCTTATAAAATAGATCTTGGTTTATGGATTTTTCCATTTGCTGGTGGCATAGTTATTCTTATTACAATGCTAACCGTAAGTTGGCATAGCTTCAAAGCAGCAAAACAGAATCCTATTGATAGTTTAAGAACAGAGTAACATAGTTAAAGCAGCATATAACGGCTATTAAATTTAGAGTTTATAAAAGACCCTTTTTCTCCTTTAGCATGAGCGCTGCAGATGTATAACCACCTTCTGTCCCATCTACAAAATGAATGTGTTTGTCCTTGCGATCTTGAACATAGCAACTCATTACCGATGCATAAGTGACATGTATTCCATAGATTAGTTTTCCTTCATACTCAACGGTATCCAAGTATTCTTGTAAGGCTTTAATTTTAGACGTGCTGCCTTCTAAAACAGTATTTATGGTCCCATCTATCATAAGAGTATCCGAGAGAAGACTTATTTTATCCAAATAAAGTTTACCTTCTTCAAAATAGTTGAAATAAAAACTTCCGAGATACGTGTAAAACAAATTCTTTAGTAGATAGCCTAATTTAAACTTTCCAATACGGGCACTCATTTCTTTTCGTAGTTTAGAAACAGAAGCGTCTAGTTTTAGTTTTGTTCTAGATATGGGTTGTCTTTCATCCATTGTGCCAAATATTTCTTGAATCTTCATTAGAACATCAGAATATACAGCAGGTTGAGCATCATCATCATCACAGGAGACGAGTAAGCATACTATTTTATTAATGTCTTCACTAGGCTTAATTTCATCCCATCTGCACTCCATGCCCATTAGATTAACTGGAATTGATGGTATTTTGTTGGATTTTTCTAATACAAACGAATCCTTTATTACTTGTTCTGCATACTTGAGACCGGTGCCCAATATAATAGGTATAGTAAGATATTCTGTAAGTCTATGTTTTGCGATTGTTATGGTGTGTCCTGTTATTACGACATCACTAATCTTCATATGTCCAACACGTAAATTCAAAAACAAATTTTCACTTACATGGGTTCTATAGTCTTCAATTATACTACTTACCCGTTCTATTAATTCTGGAGGGACCAAAAATGTAGCGCCGTCACCACCAAAGAAGTATGCGATTTTATATGTTTTTGGTTGGTTTTTAATTGCGTTAAGTACTGCAATGATACTTCCTGTGGCTGCTAGATTTACTTCATTATGAAACCCGTTTGCAACGGCTAGCGTACTATCTTGCACATCTGCAACTACCACATACCAATCATTTGGAACTGCTTTAAATACATCTGTTTTAGAAATGATTTTATGCAAAGACCCTGAATGTTTTGGTAGTTGCTCGTAAAAATCATTTGTACCTTTCATAAGCTGCTTACTTTGGTAATTCAGAATTAGTTTTAGCGCTATATGAACTAAAAATTACTGTTAGCAAATGTACAGTAAACTATGTTCACTAGATTTAGCTTATGAGGGCCTATTAAAAATTTGAGCTTTGCTCCAGAAAAATTTAAACCCAGTTCTATTTAAATGGTTTTGGATTTATATTGAGACTTAAAATTAAAGGTTTATGCATCTTCTAAATCTAGTTGGTAGTCAGTGTAGTTTTAAATGGATTTTTTCTGAATTAAACAGCTGTATAGGGTATTCATACTGTCAAATTCTTATACAAAAACTGTCTAATTTTTTTACAGATTAGTATTTGTATTTTAATTATTTTAAAGACAACTATCATTAAATCAATCACTTATAAGTATGGCACGAAAATCGACATTGGAGTTTCGAAGAGTTGTCTTTTTTAAGAAAATTTCTAAAAGAAATGTCATGCTAAAAAACCACCTAAAACTATCACTACGAAACCTTTGGAAGAACAGGACGCTTTCCTTTTTAAATCTTCTAGGTCTAAGTATTGGAATAGGAAGTGTTTTAACCCTCATGTTTTCAGTGTATGCCTATTATATAGCAGATGCTAATATACCAGAGCAAGAACACATTTATTATTTAAAAACGCATTTAGCGGATGGTAATGATTATAATGAAGCTGTATATCCTTTATTGGACAAAATTAAAAGTACATCGCCAGAGGTTGTAGCAGGTACACATCTACATGGTTGGGGTAATATTTGGTTGGAAGTTGCGGATAAAGAGTTTCAAAATAGAACAGATTATGCAGATCCAGAATTTTTTGATGTCTTTGGCTTACCTCTAAAACATGGTAATCAAAGTACAGCGTTAACCGAAAAATATTCTATAGTCTTAACGGATAAGATAAGTCAACAGCTTTACGGAAATGAAAATCCTGTAGGGAGAATTTTAATAGCTGCAGATACACTAAACCTTACGGTAACAGGAGTTTTAGAGCCTATAAGTCCTTATTCAGCATTTCGTTTGGGAGTGTTATTACCGAATACCTTATTAAAAGGTAATCCTGGTTTTGAAAGTCAAATGAATTGGGGTGATAGTTTTTCACCGGTATACCTGAAACTACGTCCAGGTACCAACATAGTAGAATTTGAGAAACGTATAGATAAACTAGTTAAAGAAAACTATGCAGATCCTACGTTGATTTCTAGGATGGAAGTTATCCCCCATACAGAAGTGCGGATGGATTCCATTCCAGTGGTAGAAACTATCATTGGTGGGTCTATTGCAGCAGCGTTTTTTGTGTTATTAATAGTGTTAGTAAATCTATTAAACTTAAACACATCAACTATGTTTCGTAGAACCAAAAACATAGCAGTACGTAAGATTTTGGGAGGAAGTAAAAAGGGTGTTATAATTCAGTTTTGTTTAGAAAACGGGCTTTTGGTTTTTGTCTCAATTCTTATTTCTGGAGGTCTTTTTATAGGGTTTTTACTTCCAGAATTAAACGAAGTATATGGTGCAGATTTTGGGAAAATAAATTTCAGCTTTAAAAATGACTATCCTGTTGTTCTTGGTGCCATTGGCTTAGGAGTTTTGGTAACGCTAGTTGTTGGGGTTCTGCCTACATTACGGTTTATTTCTCTGCCAGTTTCCCAAGGTATTAAAGGGAAGATAGATAGTGCTAAAGGAAATTTCTTTTTTAAGAATGCCTTTATCATACTGCAGTTTTCTATCGCTATTTTATTTATCTGCGTTGCTATTATCTTAAATAGTCAGATCGGATTTATGAAGAAAGCCGATCTAGGTTTTGAGCGCGAAAATGTTATTGTTGGTAATATTGACCTTGATTATAAAAACTTAGATGCCGCCAATTCTAGTTTCAATGCGTTACTAGATGAGTTGAATGCCAACCCGTATGTAACTAGTGTTACAACGAGCCAAGCTGTGCCATCAGATTATTACTTTAACTACACTAGTTTTTATGATGCAAATACGGATACCGATGTTCGATTGCGTCGTTCTTACACAGATGATGGATATCTAAAAACGTTGAAAATTCCATTAGTAGAAGGAAGAGATTTTGATAGCACTATTGACAATACTGAAGAGCAACCTGTGATTATAAACCGCAGTGCTATGGAAGCTTTTGGGTGGACATCAATAGAAGGGAAACGTCTAAAATTTAAGAATAGTGATTTTAACGGTAATCCGATTGTTGGAGTCATGGAGGATTTTCATTATCAAGATTTACAGCGTGCCGTGGAACCTTTGGTGCATTACTATCGTGATGAAAAAAGTCTAGCATCACATCGTTATCTTTCTATTCGCGTTATGGAAGGTCAAGAAAAAGCAGTTCAGGATAGACTAGCAAATGCCTTTGCCCAAATAGATTCTAGAAAAACCTTCGCGCAAAGTTATTTAAAGGAAAAAGTAAGTGGACAATATCGCCTTATTGAAGGCATGTTGAAAACTGTAAATATCGTTGCACTTTTAACCATTTTCATTTCTTGTTTGGGAATGTTTGGTCTTATTTCATTCATGGCTAAAAGAAGAATTAAAGAAATAGGTATCCGTAAAGTCTTAGGTGCTGGAGTCCTAAAAATAGTAGTGCTTTTATCTAAAGATTATATTATTCTGGTAGGTATAGGTGCACTAATTGCATTCCCAATTGCGTGGTACCTTATGAACGCTTGGCTGGGAAGTTTTGCGTACAGTATTTCTATCCAATGGTGGATGTTTGTATTAGCAGGAGGAATAGCGCTCTTTATTACATCAGTGACTTTAAGTATACAAGCAGTGAAATCAGCAACAGTAAATCCTGTAAAGAGTCTTCGAACAGAATAGTTTATTCATCAATCAAAAAAAGAAAATAGCATGTTTAAAAACAATATAAAAATTGCTTGGCGTAATCTAAAGACCAATCGTTTATTCTCTTCAATTAATATAATTGGCTTGTCTATAGGTTTAGCTATTGTCATGTTACTCTTTCTTTATATTTCCAATGAAAGTAGTTTTGATACTATGTATTCTAAAAAAGATAGAATTCATAGAGTTTTGGTGGAGACCGAAGGAGATTTTGGTTTTGATGTTTGGGCAACTGCGCCACCTATAACCGCTTCTGCATTAAGAGAAGAGGTTACCAATGTGGAAACGGCTGCGAGGGTTTTTAAACATGATTTTGGAGGTACGGCCTCCGTAAGAGTCAATGATGAAAACTACACAGAGAATCTATTTTATTGGGTAGACAAGGAGATGCTTTCTATGTTTGATGTAGAATTGCTTGAGAAGAATGGGCTTAATCCATTAGAACGACCTAATACAGTAATTTTATCCCAAACCGCTGCTGCACTCTATTTTAAAGGTGAAAACCCAATGGGTAAAACCATTAAGGTAGATAACAACATGGAATTGGAGGTAACTGGAATATATGCCGATTTCCCCACTAATAGTAGCATAGATGCACAGGTATTAGCTTCAAGTAATGGCTATTGGTTTTATGATAGGGATACCTGGTCCAATTCCAGTTTTGAAACCTATGCGCTTCTAAAAGATAATGTGACCAGAGACGCAACTGTTAAGCAAATGGGAATTATGTTGGATGCCAATGTAGAAAAAGAGAATCAATGGTATAAATTCTCTCTACAGCCTTTGGAGGAAATACATCTATATTCTTCCACCTATGGTAATTCTTATGTTTCTCGTATTGGTGATATAGATGACGTACGTAATCTAACTTATTTGGCTGTGCTAATTCTTTTGATCGCTTGTATGAATTATATGAACTTAACTACAGCAAGATCTCAAAAACGCTCAAAAGAAGTGGGTATGAGTAAAACACTAGGCGCAACCTCACAATCACTTGTGATACGTTTTTATATAGAAACAGGTTTAATTACTGCTATTTCTATTGTTTTAGGATTTGTTTTGGCTGTTTTAGTATTGCCTAGTTTTAATGCTCTTACCAATCAATCATTAGAGATTGATGTATTATTTCAAAGTTCATTTTTAATGGCTATTGTGGGAATTTGGCTGGTTACTACGGTAGTATCTGGACTATACCCTTCTTTGTATTTATCACGTTTTATGCCTAAGGAAATTCTTTCCCCATCATTTAAACAAGGGAAAGGGAATACCATAGTAAGAAAAGGTCTTGTTGTATTACAGTTTGCAGCCTCTGCTGCCTTAATCGTAGGCGTATTGGTTATTTATCAACAGACTCAATTTATACAGAATAAAAACTTAGGGTTTAAGCCAGATAATGTTGTTGCTATTTCAGTAAAAGGCTTACGAGGAGAAGAGAATAGAAATGCATTAGAAACGGAGTTTAAAAATTTGGCAGATGTGTCGTCAGTTGCTTATACCCAAGGATATCCTGGGATTGATGTAAGCGGACGTAGTTTACGTACAGATGTTAGTCAAAAGCAATCCTTAAACATACAAACAAATGTAGCGGACGCTGAGGTGTTAGAAGTTCTTAAGCTAAAACTATTGGCAGGGACTTCTTTGCCTAAAAATAAAAAAGAAACAGACACTTTAGTAGAAGTTGTTTTGAATAAAAAAGCAATACAATATTTAGGGCTTTCGCCAGAGGAAGCCATCGGAAAAGAGGTGCACATAGGAGTGCCCAATACCATAGTTGGAGTAGTAGATGATTTTAATTACGAATCCTTACATAAACCAATAGGCGCCTATGCATTTCATAATAACACAAGTGAACGTAAATCATATATGTTGGTACGTTTTAAAACAGGTAATCTTAACAATACAATGGAGCAATTAAAAGTTGCTTTCACCAAGGTCTTACCAACCTTAGATTTTAGTTATTCTTTTCTGGATCAACATTTGGACAAATTATATGAACGAGAAAAACGTGCAGGGCAGATAAGTATCATCTTTTGTCTATTGGCCATTTTCGTTGCTGCCCTTGGACTCTTTGGTCTTACTGCATTTATGGCAGAGCAGCGTAAAAAGGAAATAGGAATACGAAAAGTACTAGGTGCGTCTATCCTAACTATTACCAGCATGCTCACAGTAGACTTTGCTAAATTGGTCCTTATATCTATAGTAATAGCCTTTCCACTTGCTTATATATTAATGAATAACTGGTTAGAAAGTTTTGCTTATCATATTGATATGCCTTGGTGGATTTTTGCTTTGTCCGGTGTTTTAGCCGTTAGTATTGCTTTTTTTACAGTTAGCTTCCAAGCGATAAAAGCTGCGGTGGCGAATCCTGTAAGGAGTCTAAGAACAGAATAGAAAATTGAGAGTCTTAAAATAAATAATCATGTTTAGAAACCATCTTAAAATAGCTTTTAGGAGCATATTAAAAAACAAGGTTTTTTCGGCAATCAACATTATTGGATTATCCATAGGACTTAGTGCTGCATTTGTAATAGGCGCTATTGTATATTATGATACTACTTTTGATAACTTTCATCCAGATGGAGACCGAATTTATAGGATAACAACCGCGTTTACCAATCCAGAAGGTAATTTTTATAATTCTGGCGTAGCAGTACCTTTAGCTAGGGCATTGGTAGATTTGAATATGTCAGAATTGGAAACTGTAGCTCCATTTTTGACCACATATCCTTTACATGTAGAGAACCAGAAATTAGATCTAAGCTTTAAGAATCCAGAATTTGTAATTTATGCGAATGATGACTATTTCAAAACCTTAAACTATACTTGGTTAGCAGGTTCACAAGATGGAGCGCTTAGTAATCCTAATACGGTTGTGCTTTCTGAATCTAGAGCCGCAGCATATTTTCCCAGTCAGAAGTTTGATGAAGTACTAGGAAAAACGCTAATCTATAATGATACTATTCCTGCTTTGGTAACTGGAGTTGTGGCTAATTTTAAGGACCGAACAGATTTAGTTTTTGAAGAATTTATTTCTCTTAAAACTGCCGATTTACAAGATATGACTAGCGCGGTTACAGATGGTCATTGGAACAACACCAATTCTGCTTCACAGTTATTCATAAAATTAGGTGCAAATGCCAGTGCCAGTCCGGTTCAAAAAGTACTTGATGCACTTTCAAAAGAACATGAAGAAAAGGAAGAAACAGCCATAGGTAATACAGATGCTTTTTACATGCAACCTTTGCACGATTTACATTTTGACCCTAACTATTACACATTTGATTTTGACACCTCAAGAGCAAGTCTTCCCGTCTTGAGAAATTTGGGTCTTGTTGCGCTATTTTTATTGCTATTAGGATGTATTAATTTTATCAATCTAAATACGGCTCAGGCTTCTCAAAGAGCTAAGGAAATAGGTATACGTAAGACATTAGGCTCCTCTAAAAAACAATTGATTTTTCAGTTTTTAGGAGAAACATTTTTATTAACCTTAGTTGCGGGTCTACTATCTATAGCCTTGGCTCATTGGTTACTACAACTATTTAGTGATTTTATTCCACAAGGGGTTACCTTAGGTCTTTATGCAGCTGTTTTACCTGTTATTGGAATACTATCACTACTTCTAATAGTTACCTTGCTTTCTGGTTTTTACCCGGCGTTAATTCTTTCTGGTTACAAACCAATATCGGTTTTAAAGATGGAAGGGTCTAAAGGGAATCAAAAATCTGGACTAAGAAAGTATCTTACCATTTTTCAGTTTACTATAGCTCAAATATTTATAATAGCCACTTTATTGGTAGGTAAACAGATAGACTATGTGATGAAGAAAGACATGGGCTTTCGTACGGAGGCTATTGCGTTTTTTAGAACCCCATGGAGCAATCCTGCACCAGAAAAAAAAGCACGTTTTATAAAGGAAATTAAGCAGTTGCCATTAGTATCTGAAGTAACCTTAGGCGGGCAACCACCTGCCTCTTTTAGTACACACTCCATAGGCGTATTGTATCAAGAAGGAGATGCCGAGTTCAATACCGGATTGCAATTAATTTATGGAAATCAAGACTACTTTGATATGTATAAGCTACAACTTTTAGGAGGTAGGCTACCATTGAATGATACCATACGAGAATATGTAGTGAATGAAACATATATGAAGCAGTTGGGGATTACAGACCCACAAGCGCTTATAGGAAAAACTATTAAGGCTGATGATGAGAATCATCCAATAGTAGGTGTTATGCAAGATTTTAATCAACGCTCTCTTAAAACGGGAATAGAGCCCATGGCATTTACGGGAGACACATTCAGGAGCCAACGTTCACAGTTTAATACCATACACTTTAAATTACCCACAGAAAATAGCGAGCAATGGTCTGAAACAATAACTAAAATTGAAGCTATTTGGAAAGAAATATATCCTTCCTCAGATTTTGAGTATCGCTTTATGGAAGATACTATACAGCGATTCTATACACAAGAACGTAAGATATCTTTGTTATTAAAATGGACCACGGGCTTGGCTATACTCATAAGTTGTTTGGGACTGCTTGGACTAGTCATGTATACTACTCAAAGGCGCATAAAAGAATTAGGAATTAGAAAAGTATTAGGAGCGTCATTGGTGCAGTTAAATCTATTACTTTGTAAAGAATTCCTGCTGATAATTGCGGTAGCTTTTGCTATTGCCGTTCCTTTTGCTTGGTGGGGAATACATAGTTGGTTACAGGATTTTGCGTACAAAACAAGCATGAGTTGGTGGGTATTTGTGGGTAGCGGATTGGTGATGTTATGTATTGCATTACTCATAATAAGCTTTAGAACCATCGCAGCAGCAAGAGTAAATCCTATAAAGAGTTTGGGCACAGAATAGAAAGTTTCTAATCGGCCCTAGGCAGAGAACTCTTACTGGGACGTATACCCAACAAGTTCTTCTGTTGAGGTTTATGTGTACATATATTATACATGAGTTGTCTATTTTTTTGACACTTTTCAATATTTAATTTTCACAATTAACTGATAGTCAGTGAATTGAATTATGGCACAATAATAGGCTTTAGTTTAGTAGAAGAACAATTAAAACTGATTCATGTACAAACTCTTTCTAAAAATCGCAACGAGATATTTACTTAAGAATAAGCTGTATTCTTTCATTAATATTTTTGGTTTAGCTATTGGTATTGCCTCTTTTGTACTGATAATGCTCTATATTAATTACGAGCAGAGTTACGACAAATTTGAAGGTTCTGAGAATGTGTACAGGGTTTACATGGATTATTTAGAGGGCGATGCTTTTGTAGCAGGAGATGCGCAAACGTATAATTTGACAGGACCTTCTCTAAAAAAGGAATTTCCAGAAGTGTTGGATTATGTTAGATTGTTTTATTTTGAAAAAATGACGTTTCAACTAGGGGAGCGCATCCTAGAACAACCTTTAGGGTCATTAGCGGATCCCTCCTATTTTGATATTTTCAATTACCCACTGCTAAAAGGAGAAAAAGAAAAAGTACTATCTCAGCCTTATTCTATTGTATTGTCTCAATCGTTTGCACAGAAATTATTTGGAACCGAAGATCCTATGCAAAAAACAATTGCTGCATTTAGAGATGGGGAAAAAGCAATCCTTACCGTAACGGGAGTAATGGCCGATATGCCAAAAACGGCACATTACAGAAATTCATATCTGATATCATATGAAACTGAAAAAACTTGGACAGAATATGGCCCAAGGGCTCATGAACTTAATTGGAATGCGAATAATTATTATACGTTTCTAAAGCTAGATCCTAATGCCAACGCATCTCTTTTACGTCAAAAAATAATGGATAGCGACATTGAAGAAGATAAAGAGGAACAACACAATATTGAGCCTCTTGAAGATATTCATTTGTATTCAGATAAGCCATATGAGGTTTCTGCGAATGGTAGTGTAACGAGAATTAAATTTCTAATGGCTATTGCTTTTATTATTCTTATTCTCTCCTGGTTAAATTATGTAAACCTATCTGCTACCAAATCTATGGAGCGGGCTAAGGAAGCAGGCATTCGTAAGGTGTCTGGTGCTCAAAAATCACAATTAATTATTCAATCTTTAATAGAATCGGTTTTATTAAATTTTATTGCTATTTCAATTTCAATGATTTTAGTTGCTGCTTTACTACCATTATATAACAGTATCACTGGCAAAGAATTAAGTGTAGGGGTAACAGATATTACCGCTTTTACACCTTACTTTCTATTTATATTGTTAGGTATGATTTTAGCTGGATTATATCCGGCATTACTTTTAAGCAGTTACTCACCAGTAAAGGCATTAAAAGGCAAAATACAAACCTCTTCACAAGGAATAGCCATAAGAAAGGGCCTTATTGTTACTCAGTTTTTAGCAACTATAGTACTGCTTATAGGAACCATTGTAGTAACCAAACAGATTAATTTTTTAGAAAGTCAGCCCATTGGAACAAATGTGAATCAAGTTATAGCCTTAAAGGGAGAAGTCATTACTACAAAGGCAGATTCATTGGTTATTAATGACTTCAAGGTTTTGGAAGCAGAGTTACAGCGATTGCCATTTGTTGAGAATGTCGCCATTGCACAAACCTATCCAGGTGATAGTTTTGATAATTTATCTTCTACTCGTGGTCTCATTTTACCAGATGGTAGGGAAGAGGATGAGAAAATATTTTATACGTATCACGTTCAGCCAGATTATTTTGATTTAATGGATATCGATTTTTTAGCTGGAGGAACATTTCTTCCGTCATCTGATTGGGAGGGTAATCAAGTTATAGTGAACGAAACCTTTCTTAAGAATATGGGTATTTCATCTGCTGAAGAAGTATTGAATCAATCTCTTGGCTTTTGGGGTAATTCTGATTGGAGAATAGCGGGAGTTATTAAGGATTATTATCACTTTGGATTAAAGAGTCCTATGTTACCCATGGTTATTAGGTATCAGAGTGATGTAAATAATCTATTGGTGAAATTGAATCCTCAGGCAGCATCAGTGGCAGGTTTTGAATCATCTATTGCTCAAATAAAATCTGAATGGACCAAGATTTTCCCAAAAAGCACCTTTAATTATACTTTTTTAGATCAAAAATTTGAAGCTCAATATGCGGAGGATAAAGCTTTTGGTTCTGCCTTTCAGGTTTTTACGGTATTAGCTATTCTAATTGCATCGTTAGGACTTTTTGGTCTTACATCTTATACCGTGGTACAACGCAAAAAGGAAATAGGTATTCGGAAGGTAAACGGCGCTACTATACCTCAAGTGCTTGGTCTGTTAAATAAAGACTTTGTAAAATGGGTAGGAGTTGCATTTATAATTGCCGTGCCTATTTCTTGGTATGTTATGAATCAATGGTTAGAGGGTTTTGCATATAGAACAAACCTTAGTTGGTGGGTTTTTGCACTAGCAGGTTTAACAGCACTGTTCATAGCGTTACTCACCGTAAGCTGGCAAAGTTTTCAAGCAGCAATTGCCAATCCTGTAGATTCACTGCGAAACGAATAAACAAAATAGCAATCAAAAACATACTAAAATCATGAAAAAATTAATAACCAGTATTCTAGTAATTACGTGTATAGCCTGTAGCCATGGTCAATGGAAAAATAGTATAAAAGGTAACGGAAATGAAGTAACGGTAGAAAGAGAGACAGGAGATTATGATGGTGTCGCTATTGGTAGTTTTTTTGAAGCAGAATTGGTAGAAGGTACAGAAGGAAAGATAACAATTACAAGTGAGGATAATCTGTTGGATTACATAGAGACAGAAGTTGTAAATGGGATTTTAGTTATAAAAGCAAAAGATAATAAACAATTGAGACCTTCTTCAGGGAACACTGTATTTATCTCTATTCCTGTGAAACAAATAGCTACAATTCGTCTCTCTGGTTCTGGCCAGGTAGTAGGTAAAATGAAATTTAAGGCAGAACGTTTTAAAGTGCATACCTCTGGTTCTAAAAATGGAGAGTTTAGCATAGAAACTAATTCGTTTGATGTAATTACTTCAGGCTCAAGTCATCTTATTTTGGAAGGAACGTCTAATCAATTAAATATTACTTCCTCTGGGTCCTCCCAACTTAAAGCTTTTGAATTAGAAACCGATGATTTGGAAATTAGATCATCTGGTTCTTCTAATATCAGAATAACGGTTAATAACAGTATTAATTCAAGATCATCAGGATCAAGTAATGTAAAGTATCGTGGTAATCCAGAAATAGTAACTGGTCATCCGTCTGGCTCAAGTAAGGTGAGTAAAGAGTAATTTATATCTAATTACGGGTCTTAAACGGAAGTTATAAAGACTTTAGATTTGAAAGAAGCATAAACTGAAACTTATATTTTATTCCAAGAGAATAAAATCAAAACATACATCATGATTAAGAACTATCTTAAAATTGCATGGCGAAACTTAGTAAAGGATCGCGTGTTCACATCCATCAATATTGTAGGTTTATCTATAGCATTTGGAGTTGCCATATTATTAGCGATGGCTGGATTCTTTGATTTGTCATATGATAAATTTCATGTGAATGCAGGTCAAATTTATAAAGTGTACTCCATTGATCAAACTCCTAAGGGACCTGATGCTAGCGTAAGTCACCCAGCCCCCTTAATGGCTGCTTTGACAGCTGAAGTTCCCGGTATAAAGAAGGCTTCTAGGTATTTACAAGATGAAACTATTGTTTCCTATGGAGAGAAGGAGATCAATATGGATGCGGTATGGGTAGATACCGAGTTTTTTAACATGTTTACTTTTCCGGCATTACAAGGTAAAAGGGATAATATGTTAAATGAGCTATCGTCTATTGTGATTACTCAAAATACAGCAAAGAAGCTTTTTGGAACAGATGAGGCAGTTGGGAAAACAGTTCAGATTTTGATTAATGGAGAAGACGAGTCTTTTACCGTGCAATCTGTAGTAGAAAATAATGTACCTCAAAGTAGTTTAGAATTTGAACTAGCAGTACGATTTGAAAAGCATGAGGATTATCAAGAAAATCAAAATGCTTGGAACGCTAAGTATCATGATGTATATGTGCAAATGACTGAAGGCGTTTCTCCTGCTCAATTTGAGAAAGCTACTCGCTCTTTAATAGATATAAACTTTAAGGAGCAAATAGAAAATGCTGAACGTGATGGTGCTATGCCTAATAGTGGTGGTCGTTTTATTACATATGAGCTCTTGCCTTTAACGGACGTAAATTTTGTAAAATTTAGAAATGGATACGCAGAAGTTAGTAGGTCTACACCATTTTTAGTTTTGAGTATTGCGTTTCTAATTCTGTTCATTGCCTGTGTTAATTTTATAAACATGAGTGTTGCCAAAAGTGGACAAAGACTTCGCGAAATCGGAATGCGCAAAACACTAGGAGCTAAGAGAAAACAATTGTTCCTGCAATTTTGGAGCGAAAGTCTTTTTGTTTTCTTGATTTCTGTTTTTTTTGGGGTGCTTTTAAGCATATTGTTTATCGATCAATTCAAGACTATTTTTAGAACGGAAGTCACTTTTGATTTAATACAATCATCAACCCTAATTATCTTCTTTTCGTTTGCAGTATTACTTATCACCTTATTGGTTGGCGGATACCCAGCCTTGTTATTAAGTAAATTGGGAACCATCCAATCCTTGAAAGGAAAAATTACAACTACCGGAAAAAATAGAGTTCGTGATGTTTTAATGATTGTACAATTTGGCATAGCTATTTTATTAATAACGGGCACTTTAGTATTACGCGGTCAATTAGATTTTATGCGAAATAAAGATCTTGGCTTTAATAAAGAGCAAGTGCTTTCTTTTCCTTTAGATGGAAAAAAGGATAGCTATGAAGCAATTGAGTTATTAAGAAACGAACTTTCAGGTAATGCTGATATTATAGAAATAACCGGTGCCGATAATAACTTGGGCTATGGTAAGGACGGTAGTGTCTCGAAAAGTGTTTTTGGTTTTGAATATAAAAACCGTGTTGTAAAAACCAATATGTTGGTGGTAGATTATGATTATGTAGAAACATTGGATTTAGATATCGTAGCGGGTAGAAACTTTAAAAGAGGATTTGCAAATGATAGTTTAAGTGTGGTCATTAATGAAACTATGGCGAAAGAGTTTGGCGAAGAAGACCCGTTAACAGCTTATGTTAGTATAAATGACTCCTTGAATTATCCAGTTATTGGTGTTGTAAAAGATTATAATTTTGAAAACTTAGATAAAGCTATTGAACCCATCACCATGTTTATGAATAGGGATTGGAATTTGTATTATGCGTATGTTAAAGTTGCCCCTGTTAATATTGCTAGTTCTTATGATGCAGTAGAAAAAGCTTGGGAAAAGATAGAACCAAATGCTAAGTTTTTAGGATCTTATCTTAACGAAAATATTGATAGGACTTTTAGAAAAGAAGAACGTATGACTACCATGATCACCAGTGGCTCTATTTTAGCAATTGCATTAAGTTGTATAGGCCTTTTTGCAATGTCTTTATTAATAGTAAATCAGCGAACAAAGGAAATAGGGGTGAGAAAGGTAATTGGTGCTAGCGTAACTAATATCACATTTTTGTTGACTAAGGATTATCTAAAACTGGTAGGTATTTCATTTTTAATTGCCTCTCCTATTGCTTGGTGGTTTATGAAAGAATGGTTGCAAAATTATCCGTTTAAAATAAATTTAAATATTGGTTTTTTTCTAGCTGCTGGGCTATTAGCTGCTTTTATAGCTTTGATAACAGTAGGCGGTAGAACTATGAGAGCTGCTATGCAGAACCCAGTAAAAAGCTTACGGGACGAATAAAATAAATAGTAAAAAAATTAGCATTATGTTACTACAATTAAATAATATTTTCAAATGGGTCAACTCCGGTGGCCAGCGTATATTTTTATTAAAAGATATAAATCTTCAGGTACAGGAAGGTGAGTTTATTTCTATAATGGGACCATCGGGTTCTGGGAAATCAACCCTATTAAATGTAATAGGAATGTTAGATGCTTTTGATGAGGGAGAATATCACTTTTTGGACGAATCTGTCCATGCGTTAAAGGAAAAGCATAGAGCAAACTTGTATAAAGAATATATAGGATTCGTTTTTCAATCTTATCACTTGTTGGATGAGCTTACTGTCCAGGAAAACTTAGAAATGCCTTTGTTGTATAAAAAATATAAGGGTGCTGAACGTAAAGCTATGGTGGCAGATATGTTGGATCGATTTAATATAGTAGGTAAGAAAGATTTGTTTCCAGCTCAATTAAGTGGCGGTCAACAACAATTGGTTGGTGTAGCAAGAGCTTTAATTGCTAGTCCTAAGTTAATATTAGCAGATGAGCCTACAGGTAACCTTAACTCGCAACAGAGTGAGGAAATTATGGAGCTCTTTAAAAAATTGAATCAAGAAGATGGAGTAACCATTATTCAAGTAACACACTCGGAGAAAAACGCGGCTTACGGTTCACGTACCATCAATTTGTTAGATGGGAGGAAAATTTGAGAGCGAATTTTTAATGATTTGGTTTAGTATTCTGAAGATGTAGGGCAAATCATTATTTTTTCCAACTATCCAACTATCAACAAACCCTATGCGAACATATTATAATTCCATTGGCTAGCTTCTTATTGTCGGCTCTAAAAGCTATCTTTGTTGTTTAGAATCAGTATATATAATGAAGTTAGATAAAAACGACGTTTTAAAGGCATTGGAGCACATAACGGTTCCCGGTGAAGGCCAGAATATGGTAGAAAGTGGTGCCGTAAAAAACATACAGATTTTTGGAGATGAAGTGGAGGTAGATATCACTATCAGTAATCCAAGTTTGCAGGCTCGTAAAAAGACCGAGGTGGAAATTTTAAAAATTATCCACAAGGAGGTATACGAGAAGGCAAAAATTAAAATTAATATTAAGGTAGACGCCCCGGCGAAACCAAAAACCAATGAGATAAAAGGCAAGCCACTGCCTGGAATCAAAAATATTATTGCAGTAGCATCTGGTAAAGGCGGTGTAGGTAAATCTACGGTTACTGCAAATTTAGCGGTGACCTTGGCTAAAATGGGCTTTAAGGTAGGTTTGTTAGATGCAGACATTTATGGCCCTTCTATGCCTATTATGTTTGACGTTGCAAATGAAAAGCCTTTGGCCGTAACCGTTGATGGAAAGTCAAAAATGAAACCAGTGGAAAGCTATGGTGTAAAGCTACTTTCCATCGGGTTTTTTACGCAACGTGATCAAGCAGTTATTTGGAGAGGTCCTATGGCTTCCAAAGCTTTAAATCAGATGATTTTTGATGCACATTGGGGAGAGATAGATTTTATGTTATTGGATTTACCTCCTGGAACAGGTGATATTCACTTAAGCATTATGCAAGCTATGCCAGTAACTGGTGCGGTTGTAGTAAGTACACCGCAAGAAGTAGCACTTGCAGATGCTCGTAAGGGTGTAGCCATGTTTCAACAAGATTCTATTAATGTCCCTGTTCTTGGTATCATAGAGAATATGGCCTATTTTACGCCAGCAGAACTTCCTGATAATAAATATTATATATTTGGTAAGGAAGGGGCTAAACATCTGTCAGAAGATTTAAAAGTTCCTTTTTTAGGTGAAATTCCTTTAGTACAAAGTATTAGAGAAGCCGGAGATGCGGGCAGACCTGCAGCATTACAGACAGGAACCGAGATTGAAAATGCATTTGAGGAAATTACTAAAAATGTAGTGCAGGAAGTGGTTCGTAGAAATACAGATATTCCACCAACGGAGGCAATTAAAATAACAACAATGGCAGGTTGCGCTGCTGTTAAAAAGAAGTAGCTATGATAACAATGACTTCGGATGAATTAAGAACAAACGTAGAAAAAGCATTGGAAGAAATCCGTCCGTTTTTACAAAGCGATGGTGGTGATATTTCCTTAATTTCTATTGATGACGAGAAGATAGTTAAGGTGAAACTAGAGGGTGCCTGCGTTGGATGCTCAGTGAATCAGATGACCTTAAAAAGTGGTGTAGAGATGACGATTAAGAAATACGCACCCCAGATAGAGCAGGTAATCAATTTGAGTTAGTAGCTTGAGATAAATCATATTTTATTCACTATACACCAAGTATATTTACCGGAGATTAATTAGCATAGTAATGATTACAACAGATATATTGATAATTGGCGCTGGACCTACGGGTCTTTTTGCCGTTTTTGAAGCTGGGTTATTAAAATTAAAATGCCATCTCATAGATGCTTTACCGCAAGCAGGAGGGCAATGTTCAGAAATCTATCCAAAAAAACCTATTTATGATATTCCTGGTTTTCCAGAAGTGTTGGCTGGTGATTTGGTAGCTAATCTAATGGAACAGATTAAACCTTTTCAACCAGGATTTAC
>CALHVP010000114.1 GCA_938038975.1 uncultured Maribacter sp. | reverse complement strand
AAAAGGTCTAGACATTATTATTATAGGTAAATTTCTATTTTACCTAATGCCAGATCTTACTGAAAAAGTACTCCCTTTAACTGTTTTACTATCTTCAATATTAACCTTTGGGTCTTTTGCAGAAAACTATGAATTTGCTGCAATGAAAGCTTCTGGCATTTCTTTACAGCGTGCCATGGTAAGTTTAATTGTATTTGCAACTATTCTCGGGGGTGTTACCTTCTTTTTTGCTAATAACGTGATACCATTATCACAACGAAAAATATTTAATCTTAGGCGAAACATTGCCAAAGTAAAACCTGCTGTTGCAGTGTCTGAAGGAGTTTTTAGTGAATTTGAGGGAGCAGATATGACCATTAAGGTCGATGAGAAATATGGCGATAACGATCGTTTTTTACGAAACGTTATTATTCATGAAAAAAGCAAAAACAATGTAAACACGACTGTAATTAAAGCACAAAAGGGAGAATTAAAAAGTAATGAAAACTCCGATATTCTTCAATTACTCCTTACAGATGGACATTATTACAAAGACATTGTAGGTGAAAAAAGTAAGAATAAATTAAATTATCCTTTTGCCCAAGCAGATTTTGACACGTACATTATGAATATTGACCTCTCTGAATTCAACAATGTAGATTTGGATGAAGAGCGAGATATAAGTACTGCAAAAATGAAAAACATCTCTAGACTTACTATTGATATCGATTCTATAAAAAAAGATAATTTTAGAATTGTAAGAGCTTTTTCAAAAAATATTGGAGCAAGAATAGGTGTTTTCACACCATTAGAAGTAAAGGACACATCAACTGTAAAAAGCGCAGATCGTCTAAAAAAGGATTCGATACAGCTGGAAAAAATTAAACTGGTAAAAGCCAATAAAGAAAAACAGGATTCCATCAAATCAGACGTTTTGTATATTTTTCCAGAATGGCAGCAAATTCAAATTTTAAATACGGCAAAAAACGCAACAACAGGTATTTTAAGTTCTGTACGTGGTAAAAAGGAAGAAATGGAAAACAGGTATAAAAATTATAACCTGCATATCTTATCGCTCCATAACAAATACGCTCTAGCCTTTTCTTGTATTGTCTTATTTTTTGTGGGTGCTCCACTAGGTGCAATTATACGTAAAGGAGGTCTAGGGCTTCCAATGGTAATTGCTATAGTATTATTTTTAATCTATTATTTTATTGGTGTATTTGCTGGAAATTATGCAAAAGAAGGAAATATAAACCCCATTTTTGGTGCTTGGTTATCTACATTAATAATGTTACCGCTGGGAGTTTTCCTAACTAAAAGAGCCACAGAGGATAAAGGAATGATGAATTTTGGAGTGGTTACTGACTTCTTCAAAAACCTGTTTAAATTGTTGACCAAAAAGAAAACCGATGAAAACGAAGATGGAGTATAAAATACAATTGGATTCAATTAGTGATGCTATTTCTGATATTAGACAGGGAAAAGTAATCATTGTGGTAGACGATGAAAATAGAGAAAATGAAGGTGATTTTTTAGCAGCAGCAGAATTGGCAACACCTGAAACCGTAAACTTCATGGCTACTCATGGTAAAGGTCTTATTTGTGCCCCATTAACAGAAGGAAGGTGTAAAGATTTAGGGTTGCATATGATGGTAACCAATAATACAGACCCTATGGAAACGGCTTTTACTGTTTCTGTAGATTTAAGAGGAAATGGAGTTACTACAGGTATTTCTGCATCTGACAGAGCTAAAACAGTATTAGCACTTACAGAAAACGAAACAAAACCTCATGATTTAGCACGTCCAGGACATATTTTTCCTTTAGTAGCAAAAGAAGGTGGCGTACTTAGAAGAACTGGACATACAGAAGCAGCAATAGATTTTGCGCGATTAGCTGGACTTCAGCCGGCGGGTATTATTGTAGAAATCATGAACGAAGATGGTTCTATGGCTCGTTTACCTGAACTCATTAAAGTAGCTAAAAAGTTTGATTTAAAGATTGTTTCTATAGAGGACCTGATTGCGTATAGAATGGAGCATGATAGCCTCATAAATAAAGAAACAGACTTTACTATCACCACCAGATTTGGCGAATTTAGATTACGAGCATATCAACAAACAACAAACAACCATGTTCATATTGCTTTAACTAAAGGTTCATGGGGCAAGGAGGAAGAAGTACTCACACGTATTAATTCTACACTAATTAATAATGATATTTTAGGAACCCTTACCAATAGTCCTGATGAGAAATTAGAAAACATGTTCAATGCCGTTAACCAAGCTGGGAAAGGCGCAATTGTTTTTATTAATCAAGATTCTGAGTCATTAAATCTCTTATCTAGGTTGGAAGAATTAAAAGAATTACAAAAACAAGGCATACAAAAGGCGCCGAAAATAGAAATGGATACTAGAGACTTTGGTATTGGCGCGCAGATACTTCATGACCTTGGTATTACAAAAATGAAATTATTGACCAACAGTCAACAATCAAAAAGAGTAGGAATAGTAGGTTATGGTCTTGAAATAGTAGATTACGTTTCGTATTAAATTAATCCTTTAGGGACTCAGTTATTACACGAGCCATCAGCTCTGCCCTTTTACGTACTTCATCTTCTGTCCAACTTAATTTTACCAAAGAGGAAATGGTTCTTCCCATCCAAAAGTCCGATTTAGAAAAATCGGCCTTCTCGTAATCAGGTAAATTTTCAGTTAAATCTTTTGGTAAATTACCTAATGATGTGAGGTTTGTTAGGTGTTGCCATTTTCTATAATAATGCCAGTTATTATCATACCAATAAAAACAAACATCTACACCAGCTTGAACTAGTGCTTTATGCACCTTTCTTGTTTCTTCCTCAGTTGGCAGAAAGAAATTTAGAAAAGAGTAATTTTCTACTCCTCCTTTGGGCACACGACGAAATGTGAGTCCGCCTATATCTTTCAAAACGTCTCTTAAAATTGTGTAGTTCTTTTTTTGAATCTCTAAAAAGCTATCTAATCGTTTTACTTGGGCACACCCTACTGCTGCATTTAATTCTGAAATTCTAAAGTTATATCCCAAAAAAGGATGACTCTCAGCTCCTCTATCCTTTCCAATATGATCATGACCGTGATCCGAATAATGATCTGCATTTTTGTAATAGGTTTCATTATTAGTAATCAATGCTCCCCCTTCTCCACAAGTAATCGTTTTTACATAATCAAATGAAAAACAACCTAAATCGCCGTAACTCCCAAGT
>CALHVP010000113.1 GCA_938038975.1 uncultured Maribacter sp. | reverse complement strand
GTGATCTAAGTAGTAAAAGAGAGAGGATTATCAATGTTGTCGAAGTCGTAAGCTTCACCGTGTATAGTAACCTTAATTCTCTCTTTTGTTCTTTCTGATTATTACATCAATTTATAGAGAATCAAACTTAAGCCGTGTATAATTCATTGCTAGTTAAAGCCTACGTACGAAAGTCCTCGCGGACTTTCTATCTGTGATTTATTTGCTAAATTAGTTGCTTAAACACGCAACGAAATCATACACTAGACCGTTAGCAAAAATAGCTCAAAACATATATTTTCTGAGCCAAATTAAAACCCAAGCAGAACTTTCTCACTCAAATATTTAGCCAACTTAGGGACGTAAGTCCTCGATTTTTTTTGAAGTCAAAATGAATTCCTGTGCAACTTTGTGCAGATGGACCTCACTCATTCCTAATCGTTACGCTAAAGGACTTTTTAGCAAGTTTGCTTAAATGGACTTCACTCCTACTCAATCGTAGCGTAGAAAGGCCTTACTCAAGCGGGTTTCAGAAGACGCCAATCTGCGCAATCGATATGTAAGCTGCGTAAAGAGCTTGAAAAAGAAAAGACATTAGAAACTGTAGACCAACAAGTACCAGCAGAGCAAGAAAAAAAAGCAATTCTTGAAACATTAAATAATGAAACAAAAGCAGCTTTTCAGAGAGATTATGAAGCGTGGAAGGATAAATGGGTCCATGATGCTAGCATTACCAAAACCTATATAGATTTCTTAGAAAACACGTTTTCTGAATTAGTTGGTTGGAAGGACATAAGTAAATTTGTAAAAACGTTTATTGAAGAACACCCAGAACCAGAGCCTTTACCCAAATTAGTAGACAGTATTGATGTTCGTCTTTATGGGAATGGAGCATGGGTTATTTATGAACAACAAGATTCCTTGCGTGGACTTAAACGCGAAACAAGACTAATGGAAAAAGTAAATGGAGCATGGAAAATTGTTGAAATGCAAACAACCATTTATGGTTTTAATACCAGTAAAACTGAATCATAGTATTTATCTAATACACTAACAACTCAATAAAAGGAAGTCTAAAGTTGTTTCACCTACCACCAATGCTTTAGGAAACATTCAACTTCCTGCACTACCCTATCTACCATAGCCTTACCTTTATACAAAATTTGAGAAATAGTATATGAAACAAGTCGCTATACAAACGATTTTATTAGTTTTTGTACTTGGATTTATTTCCTGTGATCGTCCTGATTGCACTAATACAAACCAAGTATTTGAAAGTAACAAACCGGAATCCAAACTATATAAAGATGAACTGGTAAAACAACTTAAAAATATTGATCAGACAAAACTTAGGTATTGGCTCCAAAAATATGAGGAGCGAAACGGAAAAGAATTTTTACATTTCAATATTCAAAGTGATGGCTTGTGTGCTATTATTGTTCTCACAATGAATGATTGGGAGAAGCTAGAAAACCTAAGAGAAAAAAAAGGTGTGTCCTATAGAGGAGCAGAATTTATAAATTTGAAGTTTGAAACTCAAACAAACGCTTCATCTACCGTATTTATTTATAAGTCGTTTTACCAAATAATAGATTAAAAACAGTACTAAAACCACCTACACATTTTGGAATTGTCAAATAATTATGTACTAATAAAATCAAGACTATTCCAATTTTATAAACTTATTAACCAACATATAAAATGAAAATAAAACTTCTAAAATCTGACATTCAACTAGAAAACGACAGAGTCTTACTTATTCCATTCGATAATAAAAGAAACGAAGAACTCAAGGATATCATCTTTGATAAAGAAATCTGGAAGTTTATGGGAATGAAAGTGAATAACGAGCAAGGCCTTAAAAACTACATTGCTAAAACAATTAAAGACAAAAACAACCGTCTCTGTTATCCTTTTTTAGTTATTGATAAGGAAACTAATAAAGTGGCTGGTTGCACCAGATTTGGTAATGTCCATACGGCAAATAAAAAATGTGAAATTGGTTGGACATGGTATGGAACAGAATTCCAAGGTACTGGAATAAACAAAGCATGTAAGTACGAATTATTAAAATTTGGTTTTGAAACTATTGGCTTTAAAAGAATACAGTTTAGCGCAGACAGAGAGAATTTAAGATCCCAAAAAGCAATAGAAAATTTAGGAGCCAAGAAAGAGGGCGTTTTTAGAAATAACTATGTGGCTCCAAGTGGAGAAAGCAGAACTGATGTGTATTACAGTATTATAAAAGAAGAATGGCAGGCAATAGAAACAGAACATTTTTCAGATTTTATAGTATATTAAAAAAATAAATAGAAAAATAACGACTAACAAAATACAATTGAAAGAAAACCTATAGAATTCAATGCAAAAGGGAAACATAGAAACATATCACTTTCTAAAAAACCATCCTAAAAAGCGGCAGTTTGATATCTATGATTTAGCAGCATATCAAAAATTGAATTCTAAACATTCGGCTAAACCACATTCGCATAGTTTCTATCAAATAATTTGGTTTAAAAATAAAAAAGGAACTCATTTTATAGATTTTGAATCCTATGATATAAAAGCGGACAGCATATTTTTTATCGCTAAAAACCAGGTTCATTATTTTGAAAAGCGTGAAGATTACCAAGGATATCTCATTCATTTTAACGAATCTTTTCTTCTTAGTAATGAAACCGATATTAATTTCTTCCTCACCTATTCTATCTTCAATAATACACAACAGCCCTATTTTCAAATACCCAAAAGATTAGAACAAAAAATAACAAACTATTTTCTGCAAATAGAGGATGAAGTTGGGAATACTAATGAATTTGCTAACAGCAGTATTCTTTCTAATATACTAAAAACAATGCTATTAGTCATTGAAAGAGAAAAGAGAAAAACTACTGTACCTTATAGTAAGCCGGATAATGACAACTATCTTAAGTTTAGAAATTTATTAGAGAATAATTTTAAGGAAAAATGGTCTGTGGCTAATTTTGCTAATGAATTATCCATTTCTACTAAAACCTTAAATTCAATTGTAAAGTCAGAAATTGGAACCACTGTTTCCCAAACAATTTCTAATAGAATTATCCTAGAGGCTAAAAGAAAATTAACCCATTCCAATTTATTAATTAATCAAATAGGCTACGATTTAGGTTTTAATGACCCATACTATTTTACCAAATTCTTCAAAAAACAAGTGGGCTGTAGTCCTGCAGAATTCAGAAATACCATTTCCTAATTTTACCACGTTAAGTCGGTTTTGTCCATTTCAAAAGCTTCTGCTTGCGTATACTTTTGTATGGTAACAAATACTACATACAATGAAAAACAAAAGAAAAGTATCAATTGGAATATTGTCTGTTTTTGCAGCAATAGCATTATTAACATTAACATCTATGACTATGGAAAAGAAAGAAACAAATGCCTATTTAGAAATTACTTTAGACATTAAAACTGAAAACCGAGGTGCGGCAGCTGGGGTATATTTAAAGTACAAGGAGCCATTTTTACAACAAATAGTTGGTGCAACTTCAAAAGAGCTTTTAATTAGAGCAGAAGACGTGCAAGTACTTCATGGGTTTGCATCTGAAGATGAAGCAAAAGCATACTTAACCACAGCGTTATTTGAAAATGATGTAGTACGGGAATTAAAGCCTTTTTTAGCTAGCAACCCAGAAATACGAATCTATTCCGTGTTCAAAAACAAATAGTATAAGGCAAATAGCGTGGATGCGTAAACAGCATTCCAGATAGCGGAAAAGAGTTGAATTTAAAATTCAGCTCTTTTCCGCTATATTTGTTTTAAGCCCAATGGCACATACCCATTCATTCTCTTTATACAGTAATGGCTTTACTATATCTAACTTAAAAAGAATATAGAAATGAAAAAAACAGAAGTTACTGAGGTTAGAAACAGCTTAAAAAAAACACTTGAGCGTTTTTTAGGTCCATTAAAAGTAAAAGTAGATACCGAATCTAATTTTGAGTTGAGTGGCACCATACAAGCACCTCAAGGAAAAAAAATGGTGGATGGAATCTATTTTTCGAGTATAGTTCCTAAAGAAAAAGATGTTCGCTTTTATTTCTTTCCTGCATATACCCATCCTGAAGCGTTTGAGTACATCTCAGATCGATTAAAGAAATTTAAAAAAGGGAAAAGCTGTTTTCATGTTTCCTATTTAGACGAAGAATTGGAAAATGAAATTAAGGAGATGATTTCAAAAGCTATTGATATATATAGAACAGAAGGATGGTTAGCATAAAACCGTTGGAAGAAGCACTAAAGCGTGGGTAAGGATAAAAAATAATACTAAAAATTAAATAGGCGGTTTTGAAGAACATACCCAAGATATCATTTAAGTGTATTAGTGACGAAAAAACTAAGGAGTTTGAGTTTATGAACCTCACTAATTTTTTTGCTAGAATACCAGAAATTAAATTAGACCATGACCCTACTCGCGCCCATAGGTTGTCTTTTTTTGCATTGCTATTTGTTACGAAAGGTACAGGGAGTCATCAGGTAGATTTAAAAGAGTATCAGTTAGAAGCTGGTTCGGTATTAAAAGTTGCGAAAGGCCAAATACATGCTTTTCAAGAAAATGCGAATTATGAAGGCTACTTATTTGTTTTTACTGAAGAATTTGTAATTAACTATTTTTCGCAATCTTCTATAAATTTAATTTTACACCTGTACAATTATCACATCATCAAACCTATTGCAAAAGATAAAGCACTTAACGAAACTTTTTTAAGTCAACTTATTAAAGAGTTGGAAACTGAAAACGCTTTTGCCCAAAAAAATATTATTGCTGCCTTATTAGATTTATATCTATTAAAATTAGAACGAAAATCACCTCAAAATAAGCTACAAAGCAACAATACAAAGCACTATGATACTTTTTTACAATTTAAAAATTTAGTAGAAGCTAATTATAGTACTACTAGAAATGTAAAAGACTATGCCGAAATGCTAATTATTTCTACAAAGCTTCTTAATCAAGCCGTAAAAGAGGTGACCCTGAACACGGCAAAAGCCTTCATTGATGACTATGTTATTCTAGAAGCCAAGCGCGCTATTGCGAGTACCGAAAAAAGCCTAAAAGAAATTGCTTTTGATATTGGATTTGATGAAGTCACCAATTTCACAAAATTCTTCAAAAATAAATTAAAGATTTCTCCCAAAGATTTTAGAAAACAGCAGGCATAGTATTTCTCATATTTACCATTTTTAGCATCATTTTGATTAGTAATCTTGATTTGTGTTTTTACAATTTTGCAGTAGAAACATAAAACATAATTAAAATGAAGTATTTGAAATTAAATTTCTTGGCTATTCTAACAATAGTTTTTACAATTTTCTCTTGTAATAATGATGATGATAGTAGACGTGATGCTATAGAACTAGGTTCTAGTGTAACGGTAACCAATACATTTCAATCAACTGCTTTTACTGAAGGTGCTGAATTGGCAATCGAAGATTTATTCCAATCGCCCGCGGGCTCATTGGCTGCCACAGCAACTCTTAGCGATGCTGTTGAATTCCCAGCCTATCTTTTAAACTTGTATGATATTGATATAGATGAAAATAGTATCTCTTTCGAAGTTGTTGCTCAAGCCGATGATGAGAATTATGGGACTTTATTTAGAGTATTGGAAGCAGATACCTTTGACAGATACTACTTTACTTTCGAAAATGCGCAAGATGTAAGCTCATTTACATCAAGTAATGCAGCTGTAAACCTCAGGATTGATTCGGATAATATTTTAGTTGTTGAAATTGGTGAAGGCTATGACTTCAAGCCAGGTCAAAATTTCAAAATCTCTTTAAAGTCAAAAAGATAGAATTTTAAATGCAATGAATACATGGTAGTGTAACTATTAATTTCATTCAGTCTTGAGTCACTATCTCTTTAAAGTAAAAACACCAAAATAATTTAACACCAACATAAGTCCTATGAAACATAAACTAGTATTAGTTGCAATGGTAGCCGTTTTAGCTACAAGTTGTGAAAACGAAGAAAAAGCTGTGCCGCCTTCCGTATTGGAGGTCACTACTTTTTCACTTAAAACTGTAGCAAATAGTCAAACTTTCAATGACTTAGACGCCAAAGTTCAAGAAAACTTCACCAGTAAACAGCCTGGATTTATTAGACGTGAAAGCGGCGTTGCTGAAAATGGACAATATACGGTAATCGTATACTGGAAAACACTTGCAGATGCTGAAGCTTCTATGAGCAAGTTTATGAGTGATAGTTCTGTCGCAGATTATGCAGGAATGATTGAAGGTGCTTCTATGAAAATGAATCGTTTTACTATCAATGCAGATTTTGCGGCTGAGAAAAGTGAATTTGCAGAAATGATGTATTTCAATTTAGGTGATACTGTTGCAATTGAAGCTTTCAATACAGCCAATGAACATGTTGCAAAAGAAACCGCTACTAGAAAAGGTTTTAGGCAACGTATCACAGGTGTTGATGAAAATGGTAAGCAGGTAGTTGTCATCTATTGGGATACTAAAGAAAATTCTGATGCGGCTTTACAGCCTTTTATGAACAGTCCGACATCCAAAACGTTTATGGGAATGATGAATGCACCAACAATGGTGATGACCCGTTCTCAAATGCTTACTTCTTTAGAATCAACAGAAATCTCCAATAAAGATAAAGTTGTAGCATTACTAAACACCTTTAATACCGGAGATCAGAAACCTATCTCATACATCAATCCTGAAAAATACATACAACATAATTTAGGGGTAGCAGACGGATTAGCAGGTTTTGGAGCAGTGATGCAACATGCACCTCCTGAAGGTTTTAAAGCTAATGTAATACGTGCATTTGAAGATGGCGATTATGTTTTCACGCATACCGAATATGATTTCTATGGACCAAAAGCGGGTTTTGATGTATTCCGTTTTGAAGATGGAAAAATTGTAGAACATTGGGATAACTTATTACCAGTTGCAAAAGCAAACCCAAGTGGTCATACTCAATTTGATGGTTCAATCGTACTCACAGATTTAGACAAAACAGAGGCTAATAAGCAAACAGTGCGTGATCTTATAGAAAACGTATTCATGAAAGGTGAAATGGATAAAATTGCAACCTTCATAAATCCAACAAATTATATTCAACACAATCCTAGTGTACCTGATGGTTTAGACGGGCTTGGCAATGCAATGAAGATGATGGCAGAACAAGGGATGTTTATGAAGTACACCAAAATATATAAAGTTTTAGGACAAGGGAACTTTGTGTTGTCAATGAGTGAAGGCACTTTTGGAAAAGACACACCTACTGCTTATTATGATTTGTTCAGACTTGAAGACGGACAAGTAGTTGAACATTGGGATGTAATCGCACCTATTCCGGCTAAGTCAGAATGGAAAAACGAGAATGGTAAATTTTAAATGATATAACTATAAAATTAATAATCATGACTAAGAATTCAACGACAACAACTCCAAAGTGGATTAAAATATACCTTTGGATAACCGCATTCATTACTGCAGGAGCAAGCCTTACAGGTTATTTTCAACCAGATGCCTTATTAGGAACCTGGGAAGCATTAACAGCGGCAGGAGCACTATCTCTAGCAGGGCCATTGGGTTTATTTCTTTCAAGAAACGTAGCAACCGCAGTCGTTACCATATTTGCTCTTGTAAAGAATAGTACAGCTATGATTAAGATTGTCTTAGTGCTTAGAATAATGAGTGACGGTTTTGATCTTATAAATAATCTGATTGCAGGTAATATGCCCGTTGCCATAATGGGTGGTGTTATGTGTTTGATAGCGGTTTTTGCTTTTGTTATAATGAGTAAAAAATAAGAAGCGCACCAAAGCATTACACATAGAAAGTAGTTGCGCTAACAAGGAAAAAGGAATATTGGTGCTTTCCAGTATTCCTTTTTTTTATCAATAATTATAAAATCAAAGTCAAAATGAAGTTTATAGAACTAATTACAACTGAAGACTATAGAGGTATATTAACAGATTTGACAGAAGATGTTGTGCTCAACTTGCAAACCGTGGGGGAATCTAAAGGTAAAGCCTCGGGTATTATACTACTAAAAAAACTAAATGAATACCTTAAAGATGAAGTAAAAGAAATAAAAATCTTCCGCCAGTTTGAAGATGATAAGCACCTCGTAATCGAATATGATATTCTTTTAAATAATACGTTCGATTTACCATTAGTGGTCATTTTGGTTAAAGATGGCACTAAATACAATGCGGTTCGCACCTATCATTCAGTATATCCAATTACAGAAGGGCACATTTTTAGAGCCTCCATTTTTGAAAAGGAAATAAAGCTGACAGAACCGACCGAGGTGGTCAAGTATTTTGACGGTATTACCATTGGCAATGTCGAAGCCACTTTGGATACATTGTCTTTTGAAGACGATGTCTATTTTAGAGAGCCCGCAGGTTGGCGTTGGAATCATAAGACCAAAGACGGACTTCGCGAACACTTTCAACATTTCTTTGCTGATGGTGGAGTACCCTTAAAATTTCATAACTATATTTTTGATAAAGAAAAAGGAACATTTGCAGGTGAATATACCTGCGATGTATGGGGAAGTGCAACTTTCAAGCCTCAAGCCGGAATCTCTATCTACGACATTAACAAGAAAACAGAGAAAATTACTGGTATTCGAGTGTATGATAATGTGGATATGACTTATGTAGAATAAGCAGTCGATTGGTTCTGTAGTATTACATAATTTGAACAATATCCCTCTAAGGAACAAAATTAAGAACCCATTAAATTTAAAATCATGAATAAAGTAAAAATTCCAACTTGGATAACCTTTTTCGGGGGTTTTTTAGCCGCTTTCGGATTAATGTTAGGTGTTATGGGTTATTTGAAACCAGATTTGGTTATCCCAGGATTTACGGGCGATACAGATGCACACAGTATGGCTATCTGGATGACTTCAGCACGTAATATCGCCATGGGCGTAGTAATGATTTATGCTTTGGTTTCAAAGAGCCCCGCATTGATAGGTCTCGCTTTCATCATGAGATTAGTAACGGAGTTTTTTGATATGTTCGGTACCGCTGCCTCTGGGGTTATGGGAGTTCCTTCCGTTGCGATATATGCTGCGTACATCGTACTGTTTATCCTACCAGAAATTTTAGCGATTAAAAAAATGACCTTTTTAAGCAAGAAGAAAACTCCGTAAATAATAATCAAAGGAACAGCTGTCTTGGTGCAATTCCTTTTTAAAATAGAGATGAATGATTACAGAAGATAAAATACAAATAAATGAAACCTTAGCTGATTTATACAGCGATGCTAAGTATGACATGATTAAGGCCATGAAAAGTATCGCGAAAAGTGTATTTAAACCCATACAACCATCTGATTTTAAAGATGTATATCTTTCAATTTCAAAAGAACAAGGAGAAGATTTAGTTGAACTCATAAAGCAAAATAACATTCAGAACATAGTTGAGTTTGGGACTTCCTTTGGGATATCTACGCTTTTCCTAGCAAAAGGTATTATTGAAACAGGTGGTCATATTATTACAACAGAGTTAATAGATTCTAAGGCCAAAAGTGCTATTGAAAATTTTAAAAAAGCAGGGGTTAACAACCTTATTGAAGTTAGGGTCGGCGATGCGAAAGAAACATTAAAAAACCATAAACAACCCATAGATTTATTACTATTGGATGGCTGGAAAGATTTGTATCTGACTATTTTTCAAATACTTGAATCCAATTTTCATAACAACACCCTTATTTATGTAGACAATGCGGATATGGTAGAAACTAAGGCGTTTTTACAAACAGTAAGTAAAAACACAAAATATAAATTACAATCCCAGCATCAAGGTAAAGTAGTCTTGATTAGTATTAAAAAGTAAATCTGAACAAAGGCTGTATAAAGAACTAAAATGAGTTTTATTAAAAGAAACTACGGATGGGTTATTGTAAGCATATTAGCAATAGCACCACTTTATATTATTGTAAATATGCTCCACATTGATTTTTCTAAAGGGTTAATAATTACCTTAGTTAAAGGATCAGAATCAGATAGTGCAACTACCTTAGAAATGCTATATCATATCACAGGTGAATTTGCTATTAGGTGGATGACTGCAGTGCTTACTTGCACACCCTTTTTTATCATATTTGGCATTACCAATTTGTATGTAAGACAAGCCATGGGAATTGCTACCACAGTTTGGAGCTTTCTACATTTTATATTTTTTATATGGGCAGAGGGTTTTCTAGAAACATTTACCCAGGTTAATTATGTTGCTGGATTAATAGCTGTACTCTTATTAATTCCATTACTATATACCTCAAATAGGAAATCAATGAAGCGGTTAAAATCAAAATGGAAAAAGCTGCAAAGTTTATCGTATGTTGCAATTTTCTTAAGCATCCTACACGTAGCCATATTAGATAAGACTTGGCTGGTATATGCAATCATTGTTGGAACTGGATTTCTAATTAGGGTTCCGTTTGTAAAGACAAAAATCATAAGACTTAGAAGTACGTAATAGATGCATTTAACGATTACTAAAGAACAGAAACCTAAGATAATCATCTTGGGTTTTTTTATGCAACCCTGCATCGCAAATAGATTCTCAGAAAATGCAAATTAAGTCCTAGGTGATTATAAACTTCAAAATATATCAAAACAAAAGAGTATAAACTGCTTTCTTAGCAAAATACTGACATTCATCCTATTTTGAAACGAAAATTAATGACTTCGACGTAAGGGTGCGAGCGATGCGTCTGAAAACACATTGTAAAACTCTAAGCAAGCCTTGGACAATTAAACCCTCAATGAGGGATTAAACCCCTAAATTTGCATCCCATAAACCATTCGCAATGAGTAAAGCTATTTATATTGCCACCACAGAATCTAACAGCGGAAAATCCATTGTATCCTTAGGATTAATGCAATTACTTTTGGGAAAGGCTGCAAAAGTTGCTTATTTCAGACCTATTATAGATGATTTTGAACCAGGCGGCATAGATAATCATATCAACACCATTTCTACATATTTCAATTTGGATATTCCTTTTACCGATTCCTATGCGTTTACAAGGAGTCAGGTAATAAAAATGAAAAATGAAGATCAAGACGATGAAATCTTTAGTAAAATCATTGCTAAATACAAGGCAATAGAAGAACAATCAGACTTTGTATTGGTAGAGGGAACTAATTTCTCTGGCGAGGGTTCTATGATTGAATTTGATATTAACATCGTCATTGCAAAAAATCTAGGAATCCCTGCTATTATTCTAGCAAGTGGCGTTGGTAAGACCATGGATGCCTTAGTAGGTAATCTACAAATTGCTTATGATTCTTTTGATGATAAAGGGGTTCAAGTTTTAGCCGCTATTGCAAACAAAGTGGAACCTAAAAATCTAACGGCTGTAGTTTCTGAATTAAAAAAACAACTACCTAGTACTGTATTAGCTTGCGCTATACCACTCAACCCAATTTTATCTAACCCATCCGTAAAGGAAATCAACGATAGCCTAGACGGTAAGATATTGTTTGGAGAAAAGTATATAAACAACAGAGTAGACGGTTTTAGTGTAGGTGCCATGCAACTGCGTAATTATTTAAAACATCTAAAGGAGAATGGTTTGGTAATAACCCCTGGAGATAGAGCAGACATTATCTTAGGAGCACTACAGGCAAATATTTCTGCAAATTATCCTTCGGTTTCTGGTATTGTACTAACGGGTGGTTTAACACCAGAGGAAGCTATTATTAAACTTATAGAAGGTCTTTCTGATGTGGTTCCTATTATTTCTGTACAGGGCGGTACCTTCTCCATGGCAAATGATATTGGAGCTATAAAATCTCAGATGTATGCTGAAAATACAGAAAAGATAAAAACAGCAATTAGTGATTTCGAAACCTATGTGCCAACAGAGGAGTTAGCAGAACGCTTAATTACATTTAAAGCAAATGGAATTACGCCGCGAATGTTTCAGTACAACTTATTAAAACGGGCTAAACAGCATAAAAAACATATAGTATTACCAGAAGGAACAGATGAACGTATCCTAAGAGCTGCAAAGCAATTAGTAGAAGTAAATGCTGTAGAGCTAACGTTACTAGGTAACAAAGAACAGATTTCTGGAATTCTTTCTAAACTAGATATTGGACTAGACTTAGATACCATACATATTGTAGACCCCATAGCGTCTCCTAACTTTGAGGAGTATGCCACTACCCTATTTGAACTTAGAAAACACAAAAATGTAGATATGACTATGGCTACTGACCTAATGACCGATGTTTCCTATTTTGGAACAATGATGGTTTATAAAGGTCATGCAGATGGGATGGTTTCAGGAGCTATACATACCACACAGCACACCATATTACCCGCTTTACAGTTTGTAAAAACAAAACCAGAAGTATCCTTAGTTTCTTCTGTATTTTTTATGTGTTTACCAGATAGAGTAACCGTTTTTGGAGATTGTGCTATAAACCCCAACCCTACTGCAGAACAGTTAGCAGAAATAGCTATTTCTTCGGCAGATACAAGTACTGCTTTTGGCATAGAACCTAGAATAGCCATGTTATCTTATTCCTCTGGTGCTTCAGGCTCTGGAGAAGATGTAGATCGGGTGCGTAAGGCTACAAAATTGGTGAAAGAAAAACGACCAGATTTAAAAATAGAAGGTCCTATACAATATGATGCGGCGGTAGATTTAAAAGTAGGAATGAGTAAGCTGCCTAATTCAGAAGTTGCAGGAAAAGCTACTGTGTTTATTTTTCCAGATTTAAATACTGGAAATAATACCTATAAAGCCGTACAACGAGAAACGGGAGCCTTAGCTATTGGACCCATGTTACAGGGACTAAATAAACCTGTAAACGATTTAAGCCGTGGCTGTACCGTAGACGATATTTTTAATACCGTTGTGATTACTGCTATACAGGCTGAGGGGTTTTGATTAGCTGGTAGTGGGTTGAATTTAGTAGGCAGTAGCAGTAGCAGTAGCAGTAGCAGTAGCAGTAGCAGTAGCAGTAGCAGTAGCAGTAGCAGTAAAATTTAATAAATAATTAGGTTAAATCGAAAAACGTAAACTCATTTTTGAATTTGAATTTGACACTTGAATTTGACATTTGAACTTGAATTTTGAAACTAAAGTAACCATCCATACCATGAATATCCTCATCCTAAACGCCGGTAGCTCTTCTATTAAATTTCAGCTCATTCAAATGCCCGAGGAACGAGTTGTTTGTTCAGGAATGGTGGAGCGTATTGGTTCGGACAACGCGATGTTGCTATATAAGTCAGATACGGTTTCGGTTGAAGAAGAAGGTCCAATTAAAACGCATAAAAGTGGACTTGAAAAAATAGTATCCCGTTTACTAGATGCTAAAAAAGGAGTCATTCGTGACAGTAAAGAAATCCATGCTGTGGGACACCGCGTGGTACACGGAGGAGATTCCTTTGCAGCCACTACCCTTATAACCGAGGCGGTTAAAAAAGAAATTTTAGAATTCTCCACCTTAGCTCCCTTACATAATCCACATAATTTAGAGGGAATTACCGTTGCAGAACGTCTTTTCCCAGAGGCAACACAAATTGCTGTTTTTGATACTGCCTTTCATCAAACCATGCCAGTAAAAGCGCGTAAATATGGGATACCAAATGCCTTATATGAGAAGCATGGTATCCAAGTCTATGGTTTTCACGGCACGAGCCATAAATATGTATCGGAGAAGGCTATAGAATATCTTAAAAAAGAGGAATCTAAAATCCTTAGTATTCACCTAGGGAATGGCTGTAGCATAACAGCTGTCGTAAACGGAAAAAGCATAGACCATAGCTTGGGCTTTGCTCCAGGAAACGGATTGCTAATGGGTTCTCGAAGTGGAGATATAGATCATGCAGTTATTTTTCATATGGTAAACACCCTTGGGTATTCCCTAGATGATGTAAACACGGTACTCACCAAGAAGAGTGGTATGTTAGGGCTTACTGGCTTTAGTGATTTAAGAGATATACAGGCAGCAGCTGAAAATGGTGATACTGAATGTAAATTAGCTCTTGAAATGAACGCATATCGCATTAAAAAGTACATTGGAAGCTATACCGCAGCAATGAACGGGTTGGATGCCATTGTGTTTACCGCAGGAATAGGAGAAAACTCTAGCGTGCTAAGAAAACTAGTATGCACAGATATGGATTTCCTAGGTATTTCATTAGACGACCTTAAAAACGATACAAGAACTAACGAACTTCGTGAAATCAATACCGAAGGCTCTAGAGTAAAAGTATTGGTAATTCCTACCAATGAGGAATTGGAGATTGCCAAGCAGGCTTTTGGTATTTATAAGTAAGTATATTATCGAATAATTTAAGGGCAACATTGGTAGTCTAATCCACCAATCATTAAATGTTTATAAACTACTTTTTAAAATATGAATAAAAATCTCCTGATAAAGAATCAATTGGAATTACACGTAAGAGATGCCATTAAAACGTACAAAGAATATCCTCTTTATAGATGTATTCAAGAAGAAATTAATCAGATAGATAGTATTAATTGGCTAGTGAATAACGAAATAACTGGCAGTAATAACTACAAACAAGAAAAACTAGATCATCTAAATAAGTTCTTGAATGATAGTGAGCTACATGAGGGCATTGATAATCTAATGAATTCGCTACTAGATTATAACACAGAGGAAATACAGGCAAACATTGCACATCAATTTATTAGTAATTTAAAAGAGATATCTAGTACCCTTTCGGATGATAAAAAAGAATTTAAGCTTAACCTGCTTTTTTTAGAAAACGATTATGAGCCTAGAGCATGTTTTTGTGGATTTGATGATGAAAACTACGAATTCAAATTACTATCAGGAAAAGAGTATTTAGAATTTGATTATAAGAAAGAACTATTCAATGGAGTTGGAAACTTTGATTTCTCTCCACTTATAGCTCCATTTTTAAAATTTGAAAAAGATATTGGAGAGGAAAAGGCCAATGAAATTGAGTTGCTCTTAACTTCTATGGGGTCTCTGGAAGAAATAAAAAGGCTATTTATTATAAATTCATATCGTGGAATTCATAATACACTAGATAAAATTAAAGGAGAAATTAGAAATATTAATATTCCAATGAGAGATAGTGTGCATGTCCTTGGAAACGAACATGATATGGAGCAATTTACAATTTACGTTCTTTAAACCTTTGCCAAAAACTAGTTTCTCTATTGGCCTTTATTGATAAAACTAAATTCATAAAAAATAGCAGTTGCCACTGCAATGAATCTTTTGGTGTATACCCTTGTTATCGCCACGGTTAAAACTATTTTATCGTCTCTAGTTTAGTTCATTCTCAATACAATAACGTATTTTAGAGAACGATAACCACTTGATAACTAAACCGTAACCAATGCGCAGAATTACACTAATTACCCTTATAGCAGTATTTCATCTAATAGGCATACAGCCGATTAAGGCAGAAATAAAACTACCTGCCATTGTATCTTCAAATATGGTTTTACAGCGCAATACAAGCATTGTGCTTTGGGGCTGGGCAGATGCAAAAGAGAACATTAACATCCAAACTTCTTGGTTGGCGGAGCCAATTATAATCCAAGCAGACAAGGAAGGAAACTGGCGTGTTGAGGTCCAAACGACCCATAGTAAAGAACCGCAAACTATCGCATTAACCAGTATAGCATCAAATATCACCTTAGATAATATTCTTTTTGGAGAGGTTTGGTTGTGTTCAGGACAGTCCAATATGCAACAACCTATGGAAGGCTATCAAGGACAGCCTACATTTGAAACACTCATGACGGCAGCAACATCCAACAATCCTAATTTACGACTCTTTAGTGTGGAACGGATAGGGTCTATAACGCCTTTAAAAGAAATAGATAAGTTTAGTGCTTGGGAACAAGCGTCTCCGGCAAATGTTCCCAAATTTAGTGCAGTAGCCTATTTCTACGGGCAGCAATTACAAGAGCTATTAGATTGTCCGGTAGGTATGATTCACAGCTCCTATGGGGGTAGTACCGTACAGGCTTGGATGAGTAAAGAAGTATTAAGCAGTTATGAAACTGTAGCGGTAAATAACGAAGATGTTACAAAGAGACCACAAGGGGCTCAAACAGCATTGTACAATGCAATGATACATCCTTTAATACCCTATACCATAAAAGGAGCTTTATGGTACCAAGGAGAGTCTAATCGCCTAGCACCAGAGGAGTACAAAACATTGTTTCCGGCTATGGTAAAAGATTGGAGGTCCAGATGGGACATTGGAGATTTTCCTTTTTACTATGTTCAGATTGCTCCTTTTTTATATGGAAATAATGAGGAATTCCAAAAAGCGGAGAACTCTGCCTTTATTCGAGAAGCACAATTACAGTGTTTAAATCTCATTCCAAATACTGGAATAGCCATTACGATGGATGTTGGAGAAGAAAACTACATTCACCCGCCAAAGAAAAAGGAAGTTGCAGATAGGTTACTGTTGAACGCACTTCATCAAACCTATGGCTATACTACTATAGATTATGGCTCGCCCATTTACGAGGCATCAGAAGTAACAAATG
>CALHVP010000112.1 GCA_938038975.1 uncultured Maribacter sp. | reverse complement strand
TCATTCCATCCTTCTGTAAGACTTATTTCTGCACCCCAGCACATGGAGGCATGAATACCATATTTTTTCATTAATGGCCAATCTTCTGGGCCGGTTAAATCCATGGCCTTAACGCCTATATCGTTTAGGTTTTTAAGAAATTCTTCCATAGGTATTTTGCTATAGCACCACCTACAAGCACT
Organism: uncultured Maribacter sp.; assembly: GCA_938038975.1. Taxonomy (GTDB): domain Bacteria; phylum Bacteroidota; class Bacteroidia; order Flavobacteriales; family Flavobacteriaceae; genus Maribacter. The sequence continues at coordinate 6,581 of CALHVP010000112.1, read as the reverse complement.
ATGATTTATATTGCCTTTTAATTCAGTTGTATCTTTTGTTTTGCTATCTGGAATTGCAGCGCTGGTGCTGTAAGCTACGAGTCCAATAGATGCAGTTGCAGATGCGCCTATGAATTTTCTTCTTTTCATAAATACGATTTTAAAAGGTTCCTAAATATAATTTTTTTAGATTTAAAAAATGGAAATATCCCCAGATAAAGAAAAATTGATTGAGTTAGCTCACTATAGAATGCCTTTTGGAAAATTCAAGGGGCGCTATTTAGTTGATTTGCCCGAGCCATATTTGGTTTGGTTTAATCAAAAAGGCTTTCCAGAAGGGAAGCTTGGGATGCTATTAAAGTCTATGTTCGAAATTAAAGTAAATGGTCTTGAACCAATCATACGAAAAGTGCAAAGAGATTTTTCTCCAAAAAAGTAGTATCACGTTAGAAGCTTAAAAGTATCGCAATATTGGTGTGTAGACTACCTTTGTTTTAAAGTCTACTGTTTGTTTTCTATATCATAGACAGCCTGCCTAAGGGGCTCATGTTTAAATCATCATATGTAATATGGTAATTGTAAAACGAGTTACGGTGTTAGATAATAAGAATTCAAAAAGATTTTCCTAAGTAAACCCATTAAGTTCTAATGTCAATTAGTAACTTTGTGTCCCGTAATACAGAAACCAATCATGTCACAAACCAAATACATCTTCGTTACGGGAGGAGTTACTTCATCTCTTGGAAAGGGAATCATTGCTGCTTCTTTAGCAAAATTGCTACAGGCTAGAGGATACCGTACAACAATTCAAAAACTAGACCCCTACATAAATGTAGATCCAGGTACTTTAAACCCATATGAACATGGCGAATGTTATGTGACTGATGATGGTGCGGAGACCGATTTGGATCTTGGACATTACGAACGTTTTCTGAATGTACGTACTTCTCAAGCAAATAATGTCACTACTGGTAGAATCTATCAAAGTGTTATAGACAAGGAAAGAAGAGGTGAGTTTTTAGGTAAAACGGTACAAGTTGTACCACATATTACCAATGAGATAAAGGAACGTGTACAACTTTTGGGTAACAGTGGTGATTATGATATTGTCATTACCGAAATTGGAGGTACTGTTGGTGATATTGAATCCTTACCATACATAGAAGCTGTAAGACAGATGTTATGGGAAATGGGCGATAATAACGCTATAGTTATCCACTTAACACTGGTTCCTTATCTCTCAGCAGCAGGAGAACTAAAGACAAAACCTACTCAGCACTCTGTAAAGACGTTGATGGAGAGCGGAATTAAGGCTGATATCTTGGTGTGTAGAACGGAGCATGAAATCTCAGACGAGATAAAGCAAAAATTAGCGCTATTTTGTAATGTAAAACGAGAAGCGGTTATACAAAGTATTGATGCTTCTACTATCTATGATGTGCCTGTTTTAATGCAGGAAGAAGGCTTAGATACGGTTACGCTTAAAAAGTTGAATCTTGCAGACGATAAGGAAACAGATTTAACTCAATGGAAAGAATTTTTAAAAAGGCATAAGAATCCTAAAGGTGAAGTAACCATAGGATTAGTGGGTAAGTATGTAGAATTGCAGGATTCTTATAAATCTATATTAGAATCCTTTATACATGCAGGCGCTAATAATGAAGTAAAGGTAAAAGTACGTTCTATACATTCTGAATATATAAATGACCAAAATTACCAAGCAAAGCTAGAAGGCTTAGATGGTATTCTTGTAGCTCCAGGTTTTGGTGAAAGAGGTATAGAAGGAAAAATACAAGCCGTTAGGTTTGCACGTGAAACAGGAACCCCATTTTTAGGAATATGTTTGGGTATGCAAATGGCAGTTATAGAATATGCTAGAAATGTACTTCAGTTAGAAGACGCTGGTTCTACTGAGATGAATGAAAACACTAAGCATCCAGTGATAAGTATTATGGAAGAGCAGAAAACGATTACCAACAAAGGTGGTACCATGCGTTTAGGTTCTTGGGATTGTAAGTTGGTTGATGGTAGCTTGGTTCAAGAAGTTTATGGAGGTGCTACAGAAATAAAGGAACGCCATCGCCATAGATATGAGTTTAACAACGAATACAAAACAGCTTTAGAAAATGCAGGTTTGTATGCTTCTGGTATTAATAGTGATACTAATTTGGTGGAAATTGTTGAATTAAAAGACCATCCGTGGTTTATTGGTGTACAATATCATCCAGAATATAAAAGCACAGTAGCGAATCCACATCCTTTATTTATTGGGTTTGTAAAAGCGGCTTTGGCATATAAAAATGGATAAACTATGCCAGTATGGCATATAGTTGGCATTTGGGCATATATTTGCTTTTGAATGTTTAGAGATTTTACCTAAAATCGAAGGAAGACCTTATTAACGATATATTTTTTAGATGGAAGAGAAGAAGTTAGATGTTAATTCTATAATTGGTTTTGTACTAATTTTTGGAATACTAATTTTCATGTTTTATACAAACCGGCCAACACCGGAGGAGATAGCTGAAAAAGAAGCACAGCAAGAACAAGTAGACTTACAGGAAGCAGCCGCGGAAGCAGATAAAACTGCACCAGTCATTAAAGCTGCCCCTGCATTAGATTTAAATGATTCTACTGCAGTCGCAAATTATAAAGGTCAAATAGGAGCTTTTGGATTTACTGCTCCTACAGAGGGTGCCACGATATTAGAAAACGAAGTACTGTTTTTAAAGATTAATAATAAGGGTGGAGAAGTTATAGAGGCCAAAATGAAAAATTTTGTCACTTATGATTCCATACCTGTTTATTTAATAAAGGATGGAAATGCTTCTTTTGGTCTATCTTTCTCTACTTCTGATAACAGAGTTTTAAATACACAAGATTTATTCTTTGAGCCTTCGTTAACAAACGCTAATGGGAACCAAGTTCTTTCATTAAAGGCAAAAACTTCCAACAATCAATATTTGGAATATCGGTATGAAATGAAACCAAGTGATTATTTGGTAGATTTTACGATTAGTACTCAAGGTATGGACAGGGTTATTAATGAGAGTAAACCTGTTTCGTTAGATTGGAAATTAAAAGGTATTCGTCATTCTAAAAGTATTGTTTATGAAAATAGATATACGCGATTAACGTATAATCATGAAGACGATAAGTTGAGTAAACTTTCTGAAGGAAGTGATGATGAAGAAGTAGAAGAGCAAATAAAATGGATTTCATATAGACAACACTTCTTTAGTACTATTTTAGCAACAGATGAACCTTTTAAAACAGGTGAGCTTAGTTCTAAAAACTTAGTTGAAGAGGAGAGTAGAACTTTTGGTTACACTAAGGAATACGCTTCTGTATTACCTATGGAGGTAAAAGGAGGTGAACTATCTAAAAATATGCACTTTTATTTTGGACCAACTGATGTAGATGTGCTTTCCAACTATGAGGATTTAGGTCTAGTGGATTCTATACCATTTGGTTGGGGTATTTTTGGAATGATTAATAGGTATGTATTTACACCATTCTATTCTTTCCTAAGTACCTATTTCCCTTACGGTATTGCAATTGTTATCATGACTATTTTAGTTCGTTTAGCAATGTCTCCGGTAACCTATAAATCGTATTTGTCACAGGCAAAGATGAAGGTGCTAAAGCCAGAGATAACTGAGTTAGGCGAGAAGTATAAGGATAACGCAATGAAAAAGCAGCAAGAAACTATGAAGCTGTATGGTAAGGCTGGCGTAAGCCCCATGAGTGGTTGTGTGCCCGCATTTCTGCAAATGCCTATATTTTATGCCTTGTTCATGTTTTTTCCAACCTCTTTCGCTTTAAGACAAAAGCCATTTTTATGGGCAGATGATTTATCTTCTTTTGATACTATTTATCAATTTCCAGAAGGATTTGCTATACCATTTTATGGGGATCACGTGAGTTTATTTCCAATATTAGCTTCCATAGCTATTTTCTTTTATATGATGATGACAACGGGACAAAACATGCCAACACAACCTGGTATGCCAAACATGAAATTCATTATGTATTTAATGCCATTCATGATGTTATTTTTCTTTAACAATTATGCGAGTGGATTGAGTTTGTATTATTTTGTTTCTAACCTTATTACAATTGGTATTATGTTAGTTATAAAGAACTTTATCTTGGATAATGATAAGATACATGCGCAAATACAGGAAAATAAAAAGAAACCTAAGAAAGAAAACAAGTTCCAGAAGAAAATGCGGGAGATGATGGAGCAAGCAGATGCTCAGAAAAAGAAATAATAACAAACACAGGTTTGCATAGAAAATAGATTAGAAGCTCCTTGAAAAAGGAGCTTCTTTCCTTTCATAGGATTTTAATGTAGTTCATCGATTTTTCATAGCTATTTCCTAAGTATATGTTAAAAAAATCGGTACTTTAACGAGGACACTACCATTTACTATTACAATAAGTTGAGTTTTTAAAGATAGATTTGAAATTTTAATACTGTTCCCTCCAGTTGAAAACTAGCAAGGTTTTATTAGCTAATATCTTATTGTAATTATTTTTGGGTTGTTCTATTTAAAATGTAAGAACCCCACTTCTTATAAATTGCTTACCTCTCAAATGACTATGGTATTTAAACCAATAAATACGATACCATGGGGAACTCTACTTTTAAATTAAGTAAAAACTATTTGTTTTTGCTTCTTTTCATTTTTTCATTTTTTAATTTCAGCACAACTTATAGTCAGGCTAGCACTCCATGTGACGCAGTCCGATGGGATGGTAAAGGTAGTGATTCATGGAATCCTGACGGAACAATCCAGGCATCCGGCGATGAAGGAATAGTAGGATGTGGAAGTGCTGCCGCTACCCAATCTAATATTGGACCTAACAGCACATATGACTCTTCCATGTTTCAGTTGGTGCCAGACGGCACCTGTAATAGCCCCAATACTGGCTTGCCAGTAACGGTAACGCCTCCCAACGAAGGTCAGGATATTATCTGGATACAATATGATGTCAGAGCCTTTGCAGGTTCATTTGATTATCAAATAGTTTCGAATGATAACATAGGTTGGATTCTTTTTTCTGCAGGCGGTACACCAGAGCAACCTAGTCCAGGAGCAGTACCTAGTAATTGTAGCCATGGCATGGATCATGTTGCTTGTGGTGATGGATTCAATAATACTTTTGCTACAGGCCCTACACCGGTTTTCTCTGAAACTACTAATCTATATTTGGCGATTTGGGATCAGGATGCAGGTTCTTCTTTGTCAGTAAATTTTAAAGCACGTTTTGGTTGTGGTGATAGTGATGTAGTTTTTTGTGGTTTAGAGGAAAATCAAACAACCACCCAATGTAACGCGGATGGTACTTACACCGTTACTACTAGTGTGGATGGCGCTAATGGAAATTACGTAGTAAATGATAATACAGGACAGGCTACTATTGTGGTTGTAAATCCTGACCCATTATTGTTGACTAACCTAGGCGCAACTAATCCTATTTTGTCTGGTACAGTGAGTGTAACGTACCCCTTAGGTGTCAATTATAATTTTGTAATTAGTGAAAATGGTGATGCAAATGCACCAGATCCTATAAATTCTAGTGAGTGTGTTGTTACCATTAATGGTTCTGCATTAAATGCAGTAGTTCCTACGTTTGCAGCAGTAGCTGCAATCTGCGAAGGTGAGGCTTTAGCAGATTTGCTAACGACTTCCCTAAATGGAATAGCCGGTACATGGTCACCAGCACTAGACAATACGACTACTACGGAGTATACGTTTACACCAGCAGAAGGTGAATGTGCCAATGAAGCGAAGCTAACTATTGTGGTAAACCAAAAGCCTGATTCAGATATCACAGAAATTTCACTTTGCACAGGTCAATCTTATTTATGGCCTATAAATGGCGTAACTTATTATACTGATAATGGTAGTATTATGGTCACTATTAAAGGTGAGAATTGTAATGCTGATAAAGTCCTTAAGCTGACAGTACCAATAATGTTAACTTGTAATATTAAACAAGATAAGCTGGCGACGAACCATCAAACAGCTGACGGTGCTGCAACAGTTAACCCAATGTGAGGAACAGCACCTTTTACTTATATTTGGGATAACGGGGAAACCACTCAAACTGCAACCCAATTGACCTATGGTCTTCATTCGGTCACCGTAATTGATTCGAAGGGTTGTGAAACTACTTGTCATATAGATATTGCCAAAAAATTGAACTGTTGGACAACGATACAACAAAATGTAACTTACTTTGGAGGTAATGATGGAGCAGCACAGGTTTATGGACATGGCGGGTTCAAACCCTATACCTTTAAATGGGAAGATGGTAGTACAAATGAGGCGAATACTTCTTTAAGTGCGGGCACACATTATGTTACCGTAACCGATTCAAATGGTAACACATCTCAATGTAGTGTTACACTAACAGAACCTGAGGAAGTTACTTGTAAAGATAATTATAGTTGTACAATTACCCAAGGTAAGTTAGCGACGAACCATCAAACGCCCGATGCTGTAGCGACTGTTACTCCTTCAGGTGGAAATGGGGACTATACCTATGTTTGGGATAATGGGGAAACGACCCAAACTGCAACCCAATTGACC
>CALHVP010000111.1 GCA_938038975.1 uncultured Maribacter sp. | reverse complement strand
AGTTGAAACAACATGCCAAGGTCTTTCATACGGGTATAATCACCCTTATTATGTTTAAGATATACGTAACGCTCAGGGTGAGCAAATATGGGAAATAATTCGTTGTCTTTTAGCTTTTGAATAGATTCATCAAAATTTAATGAGGCTTGTAAATATGACATTTCAACTAATATATATTGATTTGAAATCGGCATTATACCATTTGTATCTACCAATGTCTCAAATCCTGAATCTATCATATGTTCTGCAGCAGCTCTAATTCTAACATCAGAATTTCCATTTTCTTTCAGAGCTTTTTCTATACTATTTAAGGCGTTTTTAATAGTTTCTGGAGTATTTGGATAGTAATTATCCATGATATGAGGAGTGCAAATAAAATCTGTGACTCCTAGTTCTCCCATTCCTTTTATTAAGCTTAAGGATTCTTTTACGTTTTTAGCTCCATCATCTATTCCTGGAAGAATATGATTGTGAATGTCTGTAAAACCACCTAAATAATCTACTAGGTATTTTTTTTTAACGAAGAAATCAAACATTGTCTTAATAAGTTTAGGGACCGTAAAGTTACCATATTACTATGGATTTAATTTTTTCCAATCCACTCTAATAATTAGATTTATCTCAAATTATTTACCGATACAGAAATTAGAGAAAATATTACCTAATAGATCATCTGTAGAAACACTACCTGTAATTTCACCTAAGTGAAATAAGGCCTCCCTAATATCTATAGCCATTAAATCGCTAGATAACTCAATATCCATTGCTTCTTTTACTTTTTGTATAGCTTCTAAAGCTTTTAAAAGGGCGTCATAATGACGATTGTTGGTAACTATAGTGTCGTTCTTGCCTAGTTCTCCAGCTGTTGATAGCGATAATAGTGTTTTTTTTAATTCTTCTATCCCTAGATTGTTTTTTGCAGATACAAATACAATTGTAGGATACAATTGTTTTAAATTACTAATCCGATCTTCTGAAACCTCATCTATTTTATTTGCAATCAATAGTATATTCTTATCAGGATACTTTTCCTTTACTATTTTAATTTCTGCTTCCTTGTTTTTGGAAGCCTCGAAAAGGTAAATAGTAAGTTGTGCCTGTTCTATTTTTTCAAATGCTCTAGCAATTCCTATTTGCTCAATTTTATCACTAGTATCTCTTAACCCAGCAGTATCGATAAATCTAAAGTTTACACCGCCAATGGCTATTTGGTCTTCTACTGTATCACGTGTCGTGCCTGGAATATCACTTACAATAGCACGTTCTTCGTTTAAAATAGCATTTAATAAAGTGGACTTTCCTACATTAGGTTCTCCAACTATTGCTATGGGTATACCGTTCTTTATAACGTTACCAAGTGCAAAGGAATCAATGAGATTTTTAAAAACTTCAGTTATTTTTTGTAGCAATTGATTAAACTGAGTTCGATCTGCAAACTCCACATCCTCTCCTGAAAAATCTAACTCTAATTCTATTAAGGAAGCAAAATTCAAAAGCTCCTGTCTAAGATCATTGATTTTTGTGCTAAACCCACCACGCATTTGTTGCATCGCAATCTGATGTGCTGCTTCACTATCGCTAGCAATGAGGTCGGCAACGGCTTCTGCTTGGCTTAAATCCATTTTCCCATTCAAGAATGCGCGCATGGTAAATTCGCCAGCGGATGCCATACGACACCCTTTTCTTAAAAATAATTGAATTATTTGCTGTTGGATATATGAGGATCCGTGGCAGGAAATTTCTATGACATCCTCGCCCGTGTAGGAGCGAGGGTTTTTAAAAATAGAAATTAAAACTTCATCTAATAGAATTTCACCATCAACGATATGACCCAAATGTATGGTGTGACTTTTTTGTTCTTTTAGTTTCTTATTAGGGGTAATGGATTTAAATTGTTTAGAAACTAATGTTATGGCCGCTGTTCCCGATATACGGATGACAGCAATGGCACCAGCTCCCGAAGGAGTAGCCAAGGCAATAATGGTATCGTTTTGAATCATGCGGCAAAAATACGCAATCGATTCGTTTCTTATGGAACAGGCTAACGGAGGAATGTTATCAAATGAATCAGTAAAGTTAGTTTTGTAGTTAAAAATAACTTGGCTTCTTTTAGGTTCAGTAGTTATAAATGAATATTATAGGTAAGGATATAAAGATGTATCTCAATTTTAATATAAAAAATACAATATGAAATCTAATATAGTAGTAACTAGTGTTATGGCATTAATCTCTGTACTAACCGTTAATGGACAGGAGCTAGCTAAGATACAACCAGATTTAGTGGTAGTATCTGAAATTCAAATAATGAATTTGAAAAAGCGCATTGAAGCTGCAGAGAAAGCTTTGGACAAAGCAGAAGATATTCGGAAAAATGCAAAAAAAGAGGAAAGAGATGCGGAGAGAAAGTTGGACGATTTGGAAGATATATTAGAGGATATTGAAGACAGCAAGGAAGAAATTGATGAGGCAAAACAGAAGATTAGAGAATTAAAATTAGAGCTAGATAACGTTCGCGAATCCAACAACGTTTCTACAAAAGAGTTGATTAAACTTAGAGAGGATATTTTAAAAGAGGAAAAGGATATACTCAAGGAACAGGAAAAGTTACGCGGATTAGTTAAAGATTTAGATTAGAGCTAGATATCAGAGCATATTATGTGCGATTTATATGATGTGCTTCATCTTTTTGCCCTGATATTGTAAATAACTTTAGTATAGTCTAAATTAATGCCTTTACAACAAAAGAGATTTAAGATTTTTTAATAAGAAACACTATTAATTTACTAAACACGATTCAATGAAAAAATTTGCATTATTACTTTTTGTTATAATTGTTTCCACTTCAAATGCTTTTGCACAAGAACAGGAAACTCCAAAAGATTCTACCGCAGTTTTGGCTATCGCTGAAGAGGAAAGACTTGCAGTAATAGCAAAAGTGGAGGACGCGGAAAAGCAAGCAAAAAAAGAAAAGAAACAGGTTCAAAAAGATAAAAAAGCAGAAAAGAAGAAAGCAGCAGAAGAAAAACTTAAAAAAAGTATCGCTTCAAAACGAAAAGATATTGCTAAGGATACAAAGCAAATAGCGAAACTAAAAACAAAACTAGACAAGGGTTCTGCTCAAGGAAAATTATCTCCTGTAGATATGGAAAAATTAAAGGAAAAGATACATAAGCTAAATATCAAAACTGCTAAGAACAAGGATAAGTTAACTAAGCTACTTAAGAAGTAATAACTTTAATCTTATTAGTGTTTTGTAACAAATACCATTTTTTTGATACATATAGATAGTTATTCATCTTAAAATCAATCAAAAATGGAAATAATCAATCAAAACATCGCCGTAAGAGAAGATCGAAATGTACTGGTCATAGCTCATTTGTCACAATATTTAGATTTTGTAACCGGACTTGGTGGACTTATAGTGCCGTTGGTCATATGGCTAACTCAAAAGGACAAGGTAATGGATATGGATATAAATGGTAGGGCCATTATAAACTTTAGAATTTCTATGTTTATTTATGTACTTATCTGCATTCCATTAATACTTGTTTTTGGCTTAGGTCTTCTTGGGTTTATAGTATTAGGTATAGGTTACTTGATTTTCCCCATTATTAATGCCTTTAGGGCTAGTGAAGGTAAGAAACCTCATTACCCAATGAGTATTGAATTTGTTTAAATCTGACCGGAGATATAAAAAAAAAGCAGCCATTTTTCATGGCTGCTTTTTATATTATAATAACGTTTACATACTTAGTCAGCACAAACTACAGCATGTGCTATAACATAAATTTCTCCCGATAGATTTTCAGAAATACTATACTGTCCAGGTGCTACAGTAGGCTTACCATTATTACCGATAGGGAACATGAGGTTCCCAGCATAAGTATGTGTTTCTTCTGTGGTAAAGGTATTGTCTATATTATAAGTTACCGTAACATCTCCCATCTGATAACTAACGTCGACAGTTCCAACTAAGTTACCTTTATTAATATCACATTGTCCAGCGCCTGCGTAAATTTCATACGTGTAGTTTCCTTCGGATAAAGGACCTAAGGTCCAGCCCCATCGACTAAAACCATTTCCAATGAAGCAGGTAGCCCCATCTTTACCTCTAGCAAAAGCGGTTTCACATGATTTTTCATCGTTTGTACATCCAATGGTAAAGTTGAAATCTAAAATATGTGATTCCCCTGTCTCTTTGTTTATAGCTGATGCCCAACCACTTACACCGTAATCATCTCCCGAATCAAATAATGCTCCACCTGGTCCTACTTGAAATCCATAACGTTCGTCTGTAGGTCTATGTGAAATATAATAATTTCCGTCTCTTTCTTCACATCCAGAAGCTGTCATATTACTTCGAGTTTCATCAACCGTATAATAGTTAAGAAGCTCCGCTAAAACCTCAGAGCAGCTAGCACTTTCAATTTCATCTTTAAAAAGTCCGCCTTTGTCAATCCAATCCTCTAAATTAGTCTTACCAACTAGCCACAAATCTATTGTTGCAATACAACCATCTAGTTCTGTCTGCCCTTTAATATTAATACTTCCATCATCATATTCTAAATAAGACATTTCATAGCCATTACCTACGGAGAAAAGACCTTGAGGCACACCTTCTTTGGGCCACCAAAAGCTTGAAGCTGCGTAATTACTGTAGTTACATCTATCCGCATTAATGACTTTACATTCTTTAAGTAGTTTAATATCTGTATTTTTTGCTTTTTGACCTTTACCAGAGACACTCTCCAATAAAGCTTCTTTACCTACATTATCTACCTCACAAGAGAATAATAGTAAGCTAATACTCAAAACGAATAGTGCGCATTTTTTCATGATTATTGTTTTTAAGATTAAATGGGGGTACTTTAAAGATATGAAAAACAGAGGATTATAAATTTAAAACATCGTTTAAAAGCAGATTTATCAGATGCCAATAAAAAAAAGAGTAGTATAAACAAAAAACCGTTGTTTTTTAACAACGGTTTTTTTAAGTAGATATGTATGCTGATGAATGTTATTATAGTATCGGTTATCCATTTAGCATAACAGGCATTACCAACATAGTAACATTTTCTCCTTCATCCAGTCCGTCTATTGGTGTAAGGATTCCAGCTCTATTTGGTAAACTCATTTCTAGTGAAACTTCATCTGCTCCTAAATTATTAAGCATTTCAGTTAAAAATCTTGAATTGAAGCCAATTTGCATATCATCTCCTTGATAAGCACATGTAAGGCGTTCTTCAGCTTTATTAGAATAATCAATATCTTCAGCAGATATATTTAATTCTGCTCCTGCTATTTTTAATCTAATTTGATGTGTCGTTTTGTTTGAAAATATAGACACCCTGCGCACTGAACTTAAAAATTGATTTCGAGCTATGGTTAATTTGTTTGGATTCTCTTTAGGAATTACAGCTTCATAATTCGGATATTTCCCATCAATTAACCTACAGATAAGCTCCGTATCATCAAAAGTAAATTTAGCGTTACTCTCATTGTATTCTATTAGAACATCAGATTCACTTCCTGCCAAAATACCTTTAAGTAACGTAAGCGGTTTTTTAGGCATGATAAACTCTGCTACTTCAGAAGCAGTAACATCTGTTCTTTGGTATTTAACAAGTTTATGTGCATCTGTAGCAACAAAAGTTAGATTCTCTGTTGAGAACTGGAAAAAAACTCCGCTCATTACGGGTCTAAGGTCGTCGTTACCTGCAGCAAAAATAGTTTTAGCTATAGCAGTGGCTAAAATGTCTCCTAGTAAAGTTGTGGAACTTGGATTTGATAATTCAACAGCTTTAGGAAATTCAGCACCATCAGCATATGCAAGTGCATATTTACCGTGATTACTACTAATTTCCACCGTATTGTTATCCGCTACAACAAAAGTCAAAGGTTGTTCAGGGAACGTTTTTAAAGTATCCAACAACAATCTAGCAGGTACTGCAATGGTTCCTTCATTGTCAGAATCAACATTAAGCACTGAGCTCATTGTTGTTTCTAAATCCGATGCCGACACAGTTAGTTTGTCCTTTTTTAGGTCAAACAAGAAATTATCCAAAATTGGTAGGGTGTTACTATTATTAATAACCCCACCTAAAATTTGAAGTTGTTTTAGCAAGTACGTACTAGAGACTATAAATTTCATCTTTTTTTACTTTGATTTATTTCTTTAAACTATGCCTGAATAAGGCAATAAGAACCTTTGTTTTTAGAAAAAACATTTAAAACAAAGATATTTGAATTCGTGTTTTGTTGGAAACAAACTTATTAACACCTGTATGACTAGAATTTCATCACTCAAGCACCCTTAAACCAACTTAAAAGGATATTCAGTAGAGACGATTTATTTAGTTATTAACCGTTGTCATTTACGAAAACGTATCGTATAAGGTCGTATCAGTGCGTTTTTCTTGTGCCATTGAACTGCCAACGGAAAGCTTATAAGCTCCCTTATGTACTTGGAGAAAAATCTATAATTATAGTATCTCTATAATATAAACCTAAAAGTGTCGATGCGCCTCCTACGGTGTTAAGGTTGCTTTTGTAAATAGCAAGTTCTAAATAACCAGAGGAGTTAAATAAGGCTAAAAGATCACCATCACCTTTTCTTTTACTTTTCTCGAGATTGTAATCAATAATATCACTGTATGTTGAATGAATTTTATTTATTTTTCTATTACGGGCATGAAGTTCAAAGTCCATTCCTTTTCTGTAGGCATCCATAAGATTTTTTCGGATGTTGGTAACAACATTACCGTAATTATCAATATAGATTACGCTGCCCACTATTTTTTTTCCATCTTCAGAGACCCTTGGAGAAAATTCTCTTAGGTTTTTTAAATCACTAAAGGGTTTCCCCACTATTTCTAAGGTGCCGCCTCGTGCAATATGGCAAGCGACTTGGATAAAAACACTCATCACAGGAAAAGAACGGTGAACTGGATCAGGAATATTCAACTCAACCACTTTTTCTGGTTTCATTTCAGAAGTGATAAGTCCTATTACGCCTGTATTTGCACTTATAAAGTAATGCCCATCCACTAAAACAGCAATATGTTTGTTTTCTAGTGTAGCTTCAGAATCAACACCAACAATGTGAATAGTGCCCTTTGGAAAATTGTGATAAGAGTTTTGAAGTATATATGCACATTCCTGAATATTGAATGGCGAAATTTCATGTGAAATATCAACAATAGTTATATCTGGCAGTTCAGAATAAATGGAACCTTTTAATACCCCAACAAAGTGATCTTTAAGTCCAAAATCGGTCGTTAAGGTAATTATTGCCATGCTGCACTGTTAATATGTTTTACTAAGGTGAACTTAATTTTTACTTAAATTTGATGAACAAAATTAAACAAAAAAGTAGCCAAGCGAAATTAAACTTTGCTTAGTTTGCAACTTACTAAATACTACTGTTTGAACGAGCTAATATTAGAACTGACTGAGATTAGTCCAAGAGATTTTTTTGGACAACAAAATGAACATATTGACCTTCTGAAGAAATATTTTCCAAAACTAAAAATTGTAGCAAGGGGAAATAAAATTAAGGTATACGGTGATGAAGCACTCTTAGAAGAATTTGAGAAGCGTTTTGAAATGCTTACAGCTTACTTTGTTAAGTATAATAAGCTAGATGAGGATAGCATAGAACGTGTTTTAACCAATGATGAGTCTGATCAACCACAATCATCAGCAAAGAGTGGAGAAACACTTGTACATGGTGTAAGCGGCCGACTCATAAAAGCCAAGACTGCGAACCAGAGGAGATTGGTAGACGCCTCTAAAAATAATGATATGGTATTTGCTATTGGTCCGGCAGGTACTGGGAAGACTTATACTGGTGTTGCACTAGCAGTAAAAGCGTTAAAAGAAAAACAAGTTCGTAAAATTATTCTGACTAGACCTGCCGTAGAGGCAGGTGAAAATTTAGGTTTCTTGCCAGGTGATTTAAAAGAAAAATTAGATCCGTACATGCAACCGCTTTATGATGCATTGCGAGAAATGATAACGCCTGAAAAATTAACGCACTATATTGAAACTGGAATAATACAAGTAGCTCCAATGGCTTTTATGCGCGGTAGGACTTTGGATAATGCCTTTGTTATCCTTGACGAAGCTCAAAATACGACTCATGCGCAAATGAAAATGTTTTTGACCCGTATGGGTAAAAATGCAAAGTTTCTTATTACTGGTGATCCAGGTCAGATAGATTTACCACGGAGAACCATATCAGGACTAAAGGAAGCTTTACTAATTTTGCAGAATGTAGAAGGAATTGAAATTATTTATTTGGACGATAAGGATGTAATTCGTCATAAATTAGTGAAAGAAGTAATAGCTGCCTATAAGACGATAGAACATCATAATTAAGAACAAGCAAGTACATTTTTTGAAACACTTTCTAATTTACCTATGAATACAATTACATATACTAATTTTTCATTTCCAGGACAAAAAAGCATTTACAAAGGAAAAGTACGCGAAGTTTATGCGGTAGCTAACGATGTGTTAGTGATGATTGCTACGGATAGACTTTCAGCCTTTGATGTGGTAATGCCGAAAGGAATACCTTATAAAGGTCAAATTTTGAATCAGATAGCAACCAAAATGATGGCTGATACTTCGGATATCGTGCCTAATTGGTTAACAGCTACTCCAGACCCTAATGTTGCAGTTGGTTATAACTGCGAACCTTTTAAAATAGAAATGGTGATTAGAGGTTATATGTCTGGTCATGCTGCTAGGGAATATAAAGCAGGTAAACGCGAGCTGTGTGGTGTAGCCATGCCAAGTGGAATGAAAGAGAACGATAAGTTTCCTTCTCCAATCATCACACCAGCCACTAAAGCTGAAATGGGCGATCACGATGAGGATATTTCAAAAGAGGATATCCTAAAGAAAGGAATTGTTTCTACAGAGGATTATGCCGTCTTGGAACAATATACATACGCTTTATTTAAAAGAGGGACTGAAATAGCAGCGGATAGAGGTCTAATTTTGGTAGATACAAAATACGAATTTGGTAAAACAACTGATGGTAAAATTGTATTGATAGATGAAATACATACGCCAGACTCATCACGTTATTTTTACGCAGAAGGTTATCAAGAAAGACAAGATAAAGGAGAAGCTCAAAAACAACTTTCAAAAGAATTTGTAAGACAATGGTTAATTTCTAATGGTTTTCAAGGTCTTGAAGGACAAAAAGTACCGGAAATGACAGATGAATACATTATTTCTGTATCAAATAGATACATAGAGTTGTACGAGAAAATAACTGGAGAGCAATTTATCAAAGCAGATACAGATAACATTTTGGAACGTATAGAAAAGAATGTTGTTTCTTATTTAAAGTCTTAAAATTTTATCTCTGTAAATTTATTTTTATAGTTTGTAATGAAAATTGGGAAATACCTACGCAACCAAAATACTTGATTTTCATCTATTTGTTAAATAACATACCCCATGAAAAATTTTCGTAGTATTCTAAGCTTTTTATTTATTGGCTTTTTGTTTTTTTCCTGCGATAGCGATGCTACTTCAGATGGGGAGCTATTAAATACTATAGACGAAGCATCAGATAGTCCAGAGGGTATTTCTACTTCTCCAAGTGGTAATGGAGGTGGAAATGGTGAAGCCGCTGGATTAGTAACGGCTGCGGAGTGGAATGATTTAAACAATTGGGATTTTTGGAAGGATTTATTACAAACCGAAGAATTTAGTAATAAACCAGATATATGGAACTTCTATAACCTGAATAGAATTTCTACAGTTGTTAAAAGTGAGATTGGAGCGCCTATAAATGATGTTTCTGTAAGATTAGAAAAAAATGGTAATACACTATGGGAAGCAAAAACAGATAATTTAGGAACAGCAGAATTATTTATTGGACTAAGACAAGCGGCTACTATTTCTTCTATGGAAGAATATACTTTATTTGTTGATGATATAGCCATGGCTGCACCTATAAAGATGTTTGATGAAGGTATTAATGAATTTGTTTTGAGTGGTTTACCATCAGGAAATGATAAAGTAGAATTAGCATTTATTGTGGATGCTACAGGCTCTATGGCTGATGAATTAGAATTTCTTAAAAAAGACCTTTTAGATGTAATTTCCAAGGTAGAGCAGGATGCCCCCAACTTAGATATTTTAACTTCAAGTGTTTTTTATAGAGATGTTGAGGATGATTATTTAGTGCGGCATTCTGGATTTACTAGTAATGCAACTACCACATTAGAATTTATTAAGGAGCAGAGTGCAGATGGAGGAGGTGATTTTCCAGAAGCGGTGCATACTGCATTAAATACAGCTCTTAGTGAATTACAATGGTCCAATACAGCCAAAACTAGAATCGCATTCCTACTTTTAGATGCTCCGCCGCACAACGAAACTAGCGTCATTGGGCAACTTCAAGACGCTATAACAGAGGCTGCAAGAAAAGGAATAAAAATTATTCCGATTACGGCTAGTGGAATAGATAAAGAAACAGAATACTTAATGCGGTCTTTTTCTATAGCTACAAATGGTACTTATGTATTTATTACCAATGATAGTGGTATTGGAGGAGAACATTTAGAAGCAAGCGTAGGAGAATATCAAGTGGAAAAGTTAAATGACTTAATGGTTCGTTTAATTCGTAAATATTCGGAATAGTTTTTAAAATAGGTGCGGAGTTTATTTTTGTGGTAGTTTGATTTTATACTTTTCTAACCACTAACCACTAACCACTAACCACTAACCACTAACCACTAACCACTAACGTTTAGCAATCACTCAAAAATACACCAACAGCAAGGCCTCCCTCGGAGGTTTCCTTGTATTTGGCACTCATATCTTTTGCAGTTTCCCACATGGTTTGTACAACTTTGTCTAAAGGAACTTTAGCATCCTTTGGGTCTGATCCCAAAGCAAGTTCTGCTGCATTAATAGCTTTTATAGCTCCCATAGAATTGCGCTCAATACATGGTATTTGAACCAATCCGCCTATAGGGTCACAAGTAAGACCTAAGTGATGTTCCATAGCTATTTCCGCAGCCATTAAAACTTGTTCTGGTGTGCCACCTAGCAATTCTGTTAAAGCCCCAGCGGCCATTGCAGAAGAAACTCCAATTTCTGCTTGGCAACCTCCCATAGCGGCAGATATGGTTGCTCCTTTTTTAAAGATGCTTCCAATTTCACCGGCAACTAAAAGAAACTGTTTAATATGTGCTATGTTTCCCGCATGATTTTCGATTACTAAGTAATACATTAAAACAGAAGGTATAACACCCGCACTCCCATTAGTGGGGGCAGTAACTACCCGTCCTAGAGCAGCATTTACTTCGTTTACGCTGAGTGCAAAACAGCTTACCCATTGTAAAATTTGACGGAACTTTACCTCTGTTTGTCTAATACTTGTAAGCCATTCGTTTGGATTGGAGTAGGGTAGTTGGCCTTGTAATCCCTTATGCATATCGAAAGCTCTTCGCTTAACATTGAGGCCTCCTGGTAATTTCCCTTCTGTATGGCAACCCGTGTACATGCATTCTAGCATGGTATCCCAAATTCGATTTATTTCCCGGTCTATTTCTGTATCCGTTCTAAGGGATCTTTCGTTCTCTAAAACTATTTGAGAGATACTTTTTTGTTCCTTCTCACAAAAGGCTAATAATTCGGTTCCTTTTTGAACAGGAAACGGAAAGGAATTGAATGCATCGTTCTTTTTCTTTGCATTTTTTCGTTCTTCAACTACTACGAAACCACCACCTATAGAATAATAGGTTTTTGATTTCTTTTGTCCAGATGCCAAAGTGGCTTCAAACTTTAATCCATTAGCATGAAAAGGAAGGAATTTTCTATGAAAAATGATATCTGAATTTGGATCAAAATGAATTTCTTTTTCTTTCCCTAGATTTAAAACCTTATTGTCCTTTATATGCTGAACTAGTGGATGAATGTCATCAATTGGTATGTATTCTGGATCAGCTCCTGAAAGCCCTAACATAACAGCATAATCAGTAGCATGGCCTTTACCTGTTAAGGATAAGGAACCATACATATTAACTTTAACTTCTGTTACCTGCTCAAAAAAGTCGTTTTTACGTAATTCAACTAACCATCTTTCCGCTGCACGCCACGGTCCTAAAGTATGTGAGCTAGAAGGTCCTACGCCTATTTTTAGCATATCGAAAATACTGATGCATTCTATTTGTAACATATGGGTCAGAAATTGGTATGCTAATTTACATAGAAGTTTGTTGGTTACAGGTCAAATAATTGGATTGTCATGAAATAAATTATCAACTAGAAGGCTTAAAATCGGTTAGATAGAACACTTATAATTTTAAAATATTGATAACAATTTTACCTTCATTATTCTGTAAGGTATGGTCCCATATTAGTTTTCCCAAGAATACAATAGCTCTGGATTATCTGGTAATCCATTAATTTCAGCATCTGGCGTTGCTATTAATTCTATTTTGGTGACTGCCCCGTCACTTGCAGCTAAATTGACTGCTTTTGTATAAAAACTTTTTGAACTCAAAGGGTCTGCTGATCCATCCAAGCCAATAGGTAGCATTCTTGTTTTAATTTGTCCACCTTGTGTTATACGTAAACTTACGTCACAACCATTATCTGGGCAGTAGATATCCCGCGCCATTAAACGGTCAGCTTCTAAAGCAGGGTCGAAAACGGAAATTAACCCACTATTATATGGTCCTATGGGTGGATATACAATAGTAGCTTGTGGTGTTACAGAACTTACACCTGCCATCACACTAATAACTTCAACATTTTGTGTTGTGGCATATTGAACACCATTGTTGGATAGAACATCTGAATATGAGTTTGTAGCTGTATCCCATTTTGCATATGTACCATTCCCAGAGTTGTTTACTGCAATATGGTTTTGAAGATAATTCTGCATTTTGTTCATAGAATAATTTGAAAAATGTCGCATTAAAAATCCTTCTTCCTGATCACCGCTACCACCTCCTTGCATAGGGTCTTTTTTATAAGTTCCTTCAACACCTCCTACTGCGTTTGATTGTACCGTAGGCGGGATAAAAGTTTTGGTAGGCATATCAAAGCCCCAAGACGGACCAACGTGAACTCCATTAAATACTTCAGGCGCAGGAATACCAAACATTTCATCCCTGTAAGGATAGTCTGCTTTGTTTCCCCAATGCGGTAAGGATAGCGCATGACCAAGTTCGTGATTCAAAATTCCTAAACTGGTACCACTACCTACGCCAGAATATCCGCCAGCTTGACCACCAGCAAAAACTCCGTAAATATTAAAATAGTACAATGCATACCTACCGCTGTAGCCTGCTGCTGTTCGTAAGGCTCCTGCCCATTGCGAAGCTGCAAGTTGTTCTCCATCAAAATTTAAGCCTGTAATTGTTTTATAGTCTTCCTTGGAACTGATACGTGCTGCAGGAGCGCCTGCTCTTGCGGGAACAGTAAGCTCAGAGAATACAATATTCGGTACTCTCATCAATGCTATTTCTGATACAGGAAGTTTGGCCTCTAATTCTTCTTTCCAACCTTCTGGATAATCACCAGGTGATAATTCAAAAAAATGCAGATCAAACATATTCATAATCATCTTATTCGGGGCACCTATTTTAAGGCCGTCCAAAACTATGTTCGTGTCATTACCTTCTATAACTATTTCTAAACCTGGGAGAATCCATTCTTTGCTAATAATTGCAGTATAACTATTGTCAAAAGTATGTTCAATACTACCCAGCCTCATGTCTATCGGTGTTAACATACCTGCAGGTGGATTTAATGGAATAGTCTCCGCTGCTCCATTTAAACTCAATACCGCAGTTAAATTAGCTATTCCGGCCTTGTTTTCTGTGGTTATGTTTACTTTAATCAACGCATCCTTTCCACTGACTAGATTAAAGAATTCGTCGTTAGTTCTAAGTACATGGCTTTGCGCCATAAATACGACTACTGGTGAAACATCAATAGTTTCGTTATCCGCATTTTCATCCTTGATAGCAGATTGTAAGTCATCATCCTTATTACAACTCGTAAATAAAATCGTAAATAAAAAGAACAAAGGGTATATCTTGGTTTTAAAAGATTGTAGCATAAGTGTAGGGTTTAAATTACTATTAAGTTTAACCAACCGTTCTGGTGTATGATTTGAGTTTTTATGGAACTTTTGGTGGCATTCTAATATGGTAAGCTTTGGTCTACCTATTTGAAACTGGTATTTTTTTTTATTGTTGTGTTCATATTTAGAATCTGGCAGTTTTTCGTTGAACGGTTGTGCTTGTAGAGGTTAAGCTATGATTTGTAGATTTAGATTATTGGGTTAAGAACTTATTGATTTAGAAAAAGAACAGATTAGGAAAGGCTTGAAATGTTATTTCCGTCATTAAAAATGACATCCTGTCAGTTTGTTTCGGCTTGGCATATTGTTTGTCATTTAGTTATCGATTTAAAGAAATCAGCACTAATAATTAAAATATATAAAATGAGTAAAATTATAGGAATAGATTTGGGTACTACCAACTCCTGTGTCTCCGTAATGGAAGGTAATGAGCCAGTAGTAATACCTAATGCAGAAGGAAAAAGAACAACCCCATCAGTAATAGCTTTCGTAGAAGGTGGTGAAATCAAGGTAGGTGATCCTGCAAAAAGACAGGCCGTAACCAACCCACACAACACCATATATTCTATAAAAAGATTTATGGGGAACAAATTCTCTGAATCAACTAAGGAAGCTAAAAGAGTTCCTTATAAGGTTGTTAAAGGAGATAATGATACGCCAAGAGTTGATATTAACGGTCGTATGTATTCTCCACAAGAGTTATCTG
The DNA here is from genome assembly GCA_938038975.1 of uncultured Maribacter sp. Classification (GTDB taxonomy): domain Bacteria; phylum Bacteroidota; class Bacteroidia; order Flavobacteriales; family Flavobacteriaceae; genus Maribacter. Next base: position 21,144 of record CALHVP010000111.1, on the reverse strand, counting down.
CTATGATTCTTCAGAAAATGAAGAAAACAGCTGAAGACTACTTAGGTCAAGATGTAACAAGAGCAGTAATAACAGTTCCTGCTTATTTTAATGATGCTCAAAGACAGGCTACTAAAGAAGCTGGTGAAATTGCTGGTCTAACAGTAGAACGTATCATTAACGAGCCAACTGCAGCATCTTTGGCATACGGAATGGACAAGAAAGATACAGACCAAAAAATTGTTGTTTTTGATTTTGGTGGTGGTACACATGATGTTTCCATTTTAGAATTGGGAGATGGCGTGTTTGAAGTACTTTCTACAGATGGCGATACGCATCTTGGTGGAGATGATGTAGATCAAAAAATTATAGATTGGTTAGCAGATGAGTTTAAGAAAGATGAAAGCATCGATTTGCGTGATGATGCTATGGCGTTACAACGTTTAAGAGAAGCTGCTGAAAAAGCAAAAATAGAATTATCATCTTCTGCACAGACCGAAATAAATCTTCCATACGTTACGGCTACTGCTAGTGGTCCAAAGCACTTGGTACGCACATTGACATTGGCTAGCTTTAACAAGTTGATTGATGATTTGGTAAAAAGAACTATTGAGCCTTGCCAAACGGCACTAAAAGCTGCAGGTTTATCTAAAAGCGATATCGATGAGATCATTTTGGTAGGTGGTTCTACAAGAATCCCTGCTGTACAGGAAGCAGTTGAAAAATTCTTTGGCAAAAAACCTTCTAAAGGTGTAAACCCAGATGAGGTTGTTGCTGTAGGTGCTGCTATACAAGGTGGTGTATTGTCTGGAGATGTTAAAGATGTATTATTATTAGATGTTACACCTTTATCTTTAGGAATTGAGACAATGGGTAGTGTAATGACTAAATTAATTGAGTCAAATACGACAATTCCAACAAAAAAATCTCAAGTATTCTCTACTGCTGCTGATAATCAGCCTTCGGTTGAAATCCATGTATTACAAGGAGAGCGACCAATGGCAAATGACAATAAAACAATTGGACGTTTTCATTTAGACGGTATTCCTCCTTCAAAAAGAGGTACACCTCAAATTGAAGTAACTTTTGATATTGATGCGAACGGAATCATAAAAGTTTCTGCAACTGATAAAGCAACTAACAAGACGCAAGATATTCGTATCGAAGCTTCTTCAGGTTTAACAGAAGAAGAAATTAAGAGGATGAAAGCAGAGGCAGAGGCAAATGCTGAATCTGATAAAAAAGCTAAGGAAACTGCAGATAAGCTAAACGAAGCTGACGGGATGATTTTCCAAACTGAAAATCAACTTAAGGAGTTTGGAGATAAATTATCTGATGATAAGAAAAAGCCTATCGAAGATGCGCTAACAGAGCTTAAAGCTGCTTATGAGTCTAAGGACTTAGCAGTGATAACTCCTGCCTTAGATAAAATCAATGAGGCATGGAAAGTTGCTTCAGAAGAAATGTACAAAGCACAAGCTGATGCGCAGCAAGGTGGTGGTGCTCCTCAAGGAGAGCCTACTGCAGATGATGCTACTGCTGAGGCTGATAATGTAGAAGACGTAGACTTCGAAGAAGTTAAGTAATAATTTTACAATTTTAATTTTTTTAAAGGGGGACGGATTTTATCCGACCCCTTTTTATTTTGATACACATTTTGCTTTTAGTGTGAAACAATATAAAGTACCTTTGCTCATATGTTATCACAAGCTAATAGATTCCTAATATGTATTCTTTTTTGTAGTTCTTTTTGTGGGAACTCTCAAGAACTAGAATTATTTACATTAAGTGATTTTGACTTAAAGCATAATGTAAAGTCCTGCCTTGTAAGTACTAGTTACGGTAAGGAGGAGTACAGTTTTGACACATTAGGAAGGCTTACAAAGGCTATTACTCGTTTTAATGATTCCGACTATGATTTGGTTTCTTATACTTACAAAAATGATGAGCTTAGCGAAAAGCGGTCAGAATCCTACAGGGATAATGTATTCGATTCTAGTACCTCAATAGCACATTTCTATGAGTTAGATACTTTAGAAAACAAAAAAATTACTGAGAAAATAGTTTCGTACGAAAATGAGTTTTTAGATCAATATATCTACGAGTACGACGAAAAAGGAGACTTGGTAAAAATGACTCGAATTAATGATGAGGGTATTGATGAGACCTTAGTAGAATATAAAAAATATAAGGGCGAATTTACTATCACTTATATGATTAATAATGTTCCGCTAAAGTCTATTAGAACATCTACTATAAAGAAAAAAAATGGTGCTGTTCAAAAAGTAGTACTGACCAAAGAGTTTTTAAGAGGTGAGGCCAATAAAGCATTTGAGGAAGTTTTTGATGCAACTGGAAAATTAATGGCGCAACAAGAATTTGAATATTCAAAAGAAGATAAGAAGACTTTTATACCTACTACGCGCACTACATATATTTATGACGAAAATAATATGTTGATACAAGAGGTAGCTAAAGGTATGAATACTACAGAGGACAAGAATTACATTTATCAATTTGATGATAAAGAAAAGGGTAATTGGGTAAAGCAAATTGTAACACCTGAAAATTCTTATGTCACTAGGAAAATTACCTACTACGAAGAGGAGCCAGTAGCGGAGGAATAGCTTATAGAATTTTAAACTAGCGAATTAATAATAAGTTAGTTGTTGCCTACAATCATATTAAATCTGCTCTTTTTTAGCGTTGACCATTCATCTAAAAGAATGCCATAACAACACGAACTTCTTCTAAACCCGTTTTTTACTACTACATTTTTTCGAAGGATGCCTTCCATAGTAGCACCTAATTTTTCTACGGCTTTCCTAGAAGCTATATTTCTTTCATCAATTCTAAATTCTACTTTTTCAAATTTTAATGTTTCAAAGGCATAACGCAGCATTAGGAACTTCATTTCATGATTAAATCCGCTGCCACGAACCTTTTTTGAAATCCAGGTCCATCCTATATGTTGTACTTTATTCCTATGGTCAATTAATCCATACCTAGTGCAACCTACAGGTTCATTAATGGTTTTGTCATAAATAATAAACGGAATACTGCTACCTATAGATGCTTCGCTAAGGGCAACTTGAATATATGCTTTGAGTTTTTCTAACGATGATATATCACTGGGGCCATATTTAAATATATCAATGTCCTTAGCAATTGGCCACAAAATATCAGAATCAGATTCTTTTAATGGAACTAGTTTTATTCGTTGGTTTTCTAGAGAAAGTTGCATAATTATGAAACTAAGGAATTAATAATATCTTTTTTTACTTCATGTCCGCCAATAAATCGTAATTGTTCGTATCTCCCTTGGAATAGATTTACTGCTTTTTCTTCTTCTTCCTTCAATCTTATGGAGGTTAGATAAGAATCGTTTGTCCCAATAATGATTTTTACCTTGGTGTTATTTAATGCCAAGTGACTAAAATCGGTATTTGTAAGTTCATTAGGTAGGCCACCTGCATAGAGAATAAGGTCATCACATTTTAGCTTTTTTTGTGAAACCCATCTAGTTGCGATAGAGACCCCTTGGGAAAATCCAAAAACCAAAAGTCTGCATTGTTTTGGAATCTCTTCAGCTTCCATTATTGCATCTATATATCGCACTACATTGTCTGTTTCAAGTGCTGTATGTTCTTTAGTTAACCAGCTTGCTCCTACATGTTTATAGGTATCTTTTAAATAATATTTTGAGGGCGCTTGTGGAGCTATAATGTAGTTTTCATCCGGATTTAATTCGTTAAAATACTTAAGGAAATACCGACTTAAATAACCAATACCATGAAATACTATCCAAATGTTCTTAGTCTTTGTATTTAGGTTATTTAATGTGTTGTACGTATTGCTGCTATAATAGCTTACTGTTTTTTCGGTACTATTCATTAGGCTCTAATAAGGTCTTTTGCTACACTATTCCTTAATTTTACAAAAAAAAAGATGAACGACCATAAAGAAAAGATTCTAAAAATTTGTAACGCATCCTGCGAAAATACATTGATGGAGACATTAGATATTGAATATGTAGATGTGGGTCCGGATTTTTTGATAGGAAAAATGCCAGTAACTCCAAAGGTTCATCAGCCAGATGGTGTTCTTCATGGTGGCGCAATGGTTGCTCTTGCAGAGAGTGTAGGGAGCGCTGCTTGCTTTATTTTTCTTGATGCGCAACAATATGTAGTAAGAGGAATTGAGATTTCTGCTAATCATGTAAAAAGTATTGCCGAAGGTTTTGTTTTTGCCAAAGCAACGTTTATTCATAAAGGAAGAACAACCCAAGTTTGGGACATAAAAATAACAGACGAAAAGGACCAGCTTATATCCGTCTGTAAATTAACAACAATCGCGTTGCCAAGAAAATAGTATGTTAAGCACAATTTTTGATCGTACAAAAGTTCAGTTAGATGAATCATTGCCGTTTGTTCTTTACAGTAAACCTGGAGAACATATTTTAAATGCAATGTTTCAATTTGACGATGCTGTTCATAAAGTAACAGATTATACGGAGAATGGTTTTGTATTTGCTCCTTTTATGGCAGATGAGGCTCCTATACTTTTAAGATCAGATGAGGTTCATAGTATTGCACTTGAAGATGAGGTGTTAGGTACAGTGTTTAAAAGCGAGGAGGCACAAGTAAGTGCTATAGAAGAAGAAAGATATAAAACACTCCTAGAGAAAGCAATTTTAGAAATAAAATCTGGAAAATGTAAAAAAATTGTACTCTCTAGATATATAAGTGTTAAACAAACCAAGCCTGTTTTAAAGTTGTTTGGTCAACTTCTAAAAACCTATCCCAATGCCTTTTGTTATCTGTGGTATCATCCTAAAGTAGGTATGTGGTTAGGTGCTACTCCAGAAATATTAATTAAGACGAGAGGCTTGGAATTTACAACCATGTCATTAGCAGGAACACAGACCCAGAAAATAGGGGAGAATGAACCTAAATGGACTGTGAAAGAACTGGATGAACAGCAATTAGTTACCGATTATATCAAAGAAGTACTTGAGCATAAAATAAAAGAAGTTCGTTATTCAGAAGCAGAAACGGTTAAGGCTGGTCACCTATGGCACCTAAGAACTAAGATAACGGGTAGATTTTCTAAAGGACAATTAAAAGAACTAGTAACGGCTTTACACCCAACACCTGCAGTCTGTGGCTTACCGTTAAATGAAGCAAGGAGCTTTATTCTTGAAAATGAGCAATATCGCCGTAGTTATTATACGGGTTTTCTTGGAGAGTTAAATTTTAAAACAAATCGTACACGTAATAGAAATCAGAAAAATCAGGAAAACAGTGCATATAGATCTGTTACTACTGCATCTGAGCTCTTTGTTAATCTACGTTGTATGCAGTTGGTAAAGGATAATGCCTTAGTTTATGTTGGTGGAGGTGTTACCCAAGATTCAGATGTTGAAAAAGAATGGATGGAAACACAAAGTAAGGCACAAACTATGTTGCGGATACTATTCAGTTAGTCGCTTTACAATTGGGATTGCAGCCTTCCAAATCGTATTTTTGTAGGACATGAAATATTCTTCCATTCCATTAGCGCAAACCGTTATCGCACAATGCAAGGAGAACGGTATTTCTAATATCGTTATTTCTCCAGGTTCTAGAAACGCACCATTAACAATTTCCTTTACTGAAGATTCCTTTTTTTCATGCTATAGTATCGTAGATGAGCGCTGTGCCGCTTTTTTTGCTTTAGGTATGGCTCAGAATATTGGTAAACCTGTTGCGGTAGTTTGTACCTCTGGTAGTGCGTTGTTAAATTATTACCCTGCGGTTGCAGAGGGGTATTATAGTGAAATTCCATTAGTTGTAATTTCTGCGGATAGACCTTCTTATAAGATTGATGTTGGTGATGGCCAGACGATTCGTCAAGACAATGTTTTTAATCGTCATATTGGATATAATGCAAATCTAAAACAAGACGTTTCACACGCAACAGAAAGAATAATGCGTTACAAGCCAGAATGGATTGTAAATAAAGATTTAAAAAAAGAACAAAAAGAGGTGCAAGCCTTTAATAATATAGAAATTAATACGGCAATTCATACAGCTAGAAGAAAGCTATTACCTGTTCATATTAATGTGCCTTTTGAAGAGCCTTTGTATGAATTTAATGATGCTCCTTGTATAGTATCCGAACAAACTATAGTCTCTAAAGAAAATGAGACTAGTATAGCTTTAGAGTCTTATACTGAAATTTGGAATACTGCTAAGCAAAAAATAGTGCTAGTGGGCGTGAACCCACCTAATATGGTAGAACAATCCCTTTTAGATAGTTTAGGGAGTGACCCATCTGTATTAGTTCTAACAGAGACAACTTCTAACTTACATCATCCTAGGTTCTTTAACAGTATTGATACGTTGATTGCTCCAATAGAATTATCCACGAACAAGGAGGATCAATTTAAAGCCTTACAGCCGGATATTCTTTTAACATTTGGAGGGCTTATAGTATCTAAAAAAATAAAGGCTTTTTTAAGACAATATACTCCAGAACATCATTGGCATATTGGAGAAACAAAAGCAAATGATACGTTCTATTGTCTAGATGCCCATTTAAAAACAACTATTAGTACCGTTTTGAATGCGTTTTATAATAACACTGGATCTATAAAAAGCAGTTATTTTAACCATTGGGATAAGATTAGGTCAAGGTATTTAATTAAACAAAAGGAATACTTGGAGCAAATTCCATTTACAGACTTTTCTGCTTTCAAGACCATATTAGATAGTATTCCGCCTAAATATCAATTACACTTAGCAAATAGTTCTACCATAAGATATGCTCAATTATTTGAAATAAAGCCATCAATTAACGTATTCTGTAATAGAGGAACAAGTGGTATTGACGGGAGTACTTCGACTGCTATAGGAGCGTCACAATATGAGAAAATGCCAACGTTATTGGTAACTGGAGATTTAAGTTTTTTCTACGATAGTAATGCGTTGTGGAATGATTATATAAGAGATGATTTTAGAATTATCGTCATAAATAATAGTGGTGGTGGTATTTTTAGAATATTACCTGGAAGAGATGATTCTGATAATTTTCAACGATTTTTTGAAACTACTCATAAGCTAAATGCATCGTCTCTATGTGATATGTATGGTTTAGACTATTTTAAAGTTAATGACGGCGCTACCTTAAAGAGCGCCTTATCTAGTTTTTTTGATTCTTCTAATGGCGCAAAACTAATAGAGGTAGAGACACCTAGATTATTGAATGATAAAATTTTGATGGATTACTTTCATTTTATATCTTAGGGGACTAGTAACTATAATTAAACACTTAACTATTATTAAAACACTAAACAATTATGAGTAAAAGAGATGATTTAATTGCAAAATACGCAGCCGACATCAAAGATAAGTTTGGAGAAAGTGCTGATATGGATTTACTTACTAAGGTAACTGTAGGTTTAGGCCCATCAATTTATAATCTAGATGCTTCTAAAGTATCCGGTGGAGATGATAAAGAACTTGAAACTGTAAAGAATAATTACTTGATTAAAAAATTAGGTATGGCAGATAGCCCTTCTTTAATGGAAGCTATTAAGACAGTAATGGAAAAATATGGTTCTGCTAACAGGAACAAGCACAGAGCTGTAGTTTACTATATGCTTTGTAAGCACTTTAAAAAAGCTTCAATATACTAGTAATAGATATTAGTTTAAGGGAAAAATCGTTTCATTGAAACGATTTTTTTTTGTTTAATAGGGAACTAGAATGTCAAGAAAGTGCTCTTGCCGAATATATAATGTAATTTTGCACTATGATTGAATTAGGGAGAAAAAATAAATTGGAAATCCTTCGGGATACTAGTGTGGGCCTTTTTTTAGGTGATGACGAGGATAATGATGTGTTATTGCCTAATAAATATGTTCCTGAGAATTATGAAATAGGCCAAACTATTGAAGTTTTTTGTTATTTAGATTATGACGAAAGACCGGTAGCAACCACCTTAGAACCTTATATAATGCTTGGGGAGTTTAGACTGTTGCAAGTGGCAGAGATAAACGAATTTGGTGCTTTTATGCAATGGGGGCTAGAAAAACATCTACTAGTGCCATTTAGAGAGCAACGGGATAAAATGAAAGAAGGACAATGGTATGTAGTTCATTGTTACTTAGATCATAGATCTGGACGGTTAGTAGCATCTAATAAACTTGATAAATTTCTTAGTAACGATACCTTAGATTTACGAGAATGGGATCAAGTAGATTTAGTAGTCACACGCCAAACCGATTTAGGTTGGGAAGTAATTGTAAATGAAAAACACAAAGGGCTCGTTTATTTTAATGAAGTATTTAAAACCATTAATATAGGTGATGTAATTCCTGGTTGCATTAAGACCATAAGAAAGGATAATAAAATTGATATTTCATTGCAGCCACTAGGCAGTAGAGTATTGGAACCAGCTGCAAATAAAATTTACGAAATCATTAAAGCAAAGGGTGGTTTTTTAAGGCTTCATGACAAGTCTAATCCAGAAGAAATTAGGGATATCATGCAGATGAGTAAGAAAACCTTTAAAAAAGGTATAGGAACGCTATATAAAGCTAAAAAAATCCAACTTGAAGAAGGTGGGGTTCGTTTGATTGCTGAATAATATGTTTCACTTTTTTATGCTTAACAAGTTGTATTTCAGTTTTATGACTGCTAAATCTCAACATTTTTTGTAGGTATAATCAGCTATATCCATTATTTTTGTTGAAAATTATATAAGCTTTGTTTTTTAGATGTGTTTTTTGATTACATTTAGAGAGTTAAGCACTAAAAAATAGTATCAAATGCCGTTTATTGAAGAGAGTGATTTATTGGAGCTTCATAAAGATGTGGACAAAGCCCAGATTATTAACGAACGTCTTTTGGACCAAATTAAGTTCAAGAATAAAGAGCTTAAAAAAAGCAAAATACAACGTAATATTTTCGCGGGTATTACCACTTTTTTTCTAATTGGAGGCTTAGCCTTTGGTTCCCTAGCAGCAGGTTGGAGCATGTCTAATAACTATGAAAGACAAAACAACAATCTATTGGTTTCCATTGATAGTTTAGACGCTATCAAGACTAGGATAAATAGTTTGAAAGCTCAAAACGATGAGCTAAGTTTGGTTAAGGAATTCTATCTCGCCAAAGAGTTTTTAGAAAAAGAGAAAATATATTCAGTACAGGTAAAATCTTTTGTGGATAATAATGTAACCTTAGCTTCAGAGGCTTTAACAAACACCTTGTTTGTTAAAACAAATCCATTCTACTCTTATTCACTAGGGAACTTTGAGACCCTTTCTGAAGCACAATCTTTTAGAAAGCAGTTGGTCTCATTAGGTTTTGATGACGCTTTTGTAGCTTCGTATAAAGAAGGTAAGCGTATTCAGATTGAAGATCCATACTAGTGTCTAATTTGAAATCTTGGGTTAATGCGGCTAGACTAAGAACGCTGCCATTATCGATTTCTGGAATATTGGTAGGTACTGGAATTGCCAGTTTATATACCACCATAGATTATCTTGTTTTTACTCTTGCTATTTTTACTACAGTTGGTTTTCAGGTAACATCTAATTTTGCTAATGATTACGGTGATGGAGTTAAGGGTACTGATAATGAAAACAGGATAGGCCCTAAAAGAGCTTTACAAAGTGGGTTATTCTCTAGAAAAACACTGAAGAGAGGTATCCTAGTATCTATTCTTATAGATGTTTTATTGGTGATTGCTTTGTTGTACTTCGCCTTCGGAGTAGATAATCTATTTTTATCCCTTTTATTTTTAGTTCTTGGCGGTTTAAGTATTTGGGCAGCTATTAATTATACAATAGGAAACAAAGCTTATGGTTATAGGGGGTTGGGGGATGTGTTTGTCTTTATCTTCTTTGGTTTAGTAGGGGTCTTAGGTAGTTTGTTTTTATTTATTAAAACAGTGCCATTAACTGCTGTTTTCCCCGCTATAAGTATAGGTTTATTAAGTGTTGGAGTACTAAATCTTAATAATTTACGAGATGTTGTATCCGACAAAGAATCTGGAAAAAACACAGTTGTGGTTAAAATGGGTTTTGAAAATGGGAAACAGTATCATACCATTTTGCTAGTAGTATCTTTTCTAGCTATTTCAATTTTTACGTTTTTAAATTATAGGCATTTCTCGCAGCTAATTTGTTTGGTTGCTTTTATTCCTATTTTTTTACATCTAAGTTTTGTAAGAAAAAACACAAGTCCAAAATTGTTGGACCCAGAGCTTAAGAAATTGGCCCTAAGCACCTTTTTAATGGCCGTTCTATTTTATATAAGTTATCTTTATTTTTTGTAATTTTGAGTGTTAACCATCTAAACCACTATGAACTTTGGAGCAGGCTATTAAAATACTTATTGTAGAAGATAATGTTATCATTGCTGATGATATGCAATCTATGTTGGAGGAAATTGGCTATGAAATAGTTGATAATGTAATCGTATATGAGCAAGCTATTGAGGTATTAAAAACCAAACAAGTAGATTTAGTTCTTATAGACATCATCCTAGCTTCAGATAAAACAGGAATAGATTTAGGAAAGCATATTAGAGAGAATTATGATATTCCTTTCATTTTCGTTACATCTAACTCTGATAGAGCTACGGTAGAAAATGCAAAAACTGTTAAGCCAAATGGTTATTTGGTAAAGCCTTTTGAGCAACAAGATTTATATACCTCAATAGAAATAGCCTTGTCTAATTTTATTTATGGTAAGCAGCCGGCAAACAAGACAAACCCTAATGATGGCGAAGTGGAAGATAATGTTGCAATGTCAAATTCAATATTAAAAGATTCCATTTTTGTTAAGAAACAACATTTGTACTATCGTATACAGTTCGGAGATATCCAATTTATCAAAGCAGATAACGTATATCTTGAGGTAAATACGGTAGATAAGAAATTTTTAGTTCGGTCTCCTTTAAAGGATTATTTAGAAAAACTTCCACAGAATAAGTTCTATCGTGCACATAAATCTTACATAGTAAATGTGGATCATATAGATGCTATAAACTCAAAGGATATTATGATAAATAATACCCTCATACCTATTTCTAAAGACTTTAAAGAGTTTATTATCTCAGCTATGAATTCATAGGTCTTTTCTTTTGAACGTGTAGGTCACACAGTTGTGAATTAGAATTTCTCTAAATGAGTTATCATCAATGTAGGAGATTGTAATGGGTATTTAGTTTTTCCAACTAACCACACAATTTATTACTTACACAACAAAATCTGTATGTTCATTAGGTTAATTACTGTTTTTTATAGCAAAGAAAAGTGATATAATTACAATGAATTACTAATGCATTTAGTTTTTTAAGTGCCTGTTTGTCAGTATTTTAAAGTTAAAAAAGTACTGTCTTGTAATTAGGGAAAGGATTCCAGAGTTGTTTTCTAAATCTTAAATCATTTTTTTTGTTCGGAATCTGTTATTTTGTTCGCAACAAATAAATAGTAAAATCAAGTATTATAATTATGTTTGATACGGTGTAGTATATACTATGAAAAGACACTTTTATTTGGGGGCTATTAGAACTGCATTTTTCTTCATGTTTGTTTGCACAATTAGTGCGCAAGAATCGGTATCACAAGACAAAGATTATTTTACAGAGTTTCAGGAAAGGCCAGGCGCAATGGAGCGTTCTGTTTTCTTCTTCAAGGTACAGAACAGATATAATAAAAATTCCGCTTACGATTGGTTAGATTCTGTAAACGTATATTTAAATACAGCTGAAAAAACGAACGATTCTATAGGGGTAGTGAATTATCAACTTATTCAATCTCAGATTTATCATGATTTGGGGGATTATGAAAGGAGTTTAGCTATTTCAAAAGGGCTCTACAATGATTTTAAGCTTTATAATTTGGAAACCAAAACTCGTATTTTAGAGTTAATGGATACCAATTATTCTAAGCTAGAATTATTTGACAGGCAATTTGAAATCCGAAGGAAAAAGAGAGAACTTGGGCTTACAGAAAATATTACCTTTTACGATATATACGCTAACCTTGGACAGTATGTAAAGGCTAGGAATGATTATATCATTCAAGAAAAAAACACTATCGACGAGGGTGATTTTTTTGCAAAAGCAATTTATAATAACAATGTAGGTAACTATTTAAGATTAGATAAATCTGTTCCTACTGCCTTGACTGTTTTTAAAAAGGCAAATGCGTTTCTAGATGTTTATTTTAATGATATTTTAAGCGTTAGAACAGATGAAGAACTTGTTTCTGCGAATTTATTAAAAGGTAAAATTCTTGGAAATATTGGTAAATGCCATGTGTTGCAAAAGGAGTATGAAATTGCGATACCATTTTTAGAAGAAAGTGTTGCGATTATAGATGAATACAGCAAGGGTAAATTTTCTTCAGATTTTATTGAGAACTCTTTAGAACTGGCAGATTGTTACCTTCAATTAAAGGATTATGAAAAAGCCACCGATTATTTAACGGAAATAGATAATCCTATTAAAACAGCAAACATCCTAAAGAAAAACAGGCTATACGCCGCTCTTTACGATAGGACAGGAGATTATAAGACCTCTACGACATATTTAAAACGTAACATAAGAATACGAGACTCTATAGACGATAAAGACGCAAAGATTAAAAAACAACAGCTTACGGCAATTATCAGTCAAGAAGCAGAAAATTCTAAAAACTTGATCGACGAGCAGAAGTTAGAATTGGAAAAATCTAGAATAGATATTATTGAAAAAGATAAAAATATAAGCCTTGTTTTTATCTCCCTAGTGTTTACATTACTTGGTTTTGCTGGTTTAGTTTATGCCTATCTTAAAAGTATAAAAAACCAACGCCTAATAGCCGAACAAAAGCATATCATTGAAAATTCTTTGATAGAAAAAGATTCTTTACTTAAAGAAATACATCACAGAGTAAAGAATAACCTCCAGATGGTTTCTAGCCTTCTTAGTTTACAAACTAAAAATACGCGAAGTAAAGCTGCAATTGCTGCCTTAGAAGAAGGAAAAAGTAGAGTTAAAGCAATGGCATTAATCCATCAGAAGTTATATCAAAACGATGATTTATCGGTGATTGAAATGCAAGGGTATATAGAAAGTCTTATTAATAGTGTACAATCGGTATACAAAAAAGGAGGTCATAATATTAATATTACTATTGATGCAGAGGGTGTTGAGTTGGATATAGATAGGGCTATACCTTTTGGTCTTATACTTAATGAATTAGTTTCCAATTCATTCAAATATGCCTTTCCCAATGATGAGGAGAATGGCAAAATTTATATTCATCTAAGAAAAATTGGTGGAAAGGAAGGTTTCTTCGAATATACAGATAACGGAGTTGGTTTACCGGAAGACACGGAAGAACGGGCAAATTCCTCTATGGGTATACGCTTAATGAATCGTCTAGCGAATCAGTTACAAACAAATCTAAATACAGATAGAACGTCTGATGGTGTTCGCTTTTGGTTTAATTTTAAATAGCGCAATTATCTTACCGCACTTTTAAGAACTAGTTTGTGTAATAATTTAGGGAAGAAACGCTTCAGATACACTGCGAATATTTCTTTTCCTCCAATATAAGCTTCGTATTTTTTAAGCTCAATAGCTCTAATAATTTTCTTTGCACAGGTAGCTACAGGCAATCCATTTGCGGTAGCTGTATCTTGTTTTTCTTGCGCTGTTCCATCACCCACTAATGCATTTTTTGCAACATTAGTTTGCACAAACCCTGGGCAAATAAGTGTCACATCAATATTATCTTTTTGGTGCTCCATTCGTAGTACATCAAAAAAGCCATGGAGCGCATGTTTAGCTCCGCAGTAGCCAGAGCGATAAGGTGAGCCAAATTTACCCATTAAGCTGGTAACAGTAACAAAATGACCTTTATTTCGCGCTATAAAATGAGGAAGTAGTGAGTTGGTCAATTGAATCGTTCCCAGATAGTTAATGTCTATCATTTTCTTGAAAACTTCAAAAGTAGTATCTGTAATTAGGGAACGCTGGCTAATACCACCGTTATTGATTAAAACATCAATTGCACCATGAATTTCAATTGCTTCTTTGGTCTTTTGAGGAAGTGAATCAAACATTGAAAGGTCTAGTGGTAGTATACCTACTTTTTCCGGAAAAGCACAATTTGATTTTACACGATTCAGTTCATATTCCCTTCTCGCAGAAAGAATGAGTTTTGTTCCATTTTTATTTAGTTCATAAGCTAGTGCTTCTCCAATTCCAGATGATGCTCCAGTAATCCAAACAATTTTTTCCTTCATAACTATGGTTCTATATCTCTTTAAAACTCAAAATATACCTAAATTTATACGTTGTATGAAAGCGAAGTATAAAAAGTATATTTTAAATTTTAAGAATCCAAGCGGGACATCGCGCGGAATTTTAAAAACTAAGGAAACTTGGTTTCTAGTTTTGGAGGAAAATGGTCGCTATGGAATAGGTGAATGTGGCATGTTTAGGGGCTTAAGTTATGATGATGTTCCAAATTATGAGGAGCAGCTTGAGTGGCTGGTTTCGAACATAAATTTAGAAAAAGATAGTCTGCTTAAATCTTTGCAAAAATTTCCTAGTATCCAGTTTGGCTTAGAGCAGGCTTTACTTTCATTAGCGTCTACAGATTCGTTTGAGCTTTTTCCTTCTGGTTTTACTACATCTGAAAACCCTGTTGAAATCAACGGACTTATTTGGATGGGTGATACTGCGTTTATGAAAGAGCAGCTTCAACAGAAATTAGAACAGGGCTTCCGTTGTATTAAAATGAAGATTGGAGCTATAGATTTTAAGTCAGAAATAAGACTTTTAGAATCAATAAGGAAAAATTTTGACAGCGATCAGATTGAATTACGTGTAGATGCTAACGGTGCATTTTCTCCAAATGATGCGCTAAAGAAGCTAACTATGTTGTCTCAATTAGATTTGCATTCTATTGAGCAGCCCATTAAGCAGGGTCAATGGGAAGAAATGAAAAATTTGTGTCAACAAACTCCGTTACCCATTGCCTTAGACGAGGAGCTTATAGGAATAACGGAATTAGCACAAAAGGAACTGTTATTAAAAACCATACAACCTCAATATATTATATTAAAGCCTAGTTTGGTTGGAGGTTTTCAAGGTAGTCAGGAATGGATAGCTGCAGCAGATAAGAATAATATAGGGTGGTGGGTTACAAGTGCCTTAGAAAGTAATATAGGACTTAACGCCATAGCACAATGGACTGCTGTATTAGACAATCCTTTACCACAAGGTTTGGGAACAGGTTCGTTGTTTACTAATAATTTTACTAGTCCTTTGGTTGTAGCTAATGGAGGAATCTATTATGATACATCTAAAAACTGGCAAGAACATTTAATTTCAGATTTATGTATATAGAACAGGCATACAAAGGATTAAGCGAAAGTTGGCGATATGTAATTGGGATAATACTAGTGTTTTTTGGTTGGCAAGTGCTTGGTGGTGTTCCTTTAATAGCAGCATTGGTTATAAAAACTGGTTCTATAGCAATTTTAGCAAAGGCTGGTCAAGATATCGGTATATTGTCTAACGCATTAGGTTCAAATAGCTTTTTATTTTATATGCTATTGACCTTTGCTATTGGGCTTTTGTTCCTTTTTTTAATGGTGAAATTAATTCATAAGCAAACGCTGACAGCACTAACTACTTCTAGAAAAAAAGTAGATTGGGCAAGGGTATTAGTTGCTTTTGGGCTTTGGGCATTTATTTCGGTGCTATTTATCTTTTTAGATATGTATATGTCGCCCGAGGATTACGAATTTAATTTCAACTTAGAGCCGTTTCTTATATTGGCTGTAATTGCTATTATTATGATTCCAATACAAACCAGTATGGAAGAGTACTTCATTCGAGGTTATATGATGCAGGGATTAGGTGTTGCTGTTAAAAATAGATGGTTTCCTTTGGTTTTCACCTCTTTGCTTTTTGGATTGATGCACATTTTTAATCCTGAAATTCAAAAGCTAGGATACGGTATTTTAATATTTTACATTGGTACAGGTTTTTTTCTGGGTATCATAACCCTTATGGATGAGGGTCTGGAATTGGCCTTAGGGTTTCATGCTGCCAACAATCTAACCGCTGCGTTACTGGTTACTGCAGATTGGACTGCCTTCCAAACACATTCTGTATATAGAGATGTTTCTGACCCGGTTTTAGGATGGGATGTTCTAATTCCTGTTTTTGTGGTTTTCCCTATTCTTCTCTTTATATTTTCTCAAATGTACAATTGGAATAACTGGAAGGAAAAGCTTACTGGAAAAGTACTTTCAGAAGAAGAATTTACATCCAAACAATTAGAATAAGTGGAAACATTCGTCTTACATTCTAATTTTCAATTTAACGGAAACTCCTACTCAATCAAAGAACTTAAGGAGTATGCATATAGCCTTGTAAAAGAAGGGGAGCCATATGAAGTACCCATTGGTGATTTTATTTTAGATTGGTTATCTGCCTCAACGACCTTAATAGTTAACACATCTGGTTCCACAGGTGCGCCTAAAGCTATACTAATCAAGAAGGAACACATGATTAATTCTGCTCTGGCCACAGGTAGCTTTTTTGGATTAGAATCCGGGAGTACAGCGCTACTGTGTTTACCAGCGGATTTTATAGCGGGTAAGATGATGTTAGTTAGAGCTATGGTTTTAGGCCTAAGATTAACTTGCGTAAATCCAACATCAAACCCTTTAGAAGGTATACAAGTGAGCTATGATTTTGCTGCTATGGTGCCTTTGCAGTTAAGAAATTCTATTAAGTATATTGGAGGTATTCATTCCCTTATTGTAGGTGGAGCTCCCATTTCAGAAGATTTAAAGAGTCAAGTATCTCAAATAAGGACTAAAATTTTTGAGACCTATGGGATGACTGAGACCATTACTCATATCGCAGTGAAGCAGGTAAATCATTTTGAGCATGCAGAAAAGGAACAGGAAAATCTTTTCAAAGCTGTTCCAAACGTCATACTTTCAATAGACAGTAGGGAATGTTTAATCATAGACGCTCCTAAAGTATCGGATAGTTTAGTTCTGACTAACGACATTGTTGATTTAGTCTCAAATACCCAATTCAAATGGTTGGGTAGATTTGATACTGTTATTAATTCTGGAGGTATAAAACTAATTCCTGAACAAATTGAAGCGCTACTGTCGCATCTAATTTCTCAACGTTTTTTTGTTGCTGGAGTACCAGATAAAATGTTGGGTCAAAAATTGGTCCTTTTGATTGAAGGAGAACTAGCACTAACAAATCTTCAAGAACAAATAGCTTCGCTAACCACTCTTTCTAAATACCAAATTCCTAAAAATATCTTTTTAGTTCCTAAATTTTTGGATACTAAAAATGGTAAAATAGACCGTTTTAAAACCATATCAATAATTTGAGGTAGCGTTCCCTCATTGAAAAGTAGCGTTCCCTAATTAATTGTTCAAAAAGACGCTTATAAATACGAGCTTTATATTCAATCTAAAAATACTATAAGATGAAAGCTATTTTAACTACCCTCGTTTTTGCAATATCATTAATGGGTTTTTCTCAAACTGTTGAAAAGAATACAGCAGATGTAGTTCCTATGAATTTTGAAATACAACCAATAAAGAATACTACTGAAAATGCGTTTAAAGTTTTTACGGTAATGCCCACGCATACTGTATGGTCAAGACAGCAAGATGTGTATAATGATGTTAGGGCCCAAGTACCAGGTATCGTTATTACTGGTGTAGATGAGATGAATACCTCGCTAACCATGCGCATTAGAGGAGGCGACGACACAATGGTCATTGTTGATGGCGTACGATATGACAAGTCTATTTTAAGTGTGCTTAATCCAGCAGATATTGAGAGTGTAAAGGTTTCTAACAATCTAGGTGCAAGAACCTATTTTAGAAACCAATAAAATTCGTTTCCAGAATGTAAAGTGGACTATGTAAAGGTTTTTAAATTTTGTATTTTCATGACTTAAACAAATCCAAGCATGAAAAACCTTTTGCGATTATCCCTTATATTTTTAACTATCCAGCTCAATGCACAACAAATTCTTCCAGAAGCCGATAGAGCTAAAGTCGTAGATGAGATTTTGGACGACCGTTTCAATAACTTGTTGCCAGAACTTATGGATGCTTCTGGTATAGATATGTGGGTTGTTATTTCTAGAGAGTATAATGAAGACCCTGTGCTTAGGACCATGCTGCCTTCTACTTGGTTAAATGCAAGAAGACGTACCATTTTAGTGTTCTATCGGAACCAGTCAAAAAATACAATTGAGAAATTAGCAGTTGCACGTTACAATGTAGGTAAGAACATTAAATCTGCTTGGAACAAGGAGGAAGAGCCTAATCAATGGAAGCGTTTAATACAACTTATTAAAGAACGGAATCCAAATTCAATTGGACTTAACTTTTCTAAGGATCATAACATTGCTGACGGATTAGATAAGACAGATTATGATGCATTTATGGAGAATCTTCCTAAAAGCATGCATTCTAAAGTAGTATCGGCAGAACAGTTAGCTGTTAGATGGATAGAAACACGGACCAATCGTGAGATGATTATTTTTAATCAATTGGTAGCTGTTACCCATGACATTATTGCCGAGGCATTTTCAGAGAAAGTGATTACCCCAGGAGTAACTAAGACTACAGATGTAGTTTGGTGGATGCGTCAGAAAGTTACAGACATGGGCTTGGAAACATGGTTTCACCCAACAGTAGATGTGCAACGCACAAGTAATAAAAATGATGCTAATTTCTACTCGTTCGCAGATAAGCCAGATGAGATGATTATTATGCCTGGTGATCTTTTACATTGTGATTTTGGTATAACGTATTTAAGATTAAATACAGATTGTCAAGAATTAGCATATGTGCTAAAACCAGAGGAAAAAGAAGCGCCAGGCTACTTAGTAAATGCACTTAAAGATGGCAATCGAGTACAAGATTTCTTAACTAACAATATGAAAAAGGGTAGGGTAGGAAATGAAATACTACTAACTGCTTTAGGAGAGGCTAAAGCAGTAGGATTAAGACCTTCAATTTACACACACCCTCTTGGCTCTTACGGACATTCTGCTGGGACTACAATTGGTATGTGGGACGCCCAAGGCGGACTCCGTAAAGACGATGCAGATAATTGGCCTCTAAATTACAATACGGTTTATGCTATAGAATTAAATACTACGGTCACCTTACCTGAGTGGAATAAGGATATACGTATTATGTTAGAAGAAGCAGGCTTTTATGGCGAAGATGGCTTTAGATATGTAAATGGCCGTCAAACAGAATTGTTGTTGGTGCCAAGAGTTGCAACTCATCAAGGGAATTAATTGAAATCTATGATGACACGTTTCTTATTTCTTCTTTTACTCGTTTTAACAACTATACGCTTGCATGGGCAAACCAGTAGTACTAAAGTAAAAGTTTACTGGGATGTATCGCTTTCTATGGAACAGCGAGATTTAGAAAAGGAGATTTTATTCTTACAGGAGTACGTTAAAACAAACAATGTAAAAAGTATTATTCTAGTTGAATTCTCTAATGGTATCAACAGTGCTAAAGAGTTTACTTTGGCAGATGATAGTCTATCTAATCTTAGTACTTATTTGTCCAGAATAGGGTATGATGGTATATCTGATATGGATTTCCTACTCAAAGAATATAGCGACTTGCCATCACTTTTATTTACAGATGGTTATCCAAGATTAAAAGAATTGAAATTGCACTATGGCAAATCTAAAATGGATGTGATTTGTGCCACAGGTAACTGCAACCCTATTTTAGAAAAACTCTCTTTATATTCTATTGGTGAATATAATGGCTTGCTACCTGAAAGTAAAAATAGTGCCAGTAATAGGCGTAAGCTAAGAAGTAACTTAGAGCAGATAGTGGTTAATGGCTTGGTTAGTGATTTAAACGGACCTTTAGAAGATGTAGCCATTATCATAAAGGGTACTAACGAAGGTACTTTGACCATTGCAGATGGTAGTTTTGCTATAAAAGTTGTTGAAGGAGATAGTATATTATTTCAGTTCTTAGGCAAACGAGCCGTTACCTTGCCTATTCGTACAAAGTCTAGATTTATAGAAGTAACCTTAGAGGATGCCACAGAAAATTTAGATGAAGTTATTCTAGTGCAAAAAGAAAAAATAAAATGGCTGCCAAAGGAAAAAGTACTAGGCTACGGGGGTATTCAAACCATAGATAAGAAGGATTTAACGGTAAGTAGTGGTTCGTTAAATGAATCTTTAGCCGGCAAGGTTTCTGGTGTTCAAACGAATAAGGATGGTTTTGGCAGGTCTATTATTAGAGGTTTTTCTAGTATAGAGTATTCTAATTTCCCACTTATTATTATAGATGGTGCTCCTATGCCTAAAGCAGAATTTACAGGCCAGCGTAATGTAAATGCGGATATTTTAAATATGGTAAATCCAAATGATATCGTTTCTGTAAAGGTTCTTAAAGGATTAGCGGCTACCAATTTTTATGGCGGTGAGGGTTCAAACGGAGTTATATTGGTACAAACGCGTTATGGTGATGTAAAGCTCAGTGAGAAAAATGATACGAAAGCTAACAATAGTGCGCTACTACGTAATAATACTTTTACTGGCGATTTAAAAGTTGCGTCCTTTGCTACAAATAAGGCGTATTTAAAAAATATTAGGTCACAACCTACTCTAACAGATTCATACGCCACATACATTAAAGAAAGAGGTGATTACTTTAACGACCCTTATTACTTTATAGATGTACATAATTTGTTTGAAGCTTCTGATACAGCTGTGGCAGAAAATATTCTAAATTCTGCTTTAGAAGTTTCAACTAATTCTATTGCTGCACTACGAACCATAGCTTTTTATCATCAAAAAGCAGAACGCTATAAACAAGCATTAGCTATTTATGAGCAAATAGTTAGCTTAGACAGTAATAGCATACAGCCCTTTAGAGATTTAGCTAATGTTCATATTCAAAACGGGAATTATAAGGAGGGTTTAAAACGATATGTAGAATTATTGAATCTAAATTTTAAACCAGATTTAGCTCCTGCTTCTGTGAAAGATATAGTGTCCTTAGAATTAAAAAATCTTATATACAGAAAGGGTAAGGAGATAGATATTTCTCGAGTTCCTTCAAAATAT
>CALHVP010000110.1 GCA_938038975.1 uncultured Maribacter sp. | reverse complement strand
AGTAAACAACCTAGAATATTTACGGAAAAAGTACCTAAAAAGAAATTGGAGAAATAAGGGTTTAGGGTTTTAGAAACCCAATAACGCATTACACTTCCTAACCCACCTCCTAAAAAGACAATTAAAAATTGTTTCATACCTGATAAAGGTAAAAAACTATACTGCTTTTTTAAACTCTTGAGTTAATAATTCTATTGGATAGATTACTGCATTAGATAATTTAGAAACGCTGGGGGAAGAATTTCTAGTTTTATTATTCGCTTTTTGTAAGCTAAAGAATAGTATCACTGCATTAATTCCAATTAAAACAAAAAATATAGTAAGAAAAGTCATCATAATATTCGCCCCTTTTATAGATGAATAACGCAAAATTACGTTATTTGGTATATTATACGAGCAAAATTGATTTTTTGTTGTCAATGCTGTAATTTTTGTGGTATAACCAGTTTTAAGGTTAATTTTTAAGGAAGTATTTAATAATGAAGAGAGAAAGTAAGAAGATTATGAAGAAAAATCCCACCCATTTAACTCCCTTGTAATTTTTTTGGTGCAATTTTAAGTCCTTTCGATATGAAAATACAATTATTGTAAGAAATACAACTGCAAAAAGTCCTCCAAAAATCAATTGTCCGCTGCTGAACATATTTTATATTTTTACACAAATTTAATAGAAAACAAGAACAGTTAATATGAAAAACAAAATCAATTGCGTCAAACTTTTCCATGAGTCTTTTGGCTTGGGTGTTTCTGAAGAAATGAAAGCTGATTTGGGGGAAGCTAAAAATACCCTTCGCTTTAACCTTATGGATGAAGAAAATAATGAATATTTAGAGGCAGCAACTAATAATGATATGGTTGAAGTTGCGGACGCCTTAGGGGATATGCTTTATATTCTATGCGGTACAATTTTAGAACATGGTATGCAGTATAAAATAGAAGAGGTGTTTAATGAAATTCAAAGAAGTAATATGAGTAAGTTAGGTGAAGATGGTAAACCTATTTACAGGGAGGACGGTAAAGTATTAAAAGGACCAAATTATTTTAAGCCAAATATCAAAGAGATTTTAAATCCATAAAAAAAAGGGCGAGAGCCCTTTTTTTTATGGATTTATACCATCGTAAATTCAATACTTTATTTAGTTACTTTATATCGCCACCCGTATGTATCATCAGACTTGTTGTACTGAATATCTGTTATCGCTTTTTTAATCTTGTCAGCAAAGGGAGCATTCAACTCGGGTAATTCATAATCCGTATCCTTAAAACCAAAAGCTGAAATTGGAGAAATTACCGCTGCTGTGCCAGCTCCGAACATTTCTTTTAATGTTCCTTCTTTAGCTGCCTGCACCACTTCGGTTACAGTTATTTTTCTTACTTCTACATTAATTCCATGGTCTTTGGCAATCTCAAGAATACTTTTACGTGTAATACCGTCTAATATTCTATCACTTGTTGGGCCAGTGATTAAAGTGTCGTTAATACGAATGAAAATATTCATCGCACCAGCTTCTTCTATATATTCATGTTCCGTATCGTCTGTCCAGATGACTTGGTTGTATCCTTTGGCAACTGCTAATTGGGTTGGATAAAACTGTCCAGCATAGTTACCACCTGCCTTTGCAAAACCAACACCACCGTTTGCTGAACGAGAATACGTTTGTTCAATTAGAACTTTTACCTTACCAGCAAAATAAGCCCCAGAAGGAGCACAGGCAATAATGAATTTATATTCGTCTGCAGGGGAGGCATGAAAGCCTTTTCCGGTAGCAAACATAAATGGGCGTATATATAAGGAAGAGCCTTCGTTTTTAGGAATAAATTCACCATCTAATTTAAGAAGTGTTTTTAATCCCTCCATGAAATAATCCTCAGGAATTTCTGGAATACATAAACGTTTTGCAGAAATGTTGAAACGTTTGTGATTGTCTAAAGGTCTAAAAAGAAATATATCTTCATTTTTATCCTTGTAGGCTTTCATTCCCTCAAATATAGATTGTCCGTAATGGAATATTTTTGAGGACGGATCCAAACTTATAGGTTGGTAAGGAACTATTTTAGGAAGTTCCCATGCACCATTTTTAAAATCGCAAACCAACATGTGGTCCGTAAATACGGAACCAAATGCTAAATTGTCAAAATCAATTTGGTCAATCTTGGATTGAGATGCCTTCTCTACGCTAATACTTTTTGATTGAATACTCATTAATTCCTTAATTTTGAAAATTAAAATTAATCAAATATCCCAAGTGTGGCTTCTTTTTTAATCGAAAAATGTCCAGCTTTGTAAATGAATCCTAATTTTTACTATATATGAAAGGTTTTAACATTTTACTTGTGATTTTTGCGATGGTTTTATCGTGTAAAGGTCAAAATTCAACAGAGCAAACTAAGGTTGAAGAGGTTAAATTTCAATCTTTTGGAGAAAAAATTGAAGCTACTAAGGCTTTTGACTCTAAGAAAATGCTTGCTGAGTATGCAAGTATGAATGAGACAGATACATTGAAAACTAAATTTACTGCTACTGTAAAAGAAGTTTGTAAATCTAAAGGCTGTTGGATGAAATTAGAGTTGGAAAACGGGGAAGAAGCTATGGTTCGTTTTAAGGATTATGGTTTTTTTATGCCGATGGATATAGAAGGAAAAGAAGTTGTTGTTAACGGATTGGCGTTTGTAGAAGCAATGAGTGTTGATGATCAAAAGCATTATGCTGAAGACGCTGGAGCTTCTAAAGAAGAGCTTGCAAAAATTACCAACGCAAAACGAACGTACGGGTTTGAAGCTGATGGTGTTTTATTAGTAGAGTAGTTTGAAAAGAGAAATTATTACCACGGGAGATGGCTCTAAAACAATTCAGCTAACCGATTGGGAAGAACAATACCATTCTGTTCATGGTGCTGTTCAAGAAGCTTATCATGTTTTTATAAAGCATGGTTTAGACCTATTTCAAAATAGTCCAATACATATCTTAGAAATAGGCTTTGGTACTGGCCTTAATGCATTTATTACGCTATTAGAGGCTCAAAAAAGAAAACTCCGTGTTAACTATTGCGGTGTAGAGGGCTTTCCTGTATTATGGGAAGAGGCCAAACAATTGGATTACCCTCTCAAGTTAGACGTTTTAGATTGTAAACCAATTTTTGAATTAATGCATACTTCTGTGTGGGAAAAGGAAATTGAAATAGCATCTAATTTCACTTTAATAAAAAAAAGCAAAGATTTCCAAGATATAAATGAACAGGAAATGTTTAATCTTATTTATTTTGATGCTTTTGGAGCTAGAGTACAACCCGAGCTTTGGACGGTTGCTATTTTTAAGAAAATGTTTAACGCCTTAAAAAGTGAAGGTTACTTAGTTACATATGCAGCGAAAGGCAGTGTAAGAAGGGCTATGCAAGAAGTAGGGTTTTTGGTTGAGCGGCTTCCGGGCCCTCCTGGTAAAAGAGAAATGCTTAGAGCTAGAAAGCCTTAAACGCTTAATTTTGTCCACTAGAGAAAGAGTGATGCTGAGTTCTGATATGGTTTAACTTCTTGAACAACACTGTTAAATCGAAATTAAACCTACATTACCCTGTATTCTAAAATGATACCTTTGAGATATGAAAATATTAGTTACAGGTGCAACAGGTTTGGTAGGGCAGGAGCTAGTAGCTCAGTGCCAAACAAAAGGGTATTCCGTAAATTTTCTTACCACTAGAAAAAATAAGTTAGTTAAGGAGACTAACTACAATGGTTTTTATTGGAATCCCAAATCAGGAGAAATAGACATAAACTGTTTTAACGGAGTTTCTGTCATTATTAATTTGGCAGGAGCAAGTATTTCTAAAAGATGGACAACAGCGTATAAAAAAGAAGTATTAGAAAGTAGGATTGATACTTTAAATACGCTTTATCAAGCATTAACACAGATAGGTGATCATAATATTACTTCCCTAGTTTCCGCATCCGCAATAGGCATATACCCTAACTCTCTAAACAATTATTACGAAGAGGACGAAACAAGAGTAGATGATAGCTTTTTAGGTGAAGTTGTGTCAGCATGGGAAGAAAAAACAGGAGAGTTTAAAACGTTAGGCTTAAGAGTAAGTAAAGTAAGAATAGGCTTGGTAATGTCTGATAAGGGAGGCGCTTTGCCAGAAATTGCTAAACCTATCAATTATTATGCGGGCGCTGCTTTTGGTTCTGGAGAACAATGGCAATCTTGGATTCATATTTCAGATTTGGCAAGAATGTTTTTGTTTATTTCGGAACATCACTTAAAAGGTGTGTTTAATGGCGTATCTCCAAATCCTATAACCAATAATAGGTTAGTAAAGGAGATTGCGAAAGCCTTGGATAGGCCATTGTTTTTGCCAAACATACCTCAGTTCGTGATGCAAACACTCTTAGGTGAAATGGCATATATCTTATTTGCTAGTCAAAGAGTTAGTAGTAAAAAAATAGAAAAAGAGGGCTTTAGTTTTGCGTATCCAAATATATGCAACGCCTTGGCGGATATCTATGATAAAACAGGTTTATGTGAAGTGGCCAATGAAAAGACGTATAAGGAGTATGTTCCTTAGTTTAAAGATTGGTGTTAGCTATCGTATAAAAAAATCCGCTTTTTGCGGATTTTTTTATACCAAATTTTACTCAAATAAATTTGAATACGCCATTATTCAATTTGGAATGTAGTGAGCTTTAATTTTCTAATAGATAAAAGCCAATAAAGTTTAATGACATTTTGACATTTTTAAAGATTTGGCAGTACTTTTGCCACCTTCAAATTAGTTTTTAAAAGTATTTATATGAGCAGTAAAAGTAAGCAGGACGAAATGGACGAAACAATTTCCAAAGAGGAAGAATTAAATGCGACCGAAAATCAAGAAGTTGGTAATGAAGTGGAGCAAACGGAAGAGGAGCGTTTACGTGAGGATTTAGCAAAGGAAAAGGACAAGTTTTTAAGATTATTCGCTGAGTTCGAAAACTATAAAAAAAGGACATCTAAAGAGCGTATGGACCTTTTTAAAACAGCAGGACAAGAAGTAATTGTTTCTATGTTACCCGTGTTAGATGATTTTGATAGGGCATTAAAAGAGCTTTCTAAATCTGAAGATAAAGAAGTCTTTAAAGGTGTTGGCCTTATTCATGGTAAACTCCGTGAAACTTTAAAATCTAAAGGATTGGAAGAGTTGACAGTTAAAGCAGGAGATGTTTTTGATGCTGAAATACATGAAGCTATAACACAGATTACTGCGCCAAGCAAAAAGATGAAAGGCAAACTTATAGATGTTATAGAGAAAGGTTTTAAGCTAGGAGATAAAATTATACGTCATCCAAAAGTTGTTGTAGGAAACTAAGATAAAGGTATGAAGCAAGATTATTACGAAACACTTGGCATTGCTAAGAGCGCCTCTGCTGCAGAAATAAAAAAAGCCTACAGAAAAAAGGCAATTGAATTTCATCCAGATAAAAATCCGGGCGATTCTAAAGCGGAAGAGAGCTTTAAAAAAGCGGCAGAAGCATACGAAGTGCTTAGTGACTCCGATAAGAAAGCAAGATATGACCAATTTGGTCATGCCGCTTTTGAAGGCGGTGGCGGATTCGGCGGCGGAGGCAGCATGAATATGGATGATATTTTCAGTCAATTTGGAGATATTTTCGGAAGTGCTTTCGGCGGCGGTGGCGGCGGAGGATTTAGCGGATTTGGAGGATTTGGAGGCGGTGGAGGCCAACGAAGAGTCAAAGGAAGTAATCTCCGTATTAGAGTAAAGTTGACTCTAGAGGAAATAGCCAATGGTGTTGAAAAGAAAGTAAAAGTAAGGCGTAAAGTTCAAGCAGAAGGAGTTACTTATAAAACCTGTACTACTTGTAATGGTAGGGGTCAGGTCACAAAAATACAAAACACAATTCTTGGACGAATGCAAACCGCAGCTACCTGCAGTACCTGTGGTGGGGCTGGTCAAATGTTAGACGGGAAACCAGCAGATGCTGATGCGCAAGGTCTAAAAGCTTCTGAAGAGACTGTGTCTATTAATATTCCAGCTGGAGTTGAAGATGGTATGCAGCTAAAAGTTCCTGGAAAAGGTAATGAAGCTCCTGGAAATGGAGTTCCTGGAGATTTATTAGTTGCTATAGAGACACATGAGCATGACACGCTTAAAAGAGAAGGAGATAATTTACATTATGACCTTTATATTAGTATTTCAGAGGCAGTTCTAGGAACATCTAAAGAGATAGACGCAGTAGGAGGAAAGGTTAGGATAAAACTTGAATCTGGCATTCAGTCTGGTAAAATACTTCGTTTACGAGGTAAAGGTATATCTAGTTTAAATGGCTATGGTAGTGGAGATTTGTTAGTGCATGTAAATGTATGGACACCAAAAGAGTTGAATAAGGAGCAGAAAGACTTTTTTGAACGAATGCAAGGCAATGATAACTTTGAGCCAAAACCAGAAGAATCAGATAAATCTTTTTTTGAAAAAGTAAAAGATATGTTCTCCT
The DNA here is from genome assembly GCA_938038975.1 of uncultured Maribacter sp. Taxonomy (GTDB): domain Bacteria; phylum Bacteroidota; class Bacteroidia; order Flavobacteriales; family Flavobacteriaceae; genus Maribacter. Next base: position 24,800 of record CALHVP010000110.1, on the reverse strand, counting down.
AAAGGGAAAAGTATTGATTTTTAAATAAAAAACGTATATTTGATTTAATATTGGGAAACCAATATTAATTTTCTTTTTCATAGCAATTTTTTTCCCATCCTTAATTCTTTTAAGGGTGGGTTTTGTTTTTTAAAGCTCTTTTGAACTATTATTAGCGTATAAAATCTTCAATCAAAAGATGCACTATAATAAATATACCTAACATTTATAATGTCTTTGTGTTCTAGTAGAATCATGTTAAAAGAAACACATACTTTGAGCATACAAATATCCTTTTAAAACAAATCAATATCTTTGATGAAATTGCACGTATGAATAACATTTTGGTAGTGGACGATGTTACCAAACAATATGGAGACCACAAGGCACTAACGGGGGTTTCTCTTGAAATTCCTAAGAATAGTATATATGGTTTGCTAGGTCCTAACGGAGCCGGTAAAACCACTTTGATAAGAATAATAAATCAAATTACCTATCCGGATCAAGGAACTGTTTTTTTTGATGGAAAACCTCTTAAGCCAGAACATATAGCTCAAATTGGATATTTACCGGAGGAAAGAGGTTTATATAAGAGTATGAAAGTCGGTGAACAGGCACTTTACCTAGCGCAACTAAAAGGACTATCTAAAAGAGAAGCAAAAGAACGGCTAAAGTATTGGTTTGACCGCTTGGATATTGGAGATTGGTGGGGGAAAAAAATCCAGGAACTTTCCAAGGGTATGGCGCAAAAGATACAGTTTATAGTTACTGTACTACATGAACCAAAGTTGCTTATTTTCGATGAACCATTTAGCGGCTTTGATCCTATAAACGCTAATATAATAAAGGATGAAATATTAAAGCTCAAAGAAAATGGAGCTTCAATTATCTTTTCTACTCACCGAATGGAATCTGTAGAAGAACTTTGTGAGTATATAGCATTAATACATCGTTCGGAAAAAATTTTAGACGGCAAATTATCAGAAATCAAAAAAGCATTTAAGAACAACATTTTTGATGTAGGGGTAACGCTGGAAAATCCAGATTTGCTACTAGAGAATTTGAAAGAAAAGTATGAAATATTATCCTCTAACTACAATAATTTAGAAAAACAATTAGACTTTTCAATTCAACTACCTAATGACAATTCAGGAGAGTTATTAAGCCTTTTGGGGTCTAAAGCAAACGTAAATAATTTTGTGGAAACTATTCCTTCTGCTAATGATATTTTTATCAGAACAATTCAAAATAAAGGATTTGAAAATGAATAAGTTGCCATTAATTATAAAAAGAGAGTACCTGGCAAAAGTGCGTAACAAATCTTTTGTTATAATGACTTTCTTAAGTCCAATACTAATGGTAGCTATGGTTCTTCTTATAGGTTACCTTACTAAGTTGAATGATAGCGAGAAAAGAGTAATAGCAGTTCTTAATGAAAGCGATTATTTTTCTAACGAGTTTAGTACTACAGAGACAACTTCCTATGTAAAGTATAGGGGCTTAACTTTGGAAGAGGCGAAGGATTCTACGAAACAAATGGGCTATTACGGCTTGGTTTATTTGCCAAAGGAGGATAATTTAGAGTTAGTATCTAAGCGGGCTTTCTTTTATAGCAAGGATGCTCCCAATACTCAAATTCTAGAACATTTAGAGCGTATTTTTAAAGATCGATTACGGGAGGAAAGATTAAGAGATTTGGGGATATCTGCAGCAGAATATACAGAAATGGATAGGTCTTACCAGATGAATATTTCTACGTTTGAAGGTGAGCAAAACCTTAAAGGTATTAATGAAATTAAAGCAATTATTGGAGGTGGATTTGGTTACCTTATTATGATGTTTATTATCATTTACGGTGGTTTTGTTATGCGCAGTGTAATTGAAGAGAAAACGAGTAGAATAATTGAGGTCATTATTTCATCAGTAAAACCATTTCAATTAATGCTTGGTAAAATTATTGGCACCTCCTTAGCCGGGATAACGCAATTTGCGATTTGGATTGTTACAGGTACTATTTTGCTAGTTATTGCAATGACTGTTTTTGAAATTGATCCATCCACTGTGTCAAGTTCTGGCGTTGGTCCAGCCTTAGGTCAAGGTATTAGCCCAGGAATTCCTACAGCAGATATGACCATGCAATTGTATGCACAGGAACTATTTGAAATCCCATGGGTAATGTTAATTGTGTTCTTTCTAATTTACTTTATTCTAGGATATTTAATTTATAGTTCAATTTATGCGGCTATAGGAGCTGCAGTGGATAATGAAACAGATACACAGCAATTTATATTTCCCATAATTTTACCGTTAATGTTGGCCATTTATGTTGGTTTCTTTTCAGTATTTAGTAACCCACATGGCCCTATTGCAGTTGGTTTCTCTTTATTCCCGTTAACCTCACCAATTGTTATGATGATGCGTTTACCTGGAGGAATTGGAGATGGTGGGGTTCCTATATGGCAGTTGGTTACATCGATCTTAATTTTATTGGCTACCTTTATTGGTATTGTATGGTTAGCCGCAAAAATCTATAGAGTTGGTATTTTAATGTATGGTAAAAAACCAAGTTATAGGGAGTTATTTAAATGGCTCAAATATTAATGATGATTCAAGATAATACCGAAAAGATTAAGGAAATAATAGAAGATGACATCTGGGGAGCTGTAAAGGATTTTTTAGATTTTGGATTCCATTATGGTACTGGAGAAAAATCAATTCACATAACTATAGGTCTACTATTACTTTTAGTGACAGCATTTATTGTTTCTAGTTTTTTTATGAAATGGGTAAGAAGATTTTTTACTCGTAATATGGAAACTGATGATAAGCTAAAGTTTGCCAGTATTTTCAAGTTTATTAAGTATGTCGTTTACATTGTAGTGATTTTATTTACAATGAGCGCAGCTGGAATTAATATTACTATATTAATAACAGCATCTGCTGCCCTTTTTGTAGGATTGGGACTTGCGCTTCAAGAGCTTTTTCAAGATATAATAGGGGGTATTTTTATCATTTTAGATAAATCTCTTCGTGTAGGTGATATTGTAGAAATAGATGGCAAAGTAGGGAAGGTATTTGAGATTAAATTACGTACTACGAGAGCAATTACAAGGGATGATAAAATTATTATTATTCCAAATCATAAATTCATAAGTGACATCGTATACAATTACACTCAAAATCATAAAACCACTAGGGAAACGGTAAAGATTGGAGTAGCCTATGGTAGCGATACCCAATTGGTAACTACCATTCTTGAAACTATTTTACAAAATCAAAAAGGAGTATTAAAAAGCCCAAAACCGTTTATTCTTTTTGATGATTTTGGAGATTCTGCTTTGTTGTTTTCTGCTAATTTTTTTATTAGTGATAGTTTTTCAGACCCAAGAATTAAAAGTGAGATTAGATATAAGATTGATGCAGAATTTAAACAAAAAAACATCACTATTCCATTCCCACAAAGAGACGTTCATATATTTCAACAAACCCCGTTTCAGCATAGTAATATTCAAAATTCAGACAAAGAATGGGGACTAGGGGACGACTAATAGTATTGTTGTTTTGGATACCCGTTAGCATATTACTAGCTCAAACACCTGATGTGTTTAGAGCTGAATATATGATTTTACCTAGAAATGATTCAGGTGCAAAGTTGGCTAGAATTAAATTGGTAGCAAATATTCCAATAAAAGTAGGTGATTCTAGTCTTTTAGTGATAGGAAGTGAGTATAATAGATTGGCATATGATTTGGATAGGAGTGATATATCAATAAATCAGCAGGGATTAAATAATTTTCATGTTGTAGATATTAATTTAGGATTTGTTCGTACCTATTCTAAAGATTGGCGTTTAATAGGTGTACTTACACCACGTTTGGCATCTACACTTACCAATCCTTTAGAAAATGGAGATTTTTCGATTAATGCAACTATTGGTGCTTTTAGAGATAGGCCGTATTTGGATAAGCCTACTCGCTTGGTATTAGGTATTGCTTATAATTCTGCAGTTGCCTTAAGAGTTCCTTTACCAGTTGTTTACTTTGAAAAAAGATTTCATCCAAGTTGGTCATACATTATTGGGGTGCCAAAAACGGGTATGAAACATCATTTTGACGAAAAACATATGTTACAAACTGAGTTTATTTTGGATGGTTATTTTGTAAACCTTCAAAACAATACAGCGTTACCAGATGCTACTTTTGCATCATCTATTTCTTCTTCTGCAGCAGTAGTAACCTTAGGCTATTCCTATAATATTACCAAGGAGATGTCTTTTTATGGTTTTTTTGGACATACGATTTTTCAACTAGGAGTTTTGAGAGATGACGATAGAAATGATATTTTTACATTAAACGACGATCCAAGCTTTTATATTAGGACAGGATTTAGAATAGGACTTTAAATAAACGAAAAGATTATGTCAAGAATTTTAGTAATTGAGGATGAGGCAGCCATTAGGCGTGTGTTGGTTAAAATATTATCTGAGGAAAATGATGCCTATGCAGTAGAAGAAGCAGAAGATGGTTTAAAAGGCTTAGAGACTATTAAGAACAATGATTACGATCTTGTACTGTGTGATATAAAAATGCCAAAAATGGATGGTGTCGAAGTTTTGGAAGCGGCAAGAAAATTGAAACCAGAGATTCCTTTTATTATGATTTCTGGACATGGAGATTTAGATACTGCGGTAAACACTATGCGTTTAGGGGCTTTTGATTATATATCTAAACCACCAGATTTAAATAGGTTGTTAACTACTGTAAGAAATGCATTAGATCGTAAAGAATTGGTTGTTGAGAACAAGATTCTTAAAAAGAAGGTTAGCAAAAATCATGAAATGATAGGTGATAGTGTTGAAATAGATACTATTAAAGACATGATAGAAAAAGTGGCGCCTACAGATGCCAGAGTGTTAATTACGGGATCAAATGGTACAGGTAAGGAGCTTGTTGCTCATTGGTTACATGAAAAGAGTCAAAGAAGTACTGCACCTTTTATTGAAGTTAATTGTGCTGCAATCCCTTCTGAGCTTATAGAGAGTGAATTGTTTGGACACGTTAAAGGTGCGTTTACATCTGCTGTAAAAGATAGAGCTGGCAAGTTTGAAGCTGCCAATAAAGGAACTATATTTTTAGATGAAATTGGGGATATGAGCCTTTCTGCTCAAGCAAAAGTGTTAAGAGCATTGCAGGAAAGCAAAATATCTAGAGTAGGAACAGATAAGGATATAAAAGTAGATGTTCGTGTTTTGGCTGCTACCAATAAGGATTTAAAAAAGGAAATAGCTGAAGGTAATTTTCGTGAAGATTTGTATCACAGATTAGCCGTTATCCTAATTCAGGTACCTTCACTTAATGATAGACGAAACGATATTCCTTTGCTAATAGCTCACTTTGCAAAAAAGGTAACTAATGAACAAGGGGTTCCTTTGAAGGTATTTACTAAGGATGCTGTTAAGCTGCTTCAAGCTTATGATTGGACTGGAAATATTCGTGAATTACGAAATGTTGTGGAACGTTTGATTATACTCGGAGGTGATGAGGTTTCAAAGGATGATGTGAAACTATTTGCCAGTAAATGATACTAAAGGCAATCTGGAATTCTAAGAAGCGCATCTGCGGTAATTTCTTTAGTTCTTAGATTGTAGTATTTTTTTCCTTTAGACAAATCTGGTTTTAAAAGCTCCTTTTCACAATGGTCAAAGATGTTTTGTGCAAAAGCTTTTGCAGCTTTACAATCTGTTGATTCCACTACTAATTTTAAGGATTGTTCGTATTTCTTTAATGATAGGTCAATTTTATCATTGAGTGTATTTACGCCCTCTTCTTTTAATAGTATAGCTTTACTTTTAGATTTTAGCGTATTTAAAACAAGAACTTCATTATCGTATTTACTTTGATGAAGTTCATGTGATTCAAGAGATTCTAGACCATCAAGTGTATTTTGTAAAGACCTTTCTAATAAAACCTTAGCAGCACTTAGTGATGTCGCTTTAGTTGCTAGTTTAAGGTTTCTTAAACCTTCTTCCATCTCTATCCCAGCGTATTCACAACCACATATAGCTAATTGATTTTTTGATTTTACAATCGCGTTTAGGGCTTTGTATGCATGATATCTCGCTTTGTTGATATCATCTTTAGCAATTGCTAACTCTGTTTGTGTTTTTGCAAAACCAATATTAGATCCTGCATATTCGCATTCCATATTCGTTTTGAAGGAAGAAAATAGCATTAAAGCTATTCCACAAATGATAATGTAGGTCTTATTCATTAGGTATGTTTATGTGTAAAATTTGGGATTTTTTACATCTATAAAATTACTTCGGTTTGCTTTATTGAGCATTTAGTATTCGATGGATAACATAGGCTTTGCATTTAATTAGTTGAACAGGTAAAATCATAAGGTGAAGTGCATAATTTTTTAACATTTGCATACACTTCATCGATTAAAAATTTTATATTTCGGTATGGAATATGTAAAAACGCAGGATTACCGAGCAAGTAGAGAGACCAAAATTGCGACAATAGCAACTAGGCAAGACTTTGGGCTTTCTAATAAACAATTAGATAAGGATTTAAAAAAGACTCGCAGAGAGCTAGGTGAATTTCAAGATGTTCTTTATGCTCATAATAAGTATAGCGTCCTAGTTTGCCTTCAAGGAATGGATACTGCTGGTAAGGATAGTTTAATAAGAGAAGTGTTTAAGGATTTTAATGCAAGAGGAGTAGAAGTGCATAGTTTTAAAGTGCCTACAGAGCTAGAACTAGACCATAATTATCTTTGGAGACACTATTTAGTGCTTCCATCTAAAGGAAAGTTTGGGGTTTTTAACAGAACACATTATGAAAATGTTCTTGTAACTAGAGTTCATCCAGAGTATATTTTAGGAGAACGTATTCCTGGAATACATACGGTAGAGGATATAGATCAAAAATTTTGGGACAAACGATTTGAACAAATCAATAACTTTGAAAGACATTTGGCGGAAAATGGTACAATTATCTTTAAGTTCTTTCTTCATCTTTCTAAAGAAGAACAACGTCAACGTTTATTAAGGAGGCTTTCACTTAAAGAAAAGAATTGGAAATTTTCCGCAGGCGATCTTAAAGAGCGTAAGTTGTGGGGTAAGTATCAAACTTGTTACGAAGAAGCCATAACAAATACTACAAATGACCATGCTCCTTGGGATATTATACCTGCCGATAATAAAAAAGCAGCAAGGGTAATTGTAGCAACTATTCTTTTAGAAAGGTTAAAAAAATACAAAGATATTGAAGAGCCTGTTTTGGATGCTAAAATAATGGCTAATTTAGACAGCTATGAAGAGCAACTACAAAACGAGGAATAAAATAGGTCTATTAAGTTTACTTTTAATTTTAGGGAATTTAGTTCTTGCGCAGTCTACTGATGAAGACCAACTTCGTGAAATTTATGACTCAGCACTTACAGAAGGAAAATCCTATGATTGGTTAAACCATTTGTCGAATCAAATTGGTGGTAGGTTATCTGGATCTATTCAGGCGCAACAAGCAGTGGACTTCACGAAGTCCAAATTGGATGAGCTAGGATTAGATCAAGTTTGGTTGCAACCAGTTATGGTACCAAAGTGGGTTAGAGGTACTCCAGAATTTGCCTATTATGAAACCGACCCAGGTATAACTACTAATATTCCAATTACGGCCCTTGGTGGTTCTGTAGCAACCCCGCCCAAGGGTATTAAAGCAAAGGTTATAGAAGTACAGAGTATAGCAGAGTTAGATGAGTTAGGAGCAGATAAGATTGCAGGGAAAATAGTTTTCTTCAACAGACCTATGGATGCCAAACACATTAACACGTTCGAAGCGTATTCAGGTAGTGTAGGTCAACGAGGGTCAGGAGCTAAAGAAGCGACTAAATTTGGCGCGTTAGGGGTTATTGTGCGTTCTATGAACCTTAGGCTAGATGATTTTCCACATACTGGTGGAATGAGTTATGGAGACACTCCAGAAAATCTAAAAATACCAGCAGCCGCAATTAGTACTAATGCCGCTGAACTTTTAAGTACAAGTCTAAAATTAAATCCAGATATTCAGTTTTACTTTAAACAGAACTGTAAACAATTTGATGATGTACAATCGTTCAATGTTATTGGAGAAATTAAGGGTAGTACACATCCAGATGAAATTATCGTTGTAGGTGGGCACCTAGATTCATGGGATTTAGGTGATGGCTCTCATGATGATGGAGCAGGGTGCGTGCAGAGTATGGAGGTGTTACGAATTTTTAAAGCAATAGGTTATACCCCCAAGAGAACCATTAGAGTTGTTTTGTTTATGAATGAAGAAAATGGTTTACGTGGAGGTAAGAAATATGCAGAAGTAGCACAAAAGAATAAGGAAAACCATGTTTTTGCTTTAGAAAGTGATTCAGGAGGTTTTACACCAAGAGGTTTCTCCTTTGATTGTACCGATGAAAACTTTAAACAAGTAGAAGGGTGGAAAAACTTATTTGAACCATACAATATACACATGTTTAATAAGGGCGGCAGTGGTGCTGACATTGGGCCCTTAAAAGACGGAAAAATAGTTCTTGCAGGACTAAGACCAGATTCACAACGCTATTTTGATCATCATCATTCAGATAACGATACATTTGAACATGTAAATAAAAGAGAATTAGAATTAGGCGCAGCAACCATGGCAAGCCTTGTCTACCTTTTTGATACATACGGAGTCGAAACGATTAAAAAATAAATTGTCTTTTGCTGCCGTATAGCATACATATATAGATTCCTAACAATTTTCCATACCTTTGCACCTCATTTAAAAAAAGGATAATGCAAGACGGAATCTACGCAAAGTTTAATACATCGAAGGGTGAGATATTAGTAAAGCTTACCCATGACAAAACACCAGGAACAGTTGGTAATTTTGTTGCCTTAGCTGAAGGTAAAAAAGATAATTCGGTAAAAGAAAAAGGAGCACCATATTATAATGGTCTAACTTTTCATCGTGTAATCCCAGATTTTATGATTCAAGGTGGTTGTCCTTTAGGAACAGGAACTGGTGATGCAGGATATAAATTTGATGATGAGTTTCATCCAGAACTTAAACACGATAAACCAGGAGTACTTGCAATGGCAAATGCTGGCCCTGGAACTAACGGTAGTCAATTTTATATTACACATATTCCAACTCCTTGGTTAGATAATAAACACACTGTTTTTGGTCATGTTGCTGAAGGACAAGATATCGTTGACACAATAGCTCAAGGAGATGCTTTAGATACTTTAGAAATAGTTAGGGTAGGAGAAGAAGCTCAAGCATGGGATGCAGTAGAAGCATTTAAAGAATTTTCATCTTCTGGTGAGAAAAGAATTGCTGATGCTAAAGCCGCTCAAGCAGCAGAATTAGATAAGATTGCTGCTGGTTTTGAAGAAACTGCTTCAGGATTGAGGTATAAAATGATTCAAGAAGGTAAAGGTACTCAAGCAGAACAAGGGAAGAAAGTATCTGTACACTATGAAGGTTCGTTACTTAGTGGACAAGTTTTTGATTCTTCTTATAAAAGAAGTGAACCTATAGATTTTCAGTTGGGAGTTGGTCAAGTAATTCCGGGTTGGGACGAAGGCATAGCATTGTTGAAAGTTGGAGATAAAGCAAGATTTGTGATTCCTTCAGATTTGGCTTATGGAGACGCTGGAGCTGGTGGAGTTATTCCTCCAAACGCAACACTTATATTTGATGTAGAGTTAATGGGGGTAAGCTAGGACACTTTATTCATACACAGTATTAAAGAACACTTTGATTGTATAAATCAAGGTGTTTTTTTTATACTATTTTGTTTTTAGAAGACTAAAAAGAATAAGTGCTACATTAAGTAATAGAAGAAATAGTATGCTAAGGAGAAATATCTTCATGATGTTGTGATTAAATAGGTTGTAATTATAACAACTGAATCATGATTATCCCTACTTAAAAAATAGGTAAAAGAATTATTTATTTAAAAGAATAGGATTACCTCTACATATTTGAGGATTAAAATATTTTTGAATAGAATGTGTTTTAAGAAATTCTGTATTATAACAGCTTCATTTCTTTTGCCTAGAAATAGATGTGAGGTTTTGTATTTATTCTAAGATGGTTGTGACACTTCGTTACTTGACCAAAAGTAATAAGCATAAAAAACCCGATTCTATTGGAATCGGGTTTATACTATAAAAAAGTTTAATGCTTACCTAGTCAATTACTTTTACATTAACGGCGTTCAATCCTTTTTTACCTTGTTGTAGTTCAAATTCTACAACATCACCTTCACGAACTTCGTCGATTAAGCCAGAAATGTGTACAAAGTGATCTTCGTTCGAACCATCTTCAGTGATAAAACCATAACCTTTGGAATCGTTGAAGAATTTTACTGTTCCTTTACTCATAATAGAAAAAATTAAATATTAATTAATGTACAAATTTACAATTATTTTTTTTAATTTTTATAATAATCATATATTATCATAAGGTTAAGTTATTAAAAATCAATAATTCTAGCCCTAATATATAAATGATTTATGTAGTTGGATCTGGCGTCATTCTCAAATAAGGCTTTATTTCTTCAACCCCTTTTGTAAATATAATTTTTGCATCTTCTGTAGAAATTGATGGACTAACAACAACTTTTTGACCTTGTTTCCAGTTTGCTGGCGTAGCTACTTTGTGATATGCTGTGAGTTGCAAGGAGTCAATTACTCTAAGTAGTTCATGGAAATTTCGCCCAGTTGACGCTGGGTATGTTAGTAGTAGTTTTATTGATTTATCAGGTGCAATGATAAAAACAGAGCGCACAGTTAAGTTATTATCTGCTTTTGGGTGTATCATGTCATAAAGCTTAGATACTTTTTTGTCTTCATCGGCTATAATAGGAAAGTTTACAGTCGTTTCTTGTACTTGATTAATATCTTTAATCCATTCTTTATGAGAAGCTACACCATCTACACTTAGCGCTAACATCTTTACATTTCTTGCATCAAACTTCTCTTTGAATTTTGAGGCCGTTCCTAATTCAGTAGTACAAACAGGAGTGAAATCTGCAGGGTGGGAGAATAGTATTCCCCAGCTCTCGCCTAAGTAATCGTATAAATTAATTTGACCTACGGAGCTTTCCGCGGTGAAATTTGGTGCTGTATCACCTAATCTTAATGTAGCCATTTTTCTAATTTTATTATCCTACAAAATTAGTAGATTATTAAAACATATGGAAAGTTATAAGGTTAAAAAGGTATTAAATTTTAGTACTTTTAAGGAATGGAAAAGTTTGAAGATATTCGCTACCCAATAGGTCATTTTGTATTTCCTGATCAAATTACGACGTTGCATATACAGCAATGGATACAAGATTTAGAAACGCTTCCCGAACGTTTAGAAGAAACAATTAATGGTTTTACTAATGCGAAATTAGATACGCCTTATCGTGAGGGAGGTTGGACTGTTCGCCAACTTATTCATCATATAGCCGATAGTCATCATCATAGTTATACTAGATTTAAATGGGCGCTTACAGAAGATAGCCCTGTTATAAAGGCATATGAGGAAAAGGCATGGAGTAATTTGTTTGATGCTAAGCAAGCTCCAGTAGCACTTTCCTTACTTTATATTAAGGCCTTGCATGCCAAATTAGTTTATTTATTAAAAGGACTTTCAGAGGATCAAATACTTCGCTATTATATTCATCCAGAGAATAAAGTAAAAGTTAGTGTGGCAGAGAATATGGGAAAATATGCTTGGCATGGTAATCACCATCTGGCACACATTCAAAATTTGGTTGCTAAAAAGGGTTGGTAAGTTTATTTAGGAGACTTTTTTCGTCATTATAAACATTGGTTTCTCACTATCAATTGCCTGTTTAAATGGTATTTCTGTTTTTCCGTGAATTGTAAATCCATTTTTTTTGTAAAAATTTAGTGCTGGACCTTTCTGCATGGCATCTAACCACACTAAAGATTTATGCAGCTCTTTTGCCCTTAATAGTACAAATGTTAGCGCTTTGGTTCCTATTCCCAAGCCACAAGCCTCGTTGATCATATAGATTTTATCAACATACAATCCATCTTCTTTACTAGTTAGACCAATTTCTTTTGAGATGGTAAATTTTAAAATCCCAATACATTCATTATTCAGGTTAATCAGGAACAGGCGTGTATTTTCATCTCTCTCTTCATTTTTTAACACTTCTATAGTGAAGCTGTTCTTTATATATGGTGAGCTATCACCATTGGGCCAAAGGTGCAAATAATGTTGATTATAAGCCTTAGTACCAATGCTAATATACCTATTGAATTTAGCTGGTGTTAATGGTTCGAAATGTATAATTTGTTTCATAGGCTTGCGTAGTGCCTCAATAAATGTAAAAGTTAATAATCACATTGTTTTATATCAGCTTAGTTTTTCCATTTAATATTACATCCAATACTTGGTCGTTGGTCTGTAGAAATGGGCTTTGATTCTAATAACGCGTTGATAGCATTTCGTAAGTCGGTTCCAGTTAGCGGAATTGAATTTCCTGGTCTGGAATTATCTAATTGTCCCCGGTACGCCAATTTTAAATGAGCGTCAAAAAGATAAAAATCTGGAGTGCATGCAGCGTCATATGCTTTAGCTACTTCCTGAGTTTCATCATATAAGTATGGAAATGAGTACTCATTTTTAATAGCATGCTCCTTCATTAGGGATGGACCATCTTGAGGATAATTGATAACATCATTACTAGAAATAGCAAGAAATGCTATTCCTTTTGCGATATATTCATTAGCTATCTTAGAGATTTCTGGATTTACATGAATAACAAAAGGGCAGTGATTACAGATAAACATAATTACAGTTCCTGATGTTCCAGTCATATCCTGCAACTGTATTGTTTTAGTACTTACAGTATCTAGAAGTGAAAACGTTGGAGCCATTGTGCCCAATGCTAACATATTACTTTCTGTTCTTGCCATTACATTTTATTTAACGACATAAAGTTACTAGTATTTTAGTTCTAAAACAGTCATTTGTTATAGGATGAATGATTGGTTTTACTTGTAGCGTGTTTTGTAAGTTGTACATTATGATTAGTAAACAAGCTAGTTTAATCTTTATGATAAAACTGTTTCTCAATAGGTGAATTACCATTTTCAACACTAAAGTAGTATCTTGGTTTTTAAGATTATTTAAATTTCTATTTTAAAATTGTTGGATTTAATTTCTTTTTACATAAACGTATAATTGTGGGGGACACTCTTTTAGATAGCATACATATAAACTATAATCAAGAAGCGCTATGGGCTATGAACATAGTTTTAGCATTTGTTATGTTTGGAGTAGCCTTAGAGATTTCGGTAACCGATTTTAAAGCGTTGTGGAAGCAACCTAAACCAGTTTTAGTTGGAGTTTTTAGTCAATTTTTAGTTTTACCAGCATTAACCTACTTGTTGGTTATAGTCATGGAACCCTATCCCAGTATAGCTTTGGGAATGTTTATGGTTGCTGCCTGTCCAGGTGGTAATATTTCTAATTTCATATCTCATTTAGCTGGCGGAAATACTGCTTTGTCTGTATGTTTAACTGCAATTGCTACTCTTTTTGCTGTTTTTATGACGCCACTTAATTTACAATTCTGGGGCTCTTTGTATGAGCCTACGGCACTTGTTTTAAAGGAGGTAGCCATTTCACCTGTCGAAATGATAAAATTAGTAGCCTTGCTATTGGGTGTGCCGTTAGTCTTAGGTATGTTGGTTAATCATTTACGACCTGGATTAGCTTTGAAAATGTCTAAAATCTTAAAAATTGTATCCCTCCTCTTTTTTGTTTCCCTTGTTTTTTTAGCTTTATATAATAATAGGGTCATCTTTATGGACTATATATTTTACGTCTTTTGGATAGTTCTTCTTCATAATCTTTTAGCTTTCACAACTGGTTTTTCTCTAGCTCGTATTTTTGGTCTTTCCTCTTCTAATATAAAGTCTATAACGATAGAGACAGGTATTCAAAATTCTGGTTTGGGTTTACTACTCATCTTCACCTTTTTTGATGGCTTGGGCGGAATGGCACTTTTAGCTGCTTTTTGGGGTATTTGGCATATTGTCTCTGGTTTGTTATTGGCATCTCTTTGGGGTTTTAAGCCAGTAAAGAAAGAAAAACTAGCTTAACTGTATGTTGTATCAACTACTTAAATATAGTATCACTTTTGGTCTACAGGCATTTCATAAAAAAATTGTGTTTTATGGTCTTAGTAATGTCCCTAAAAACAAACCTGTGTTGTTTTTGCCAAATCATCAAAATGCATTGGTAGATGTGTTGTTGATAGGTACTAACTGTAATAGAAAGCCCTATTTTCTTGCGCGCTCAGATGTTTTTAGTAAGTCCATGTTAAGGACTTTTTTTAACTATTTAAAAATGATTCCTGTTTATCGCTTACGTGATGGGAGGGATACAGTCTCTCGAAATCATGAAATTTTTGAGACTTGTGCTCAATTACTAAAAAAAGGAGAAGCGCTAACTATGTTTCCTGAGGCTAATCATAATTTAAGAAGACGGGTAAGACCCCTAAGTAAGGGATTTACACGGGTACTTTTTAAGGCATTGGAGTACGCTCCAGAATTAGATATTCAAATTGTTCCGGTTGGATTAAATTACCAGAATGCCGAGCTGTTTCCTGATTCAGCTGCTGTCTACTATGGAGTTCCAATATCGGTACAAGAACTATATGATTCCAATGATTTGGTAGGTTCTGCTTTAAAAATTAGAAACGCAGTAGCTGCAAGTTTAAAAGAATTAACCACTCATGTGGAGCCTGAGATAGAATATGATGAAATTATTGATTATTTAAATGGAGAAAATGTAAATTTTTTAGACCCAACAGCTGTAAATATTCGTGTAAAAAAATGGGATTCAAACGCGGATTATATTAAAAAAGAAAAAACGTCCAAGTCAATTTTACCGGTAATTCTTCGCCCACTATTTCTATTAATAAACCTACCTATACTAATAGTTTGGAAGTTGCTTTTAAAACCAAAAATTTGGGAGCCAGAATTCACAGGAACCCTACGTTTTGCAACTGCTTTTATAGGGTTTATAGTTTATCTTTCAATCTTGTTTTTAGTACTTTCGTTTAGTTTAAATCTTTTTTGGGCAGCTGGTATTATAATTGTTATAATGCTGTTTAATTGGATTTATGTGAAAAAACCCAATACCGTATAATTCTAGAGTTAGTTCGTTGAAAGAGATATAAAGAAGAAGCGAAAATTTTCGGTTACTTCTATGGCATCAATGAACGTATTTAGTAGTAATAAATTTAAAAATGGAAACAGTATCATAATTTTCCTTTAGGAATTATGTACTAGGCTAGGGTTAATTTGAAAGAGTCCTATTCGCGGTCACTTGATTAATTTCACCTTTACTGTTCTTTACTGTAAGAATTAATGAATCACTATCTCTAAAAATAGAGGTAGTGGTCATTAGTTCACAAATAGGTATGTCTTTTAGGATTTTCCCGTTTATACTTAGAATTTCATCCCCTGTTTGTATTTTTTGACGAAGCTCATCTTGCCATACAATTCCAACAATAAGCTTAGTGTCTTTTAAAGTAGGCGAGAACCCTAGTAGTTTTTCTGATATATCAGGTGAAGCAGTATAAGATTCAAAGTAGAACTTCTTTTTTTTAAAATCGAAAGTAGAAATACCTTGTTCAAAAAAACTGGACCCAATTCTAGAATTTGTATCTGTTGTGGTTTCTGCTAAGATATTTTTAAAAATAGTGGTGCTAAGTTTAATTTTATGAATCAAAGTTCGATAATGGGTGGTGTTTTTACCTGTTCCAAAGAGTCCAATACCAGCCGCCCCATTTCCTTTGCCAATTGGTTTGTAGAAATCTTTTTCGCTAAAGGTATTATGCGCTTTGAGTGAAATATCATAACTACCTTCCATACCAGTATCTAACAAAACTTGATTCTTAGATCCATCCCCTAAGGTAATCCAAACATAAGGGCTTTTCTGACTTCCAAACAGCTGTAATTTTGTTTTGGATTTTTTGTTAACCGTTACTTTGTTGATAGCATTTGTAATAATTATTTTTCTTCTCTTATGGTCTATTTGGATAACGGAATGATTTAAAACATTACTTCCTATAAAACCATCTATTTGAAAACAATTGAAAATATCATCTATTTCTATGGTGTGAACTAGAGCTGTACTATTATAGAAATCAAGACTGGAAAGACTAAATTTTGGAACTTTAACCAAAGCCATTTGTTGCTTGGTTTCATTAGCATCTGACACTTTTATGCTATCAGATAAAATAACTCCAAGTCTTTTAGCTAAATGCGTACTCAAAATATTGGGTGCTCCAGTATCTAATATAAATCTGTAAACTTCTCCTTCTAATGTAACAGGAACAATTATTTTACCTCTTACATACTCAAAAGGAATCTCTTGGTAGTAACTCTTTTGTTTTATATATGGTTTCTTGCTGCTTAGAGATTGTCCAACGACATTTAGACTAAGCAGCAAAAATCCAAGAATTACTAAAACTGATTTTGCTGTTCTAATCAATATTAAATATTTTTTCAGTTTAATTACATCATATTTCCAAAGAAAATTGCATTCATTAGAAGTTTATTGGTACCGTACCAAAAAGCTCTAAAATTTGTATTATCCGTAAAAGCAATTACTTTTCCTTTACCTAAGCTTTGAGTTTGAAAAGGGACAGAATTTTTCAACATATCTAAGTTTTCTTCAGATATATAACCGCTTTGCAAAGGACTGTTTGTATAAATAATTGGGTTGTTGTAACTATGCTTATTTGGCTTTATATAAACGTTTGTATTTCTAAACAAAGAAATCGTATTATTTTTGTACCCAAAATTAATTGGGTGAGAGCGATCTAGTTTGGCTTCAAAAATAGCACCACCAGTAACCTGTGCACCCCTAAAAGAACTCTTCTGTTCAAAGCGGATGTTCTTTCCAACTAAAGTGTCTTTTTTAAACTCTAGCTTCATGAATTTATTTTTGTTAAACCATTCTGCCATGTTTCGGTATCCAATTAAAGTACCTCCATCTTTTACCCATTCTTTTATTTTGTCTGTATTGCTTTTGTTAATGGCATTACCATAAGCACTAGGGAGAATAATATCAGTATAGGTGCTAAGGTCTACAGAACTTAAATAACTTAAATCTATTTTGGTAAGTTCCATTTCATATCTAGTATCAAATAAATGCCAGATTTCACCAGCATCATAAGAACGAATTCCTTCACCAACTATGATGGCTACTTTTTGTTTTTTAATAGCATCAAAATCATTGCTTCCCAAATCAATTCCTTTGGTTAAGCCTGTTCCTACAGAGGTAATGGTCAAGTTACTTTCGGAAGCTACTTGTAGCATAAACTCATGTAGTTTGGTTGCATCTAAATCCTGATTTTGTACTGGCACCATGATGGTTCCATAATCATAAGTTTTACCTTCTAAAGTAAAAGGGAGTTTGGCTACTTTGGCACGTATCCCTTTTTGTGTGATTGTATTTAATGCTTTTGGAGTATAGTACTCATTCCATTCAAAAAGATAGGCATAATTGCTTTTAGCACTGACTGAACCTGACATTGGTGTCAATTCCTTTATTTCAGGACCTGCATTACCTAATGAGCTTACCTCTGCGTAATCTACATTAAATGCTAAGGGGAAAGTCCAAGCAGATACATCGTAAAAAAGGCTGTCTTTAAAAGTGGTGCGTTTCTCAAACATACCCTGTATAAGTCTAGGGTTTTTTTGATTCATAGGAATTACATAACTATTTCCTTTAGCATACGATTTTCCATTGATAACTACATCGTTATCCAATTCGTGAAATTTTATTTTATGTCTTTGTAATATCTCAGCTAAGTGCCACGCTTTTGCGCCATCTTTACTATCCCCAAATACAATACCCTTAACCTTGCTTTTTGATGCTTCTAGCTTAATATCTTTATAATACTTTTTCTGATAGTTTAGTATTTTTTCGCGCATGTTATTTGCTGCATCAATTGTAGATAATGCTGTAGTAAATTGGTTGCGTATGGTAAAAGGAAAGGTTAGTAATCCATTTTCACTCTCCTGAACGTGCCCTCTAGAACTTCCTTGTTCAAATAGAATTCCTATACTTCCATTTACATCTGGGAAGGTTGATCCTTTACCATAGTAATAATCATCAAAGCCTTCTTCAGAATAATACAAAGACCCAATCTTATCTAATGCTTTAGCGTGGTATGTTCCAATTTCTCGAGTAAGTTCCTGGTTCATATCCGGTGTTAGTGGATTCGTTCTCATAGGTTCTCCTGGTTGAAAAAAGAAAGTGGAATTAGTTCCCATTTCATGATGATCTGTCAAAATGTTTGGCATCCATTTATGAAAACTTTCAATACGAGCTCTACTTTCAGGAAGTTGTACAGGTAGCCAATCACGGTTCATGTCAAACCAATAGTGATTTGTTCTACCTCCTGGCCATACCTCATGATATTCACGTTCGTTATTATCTGCAACGAGATGAATACTTTTATTCGTATTTGCCCAATATGCAAAGCGTTGCAGCCCGTCTGGATTAAAGGAAGGGTCTAATAGGATAACCATATTGTTTAACAAAGCATCAATTTCACTGCCTTGTGCTGCTGCCAAATAATAAGCATAAACTAATGCTGCGTTTGAACCACTAGGTTCATTACCATGTATGGAAAAACCTTGGTACACAACTACAGGCATATCCGAAGTATTCATGTCCATACCTGCTTCTGTAAGTGAGACATGGTTTTTTCTAATATTTTCTAAGTTTTTATGATTCTCAGAAGAAGTGACCGTAAGAAGTAAAATAGGTCTTCCTTCAAAAGTCTCACCCCGGTTTTCTATTGTAATGCGATTACTTGCTTTGGCTAAAGCCTGCATATAAAACATTAATTTATCATGGGTTACATGCCATTCTCCAACCTCATGACCAATAATGTCTTCTGGTGTAGGTACAGATGCATCATACGTGATGTCTTGTGGTAGATAATAAGATAAATCTAGTTTTTCCTGTGCTATTGCTGATGCGGAAATAGCAAGCAAAAGAGTGAGTAGTAATCTTTTCATAATTCTAGTTTGTTTAGCAATACTATAAAAATAAAAAACGACCCTCAATAATCAGGGTCGTTCGTGTTTTTATTTAAGGATTTGATAATTAAATATCGTCAAAACTAACGTCAGTAAAACTACCGCTTGGTTTATCTTCTATTTCTGTTTTAACCTCTTCCTCTTCTTTCTTAAAATCTTTTTGATGTCTTTCAGAAATTACTTCAGTTCCTTTTTCGTTGATAATAAAATCCATCATCTCTTCCACGTTTTCCTTAAACGCATCAAAATCTTCTTTGTATAAATATATTTTGTGCTTTTTATAATGGAATGAACCATCGTCATGCGTGAATTTCTTACTCTCTGTAATAGTCAAATAATAATCACCAGCTTTGGTACTTCTTACATCAAAAAAATAGGTTCTTCTACCTGCTCGTAAAACTTTCGAGTGAATTTCTTCCTGGTCCGCTAAATCTCTATCGCTCATTTCCTTTAGTTATAAAGTGTAATTGTTCTATCAAAAATGGAAAAAAAAAAGCTATTCGGCAACAATTTTTTAGTTTTCTTTCTCCGATAGTTGGTTTCGATAAAGCTCTTTGTAATAGCCTTCTGTACCATTTAATTCCTCATGAGTGCCCTGTTGTAAGAGTTTCCCGTTTTCAAGCACTAGTATTTTATCTGCATTTTTAGCTGAAGAAACCCTATGACTTACGATTAAGGTTGTTCTATTGCTGGAGGCCTTTTTAAGATTAGCAAGTATATCTTCTTCTGTTTCTGTGTCTACAGCAGAAAGACAATCATCGAATAAATAAATCGCTGGATTCTTCATCAAGGCTCTGGCAATGGACACCCGTTGTTTTTGACCGCCACTTAATGTAATACCTCGTTCACCTAATACCGTTTCGTATTGTTTTGAAAAGCCCATGATATTCTCATGTACTACTGCTTCTTTTGCAATGGCTACTATTTCCTCATCAGTTGCATTAAACTTTCCAAACTTAATATTGTTTTTGATCGTGTCTGAAAATAAAAAAGCATCTTGAGGTACTGCCCCAATAGACTTTCTAAGATCTGTTAGGTTTATATTTTTTATAGGCTTATTGTCAACAAAAATTTCTCCAGATGAAACATCATAAAGCCTTGCTACTAAATCAAGAATTGTTGATTTTCCAGAACCTGTTTTGCCAATAATGGCTACTGTTTCCCCTTGGTTAATAGTAAATGAAAGGTTTTTTATCGCCTCTATTTCAGTATCCTCATACGTAAAATTGACATTTTTAAATTCAATTTTACCTTTTATGTCATGAGATTTAGACAAGTTGTTTTCTAGTTCTGGTTGTTCGTTTAAGAACTCATTAATTCTCTTTTGACTAGCCTCAGCGCGTTGCACAATTGATGTTAACCAACCAACAATTGCTACTGGCCATGTAAGCATATTCACATAAAGAATAAATTCTGCAATAAGTCCAACACCTATTTCACCATTAATATATTGCATTCCACCAATGTAAATAACAAGTATATTACTTATTCCTATTAGTAACACCATTAATGGAAAAAACCAAGCATTCACCTTTGCGAGGTTCATACTCTTGTCTTTGCCTTCAATAGCTAATTGAGTAAGTTCTTCATTTGTTTGTGGTTCTAAAGCATATGCTTTAATAACAGAAACACCTGAGAATACTTCTTGAGTAAATGTAGAAAGCGTGGAGAGATATTCTTGTACTAGAGTACTACGTTTGTGAATAATTTTACTAATCTTATAAATTAACACAGATAATATAGGCAAGGGTAATAAGGTATACGCCGCCAGTGTAGGTGCCTTAATAAACATTAATGGAATAAGACAAACAAAAAGGGTTAAGGTCTGTATGCCATACATAATGGCTGGTCCCACGTATAGTCTTACTTGGTTTACATCCTCACTAATTCGGTTCATTAAATCCCCGGTCCTATTTTTTTTATAAAAGTTGAGGTTAAGTATTTGATAGTGGTCAAAAATTTCATTTTTAAGATCAAACTCTATATAACGAGAAACATATATAATAGTTTGCCTCATTAGAAAAGTAAAGAAACCCGAGAGTAAAGCAGCACCAACTATAATAATAATATAGAATGTTAGCTGTTCTTTAGCCAGATCCATAGTAATGTCTTTACGCACATACTGTTCTACAACAGTAATGGTTTTGTTTACGTATGATGGCATTACTAACTGAAATAGCCTAGCGAAAATGGTGATTATAATTCCAATGAGTAATTTAAGCCAATATTTTTTGAGGTACTTATTAAGATACTTGAGCTCTTTCATGGAAAAATGAAATGGGAATTGTAAATTTTTATATTTTCCAAAGATAGGTTTTTGATATAGAATTAAATGTTATAAAATACCTAAGAATAAATACGTTTGCCTTTGCCGTCCTCTAAATAGATGCGTACTTTTGCGGCTTAGATTTTCAACCATAAAAAGTTCTTTAAAATGCTTACAAGAAGGCATATCAGGGTAAAAGTAATGCAATGTATTTATGCACTGATCCAGTCCAAGGATGATTCCTTGCAAAAACAAGAAAAGTTTTTAAAAGTAAGTATAGAGAATACTTATAGTTTGTATTTATTGTGGTTAAGCCTTTTTCTTGAAATACAGCAAAAAGCATCCGAGCAACTTACCTTTTCGTCTAAGAAGTATATAGCCGATGAAGAAATGGGTTATGCCGATAAAGCTAGATTTGTTAACAACGCATTGTTACTTCAACTAAAAAACAATCAACTTTTAAAAGAAACCTTATCTAACAAGAAGTTGGATAACTGGTACTTAAATGAAGAGTATGTAAAGTTGATATATAAGGATATCATCAATAGTAAAATCTATGATGATTATATGAAGAAACCAAAGACGGATTTTGTTCAGGACAAAGCTTTGGTTTTAGAATTATTCAAAGAGATAATTGCTCCAAACGAAAAAATTTATGAATATTTTGAGGATGACAAACTTACTTGGATAGATGACATTCCTATTGTCAATACCTTTATTTTAAAACAATTTAAGAAGGTAAAGCCAGATCATAATGAATCCTTTTTTCTTCCAAAATTGTTAAAGGACCAAGAGGATATGGTTTTTGCCAATAATCTTTTAACTAAAACTTTGTTAAAAAATACGGTTTTAGAAAAAGAAATTGAAGGTAAAACTCCAAATTGGGACAAAGATAGAATAGCCGATATAGATAGTATTTTATTGAAAATGGCTATTTGCGAGTTGCTTCATTTTCCATCCATACCAGAAAGAGTTACTATTAATGAGTATCTAGAGGTTGCCAAGGAGTACTCAACGCCTAAAAGCAGTATTTTCATTAATGGTATTTTAGATAAATTAACCAAAGAATATAAGGCTGAAGGAAAGCTTAACAAAATGGGTAGAGGTCTATTATAAAATAATTTTCTAATTTTACGTTTTAATATAATAACAAATTCTTTAAATAATGAGAAAAATAGTATTTGCCATTAGTTTGGTATCGTTGTTCGCCTTTACTTCTTGTAAAGAAAATGCATCTGAAAAAATAAAAACAGATAATGTAGTCCAAGCTGCAGTAAGAGATGAAGCTGCTAAAGCTGTTCCTGTTATGACTTTTGAAAAATTGGAACATGACTTTGGTACAATTGAGCAAAACGCTGCTCAAGAAGCTGCTTTTAAATTCACAAATACGGGTAATGCCCCTTTAATTATTACAGACGCTAAAAGTAGCTGTGGATGTACAGTTCCAAATCCTCCAAAAGAGCCAATTGCTCCAGGTGAGTCTAGTGAATTGATGGTGAAATTTAATGGAGCTGGTCAAAACCAAGTAACTAAAACTATTACTGTAACCGCTAATACAGAGAAAGGTTCTGAAATTATCAGAATTAAAGCCTTTGTAAATCCAAAAGGATTTGCTCCAGTAGGACCGGTTAAATAATATTAAAATAAATAAAAACCAAAGATGGGCGATATAGGACAGTTTCTTCCGATGATATTGATTTTTGTGGTTGCGTATTTTTTTATGATACGACCGCAAATGAAAAGACAAAAAGACGAGAAAAAGTTTTCGGCAGAATTAAAACGTGGTGATCGCGTTATAACAAAAAGTGGTCTACACGGAAAAATTGTAGATTTAAACAATGAAAATTCTTCTTGTGTGTTGGAAACAATGGCAGGAAAATTAAAATTTGATAGATCTGCCATTTCCATGGAAATGAGCAAAAAATTAGCTACGCCCGTAGAAAAGAAATAGTACTGGTTAAAATTTAATAAAAAGCACCAATAGCAATATTGGTGCTTTTTTTGTGAGTAAAAAATGGGTACCTTAAAGACATAAAACAATTTACTATGTCATTAGATAGAAGGTCTTTTTTGAGAAAAGGAACAGCAGGTTTAGCGGTAACAGGAGCGTCATTTTTATTTCCTCTAGAACTACTAGCTACTATTAGAAAAAAAGTTGGGCCTAATGACACTATCAATATTGGGCTAATAGGTTGTAAGGGTATGGGTTTCTCAGATCTGGTATCTATGCTTAAAATAAGCGAAACTAATGTAATTGCCTTATGTGATGTAGATGAAAACGTACTAGAGGCACGAATAGCAGATTTAGAAAAGGCAGGAATTAAAAAGCCAAAGAAGTATACAGATTATCGTCGCCTTTTAGAAAATAAAGATATTGATGTCGTAGTTATAGGTACTCCAGATCACTGGCATTGTCTTCAGTTAATAGATGCCATAGAAGCTGGTAAAGATGTATACTGTGAGAAGCCTATTGCGAATTCTATTCAAGAATCTACTATCATGCTTAATCATGTGCAATCTAGTGATCGTATGGTGCAGATTGGTCAATGGCAAAGGAGTCAACCTCATTTTGTAGATGCTATTAATTATGTTCATTCTGGAAAGTTAGGAGAGATTCGCTTAGCAAAAGCATGGGCATACCAAGGATGGATGAAACCTGTACCCATAGTAGCTGATACTTCCGTCCCAAAAGGGGTGGATTATGATATGTGGTTAGGGCCAGCTGCTAAACGAGAATTTAACGCAAACAGGTTCCACTTTAATTTTAGATGGTTTTGGGATTATGCAGGAGGTTTAATGACAGATTGGGGAGTGCATCTAATAGATTATGCATTGTATGGTATGAAAGCGGGTACTCCAAAATCTGTAATGGCACTAGGAGGAAAATTTGCTTATCCAGATGATGCTTCTGAAACACCAGATACCTTACAAACGGTATATGAATATGATAATTTCTCCATCCTTTGGGAGCATGCTACAGGAATAGATGGAGGAAACTACGGTCGTAACCATGGTATTGCATTCATAGGGAATAACGGAACATTAGTACTGGATAGAAACGGATGGGAAATTATACCAGAACGAGAGTTTGAAGGTTGGGGTAAAGAAGGAACTCCTAAAATTGAAACTTTAACCTTTGATAAAGGGGATAAAAGCGGACTAGACCTTCATACAGTTAATTTTATAGATGCGGTAAAGAGCAGAGATGGTACTAGCTTAAATGCGCCAATTAAAGTAGGTTATGATGCTGCTTTAGTATCTCATATGGGTAACGTGGCGTTTAAAACAGGAGATAGAATATATTGGGATGAGGCAACAGGTTTATTTAAAAGTGAAAAAGCAAATGAATTAATTAAGGTAGATTATCATAATGGTTGGAAGTTGCCCATACTTTAGAGTGGAAACAAGAAACAAGAAAAAAGACGAAAGAAA
>CALHVP010000109.1 GCA_938038975.1 uncultured Maribacter sp. | reverse complement strand
TGAAAACCATGGTCTATTACCTTCAGAAATAGGCACCGCAATAAAAGCTTCTATGGAGAATGGTGCAACAGGAATTTGTTTATTTACTCCAGAACGAATGAAACCAGAGCACTGGGAAGCATTTGAGAAAGCCATTTATACTGCGTATACAATTAAATAAGTTTTCTATTTTAAATTTTGTGTTTAGCTGATTTACTATGATGCTTTATAATAAAAGATTTTAGTACTGATAAATACTATTCCAAAATTACCAACTAGCACTAACGATTATATAGGTATAGTTGTATAAATGATAGCTATTTAAAAATAAAAAGGCGAGGTTAAAACAGGGTAGACTTAAAACCTAAATCTAATATTTTTTTACAATCATATAATGCATCAAAAAAATAGCTATCTTTTAAAATAGGTACTTGATATTTTATAGACATTACTTATGCATACACCTCATAATAGGATACCAAGATTCATGTTAATTCGGAAGCATGCATAACTTACTAGGTGAACTTCTTCAAAAATTGTTTGATATAAGGGTGCATTCGGAGTACCCAACTGGAGAATTCTAGTATTAAAAATGGCCCATTCAGAACAAATGGTCGTTGATATTAATACGATTTGCAATAGACCATGGTATATAGTATTTACTTTAATCCGCATATCCTTACGGAGACATAGGACTTTGTTTGCCATTTTTTTTGTCTAGAAAATAACCAGGACGTTTATATTTTTTTAGCTGATAATAGGAAAAATCAGAAGCCTAGGAATATTATGTACTGGAATTTTTCTTTTAGCCTGCTGCATAATAAAGAAGAAAAGGTATTTTAAAATGCCTCATTAACTATGGATGCCACCTTAGTGCAATTGGAGTTAAGTTTGGGTGAAATCAGTGATGATAACTGGTTGGGCTCTTTTTATAAATCTCGTTAGACTTTTTTTTGAAGTGTAAATTTAATTCCCTTGATGAAATGATTGGGGCTTTTACTTTGTTTTTAGATTTTGGATTTATTTGGGAGGCACAATGGACTAAAAATCGACGAAATACTATCAAAATATTTAAAATTGTGTAGTTCACCGTTGGCCTACAATAAAGCGCAATTAAACTAGTTATTCATATAGTTTGGTCTAAATGTAGGAAAAATCCTATCAATATACTTGTGTGTTTACTGTATCAAATTAGAAACCCTCAAATCTAAAAGCGTATGATTTTAAATTACAATTTAAAAAGAACAACTAGGCGGCTTACTAACCTCGCACTGTTTCTTATTTTTCTAAATAGTTTTAAAGGAACAGCACAAACAGAATTTGTAAATACGGCAACTGGTAGCTGGAGTTCATTAGTTCAATTAGATAATTTTGACCCTAATGATGATCAGCAATCTAATGCAGATACAGATTTTGTAGGTAATGCAAATTATGCCATTATGGAAACTCAGAAACAAACAGTTTCTTTCAATGATGGTATAACAGATGAAGTATATTATTTTAGAGTGAGAATGGGACAAAGTAATCCTAGTACATCTTTCTATTTTGGAATAGACGTCAGCGGAGACTTTATCGCTGATTTATTTATTGAAGCAAATGTAAAAAGTCAAACACCATTCGTTTCATTTCATTTAAGAGATTATGCTAAGACTGGACTTTCGCCATCTCAAACATCGTGGTTAAATGGTACTCAGAATAATGAGTTAGCCTTAACCAGTAGAAATGCTGTAATTAGTGATTATAGTGCTGGTACAGATATAGATGGTGGAAATAGCGGTACAGATTATTGGATAGAATTTGCATTTACAGAAGAAATTTTAAAGGCTTATGTACTAGATAACTTTAGTTTATCTATCACTGGAGATTCTGCGGTAGCATTATATGGTTTTACATCTACGAGCCAGACATCAAACGGAGATGTTATGGGTGTAGACGATACAATACCAGGAATACTTGATTTAACTTGGGTTGAATTGGGTCTTGTTATAAATGGAACATTAAATAATATTACTTCAGGGGTTATTGTAACCCCAACAGTAGTAGCACAAACTACAGATAACAGTCTACCTACACTAACAGGTACTTGGGGTAGCTCCATGTTAGGAGACGACAGCTTGTCCGTTACCGTTAATGGTGTGGTGCATACCACTGCAAACGGACTTGCTATAGATAATCTTAATTGGAGTTTGGCATTAGTAGAGGCTTTAAGTCCTGGCACCTATAGTGTAGCGGCAACAGCATCTAGAACTTCTTCCGGAGAAATTCTTTCTGATGCTACTGATAATGAATTAGTTGTTAATGCCGTGGTTATACAGGTAGAACCTTTCAATTGCGATTTCAATGCCTATTTGTTTCAATATAACGATATATACGCATTAGATTTAGCCTCTGGAAGTTCTTATTTGGTAGCTCCAGACATTACTACAGGAAATATAAACGCTGCTGCATATAATTCTGCTGACGGTTATTTGTGGGGTTATTTAAGTTCTCCTCAAATGTCTCTAGTAAGAATAGGGAAAAATTTTAGCACAGACATATATACCATTCCAGAATTACCAGATAATGGTAACAAATACGTAGGGGATATTTCTATAGATGGTATTTATTATTTTAAAGCAGGAGGAAGTAGTTATTACAGCGTAGACCTAAATCCTGCGTCTAACAATTATCTAAGCTATTTAGGCTCTCAGGAATTAAGTAGTAGTGTAAATATACATGATTGGGCCTTTAATGCTGTTGACAACAGGTTGTATACTGTAGAAAAAAGCACGAACAAGCTTTTAAAAATAAATGCAGAAACCGGTACAGTAGAAGACTTGGGAGTGGTTCCTATACTCTCTGGTTTTTCTTACACCTATGGTGCAGTATATTTTGATGTGGATGGCAATTTTTATGTTTCTGCAAATCAAACAGGCTCTGTGTATAAGATAGCAGCTGTTCACGCAATAGCTAACGGGGTAATGGATTCTAATATTTTTGCTTTTGCATCTGCGGCATCTAGTAATGACGGTGCAAGATGTCCTACGGCTCCTGTACCACAAGAGAATTGTAAGAATGGTGTAGATGATGACGGTGATGGTCTTGTAGATTGTGATGATCCAGCATGTTCTGGTGTAGATAATTGCCCAGTTATTATACCTACCTCTACAGCAAATAGTGGCGGGTTAGAGAGTAATGATAGATTAGCGAACTTAATAAGTAACAGAAATTACCAACGTGCTAAGAAAAATTACACTTTTGATAAAAAAGCGGCTAAGAAAATTATAAAGCCAATTAGTTATGGGCGTAGTGCTAAAAACGCTGCAACCAATATTCCTTTAAATAGTTTGATACCTATAGGTGTTGTAGGGGAAACAAGTACAATAGAATCATCGCCAGATGACTTACTAGATTTAACAAATGCTTCGGACATTTATTCTGTAGATTATTTAAAAGGTTCAGATAATGTAGCATCAGTAATGGTTATTAAAACTGATAATCAAGTATACGAGCATAGTAAATTTATATGTGATCGTTTCTTAGGAGCAGAATTATTATCTGTGTCAAATATCCAGTTAAGAGAAAAAGATTTCATCAAATCAATTATTAAACAACCAGATGGTAGTAGAGAATTTGCCTTGACGTTTTCGACTAGTGTAAATTCAAATAATGAATTTATTGTAGCATCTCATTGGAATATAGATGCATACGCAAAAGATACCGCATATTACAATTTTCAAATATGGTCTAATTCTGTAGATGATTTGTTAGTGTTGGCAAATGAGATATTAAATCTACTTGAAGCCAACGCTTCTATAGCATCTTATGAAGGTTCTGCACCGCCACCAGTTTTCGTAAAATCTGCGAGCTATAGAAATGGTGAGGTGTTATTGAACCTGATAAACAGAAACAAATCGGAACAAATTAGCCTAGAAGGTGGTATGAAGTTGACAGAAACGAGTGCTACTGAGGTGATTGGTGTTTCAGCGGATATTGACGGATATTTAGACTCAGTTTCCTTAAAAACAGGTACGCTATTCGATCTTGGATTTAGAGTAAGTTCTGGAGCGGGTAGTACTCCTGATGATTTATTCGTTGCAGATGCCCCTTGGGGATTAGATGATAGTGCGGACGGTACAACATTAAGTAATTATACGGTACTACCAGCTGATGGCCCATATATGGGAGATGGTTATCCAATAGAAAGAAACATAGTGCTTAGTGGTTCAGCTGCTGATTACATAGGGGTATATCGTGCCCTTAGCCCAAGATTTACCGCTGTAGATTTAAGTGCTTTTGAAAAATTAAGTTTTGAAGCTAAAGGAACAGGAACTTTAGAAGTTAAACTTCTAAAGGGAAATGGAACGGATTATACAGCACGTATCAATTTAAATTCAGAATTAGATAACTATACGTTAGATATTACTGAATTTGTGAATGATAGTGGTGCTTCAACCGATTTTTCAAATATTAAAGTTCTTGCTTTTAACTTGGTTGCAGAGAATGGATATACAGAAGAAAAATCAATGACGCTAGCGAATCTAGATTTCAACAATAGACAAGAGGCTGTCCAATTTTTAGATTCCGATACCAATAAATCTGTAGTATATCCAAACCCTATGGTAGATGAATCAAATATTTACTTCTACGAACAAAATTCAGGTGATTATACCTTTGATTTGTTCACTATGACTGGTAGCTATATTAGCTCACATCATACAGAAGGAACTAGTATTCCTGGTCAAAATATTATTGAAGTAACAAGAAAAGGATTAACTCCCGGACTTTATCTGTATAAAATTACAAGTTCAACAGATAAAATATGGAGTGGTAGGTTAATCGTAAGATAGTTGTTTGGTTGTATTGTTTAAACTACATGTATCGTTTTACCCCGATACGTGTAGTTTTTTAGTTTCATCTATTTTGTAAATAGCTTTAGATGGTAGTTTTACCGTTTTTTAATGCCATTACTGATTACTTAATAATACTAGTTCTCAAGGGTATTCCGTATCGTTTATGATTTCAAAATTTACGTTAGAAGTAATAACTTTTCCAGTAGCCGTGATACCTTCTATAGTAGCTTGATAGTCTCCTGTTACATCCCCAGAATAAAAGGAAATCCGAGCCCTTCCTTCGTCGTTTAATTGAATGTAAGGCTGCCAATGTAGTGTGGTTCTGTAATCCGGCACCTTAGATTTAGGTTGGTTGTTAACATACTTAGGCTGGTAAAAATTTCTTGCGTAATTATAGCCAGCGTCTTTAAAATGTATTGAACCAACGTCTTGTTGCTTTTTCGCAGATGGTTCTGTACCGCTTTTAGTAAAGATGGCTATTACACCATTCGAAGCTCTAGCACCATAAATAGCCGCTCGGGGACCTTTTAGAATATCTATAAAGTCTATTTCGTTGGCCGTTAAAGGGATTATATCATCTAAGAGAAGATTATTGCTTGTTATAGGTATAGGTATACCATCCAGAAGAATAAGAGGCATACTATTTCCTGTGAAAGAATTACTACCCCTAATGTTTATTCGTCTGGAACCTATTGATAATCCTGGAACTCTTGCTTGCAGTCCAAGCAATGCATTCTGGCCAGGAGGCATATCAATAGCGTTATAATCTATTGTTTGCGAAGGCTCTTTATATGGCATTCCTCTTCTTTTTAACTCAAACCGATTCAAGGTTTTTGGTTGTTTTTTAGCCGCTACAAAAGCCTCATCTAGCTCTATAGTATTTGTTAGCCTTAGTAATGCAACAGAGTTTCGTTGTGCCTCTTCTTTCGCTTGACTATATAGGTCAACACTTTTTCTTTTTTCTTCTGAAATAAAAACAAGGGGAGAGGCAATGGAGTCTAATAGTATTTTATAGTTACTCGTTTCTTTTCTTTTTTTCTTTACATAGTTTACATTGGCACTTATCAAAACACTTGTTGTATCTGTAAAGGCTAATGCAGGAAAAGTAAAGCTACCTTGGTCATTTGTTTTAACTTCATCAAGAATCATCTGCTCTGCATTATCATATGTTAGCTTAACACTTCCTAGCAGTGGTTCATTTTCATTAAAAGCGCTGACTACTTTTCCTTTAATGGATAATCCCTTTTCAGGTAAAAAGTAATCATCAGCCGTGACTAATTCTTCATCCAGAACATATTGACGCCATCCTTGCGTTCGCATCAACATATCTAAATGGGTTTGTCTATTAGGGTTATTAGAATAAAAATAGTAGCCAGGTTGCTCTATCTCACCAGAGAGCACAGAACTTAACAAGAGCTGTGTTTTAATATCTGTACTGTTTACTTTAGAAGGGTTTACCACTATATTACTAACAGCGAGCGATAGGTCTGCTGTTGGATCCATGGCATTAGCATCCATCTGTACTTCCATTTCAATTAGTTTACGCTGACTATACGAAGTTTCGTTTGTTGTGATGGTTGTTTGTGTACTACCATTTGCGTTTTGATTAAATAAAAGACGTTCTGCAATTGGTTTTTTTTCTTGATTCAATAAGGTTAGCTCTAAGATACCTTCTTCTAAAATATCTTTGGCTATTTTAATGATGGTCGTATGTTCTTGTTTGTTTGCATTTACAATTAGGTTGAATACACCACCCTTGTTTTGTTTTCCAATAAGCCTATAGTCTTTCATTTTTAAATCTGAGCTTCCGCGTAGCTCTACTTTGTAATGCTTTGGCTGATTTGAAACTGTCATCAAAACACCGCTATCTAAGGCGCTAGGTAAGTTAAAGCGTTGCTCTTTATTTGCATAGGATAAAAGTGCACTGTATGTTCTATTTGTTTTAGGTATAAAATGAAACAGTCCCATACCTAAATGTGCTGAGGTGAATTCTTTAATGATAGTGCCGGTGTCATCTATTAGTTTGCCGGAAACAGAAATGCTATTTCCTTTATTGTCCAATGCTTTAAATGCAACAGGATTTAAAAATCCGTTTACAAGGTATCCTCCTTCAGGAAAAAACTGCGTGTCAAAAGTTAAGTTATCCGTAAACAGTTGTTCGGTAGTTGTTTCTATTTCTATACTATCAGAAGAGTTAACAAGAATGGTTTTTTTATAAAAGTTGGTATCATCAAAATTACGCGTGTAATTCGTGTATGCTCTTACAGTATAGGTGCCGCTTGGTAATTTGGAGGCTAATTTAAAATCTCCCGCAGCAGAACCGTCAGTTGTTTTAACTATTCTTTTTTTGAGAATCGTTTTCTGTGTGTCTATTAATTCCACATAGAGAATCTCACTTAAAATAGAGGGTTCATGCGTATTTGCATCTAGTAAATATGCTTTAAACCAAACATCTTCTCCAGCTGTGTAATAGCTCTTATCTAAATGAAGGTATATTTTTTCAATTGGCAGTTCTTTTGACAACTTCTCATCAACTTCTTGAGCAAAAGAAGACAAGGATGAAAAGATGAAAAGCAACAATAAGGTCAATTGTGATAAACTATTTGTACGGTATTTCTTAGGTATTCTATGCGTAGTATTTTTCATATCCTTTAAAATTAAGGAACAGAGTCATATGAAAATTGGCAAAAAATGAAGATTAACAAAAATTTAATAAATCGCCTAACTAATTAGTTATCAACACTCTATAGAAGTGTTTTTTTTCTTAAGAAATACGTGCTTTTATAAATTTGAATTGCCCATTGTGATTGGATTCATGTTCACAAACATGAAACCACTTACAATAATTGTTTGTGGGCCCCCACGGGAATTCTTGATCTACCGTTAGCAGCCATTCATCATCTCTTTTAGCAAATTCGGATAGGGTATTTTCTCTAATTGTAGATAGTTCGTTGAGGTAAAAATCATAAGAATTTCCTTTGATTTCTTTTCTTGCTTTGGCTCCCAATCCTGAAGCTACCGTCCATTTATCACTGTCTGCTTGCGACCAATCTCCCCATTTTTTATTTTCAAATGTATGTATTTGATAAAAACGTTCTGTTGCCGCTAAATGCATTAACATAGCACCAATACTATTAGCATCATCATCTACAAGGTAGTCCAAATCAGATACACTCATATTTTTCACAGGAGATAAAATGACCATTCGCATCCAATTCATCATAGAAACTAAGGTTCCTATTTGTGGGGTATAGCCTGCTTTTGGGCCAACAATATTCACATCACTTTCCTGGCTAAGACTAGGTAATGGCTGCAGATGCGGTGCTGCCATTAGCCCCGTAGTTCCAAGTGCTCCGATAGTGAGTAAGGAAGATTTCTTAATAAAACTTCGTCGATTAACTGATCCTGATTGATTTTCCATGATGTAGTAGATTTTCATTGAAAGTACTACAAATAGGATTAGCTATGACTTAATGTTGTCTTAAAACATAATATACCAGCTGGTTATGGATTTGTATACGCTTTCTAGATACACTCCACTTTTCATCTTAACCAATACAGAATTAAGTTTGTGTATTACTTATGCGTCGTGCTTTAAAACCCATTCCCTCGCATTTACAAAAGCCTCCAACCAAGGCGAAACTTCATCGTTTCTATCTGTAGGGTAGTGCGCCCAGTTCCAAGGGAAGGTAGAACGCTCTATGTGCGGCATCGTAACTAAATGCCTTCCTGTTTTATCACAAAGCATCGCCGTATTAAAGTCGCTACCATTTGGATTTGCTGGATAAGTTTCATAACCATACTTAGCTACAATATCGTATTGATTTTCGGCTTGTGGTAGCATAAATTTACCTTCCCCATGAGATATCCATACCCCTAAAGTGGTTCCGGCTAAGCTAGATAGCATTACAGAATTGTTCTCTTGAATTTGGACCGATGTAAAGTTACTCTCGTGTTTATGCGAGTGGTTGTAGGTCATCTTACCGTGCGTTTCATGCTCTGGGTTAATGAGGTCTAACTCCATGAATAACTGGCAACCATTACAGATACCTACAGATAAGGTATCTGGTCTAGCAAAGAAATCATTAATAACCTTGTTAGCTTTCTCATTGTATTTAATGGCGCCTGCCCATCCTTTTGCACTTCCTAGTACGTCTGAATTGGAGAAGCCACCTACAGCTCCTAAGAACTGAATGTCTTCTAGGGTTTCACGACCAGATATTAAATCGGTCATGTGCACATCTTTTACATCAAAACCAGCTAAGAACATAGCGTTTGCCATTTCACGTTCAGAGTTACTTCCTTTTTCACGAAGGATGGCTGCTTTTGGCTTTGTAGAAGTCCCTGTCATATCGAGCGCAGTCGAGATACCATGCGTGTTGGGTCTTGACTGCGTTCGACCTGACAATTGTCCCGTAAAATGCGGCGGAAACACATATTTTAAAGGCTGTTTCTTGTAATTATCAAATCGGTCTTTCGCAAGTCCGTTTGCGGTTTGTTTGTTATCTAGTAACGCAGAAGTTTTAAACCAGGTATCACGAAGCGATGCAACATTAAGTCCCATTTCCATGCCTCCATTTTTGATGCTTAGATTTCCATCTGAAGTTACCGTTCCTATCTTTTTGAAATCAATATTTGACTGAGCTAGTATTTCTTCTGCAGAATCATCTTTAGTTTGAAAAACGATTCCTGAATTCTCAGAAAATAATACTTTAATCGTATCAGATTCACCTAAACTAGTTAGGTCTAAAGCAGCACCTAAATTGTTATCTGCAAAACATAATTCTAATAATGTGGTAATTAATCCTCCAGATGCAACATCATGACCTGCAACGATTTGACCTCTATTGATCAAACTTTGAATTGAATTAAATACTAATTTAAAATAGCTATCATCTTTAATTGATGGTGCTTCATTACCAATCGTATTACGAATTTGTGCAAAAGAAGAACCACCTAGCTTGTAGGCATCTTTAGATAGGTTAATGTAGTACATACTACCACCCTCTTTCTGTAATACAGGTTCTACCACTTTCGTGATGTCGTTACAGTTTCCGGCAGCAGAAATAACTACGGTACCTGGAGCAATAACATCGCCATCTTTATATTTTTGTTTCATGGAAAGTGAATCCTTTCCAGTAGGTACGTTTATTCCTAAAGCAATAGCAAAATCAGAAATGGCTTGCACTGCTTCATAAAGTCGTGCATCTTCTCCTTCGTTTTTACAAGGCCACATCCAGTTAGCAGAAAGAGAGACCGATTTTAATCCTTCTTTCATGGGTGCCCAGATGATATTCGTTAAGGCCTCGGCGATACTATTTTTACTTCCAGCAGCTGGATCAATAAGTCCAGAAATAGGGGAGTGGCCAATGGTCGTTGCAATCCCTTCTTTTCCTTTAAAATCTAGGGCCATAACGCCCACATTGTTTAAAGGTAATTGTAATGGTCCAGCACATTGTTGTTTAGCAACCTTACCACCAACACATCTATCTACTTTGTTGGTAAGCCAATCTTTAGAACCTACAGCCTCTAATTGTAGTACTTGCTCCAAGTAGTCATGGAAAAATTCCAATTCGTACGCTGGAGCTTTATAATTTCTTTTAATGGTACTATCTGTCAATATTGTTTTTGGAGAGCTTCCAAAGATATCTGTAAGATGCACATCCATTGGTTTTTCTCCCGTAGTGGCAGATTCAAAAGTAAAGCGGTCATCACCAGTAACATCACCAACTTCATACATAGGAGAACGCTCACGGTCTGCAATACGCTTTAGCAGGGCAACATCTTCTTTGCCAATCACCAAGCCCATACGTTCTTGAGATTCGTTTCCAATAATTTCCTTGGCAGATAGGGTAGGGTCTCCTACAGGCAATTTGTCCAAGTCTATTTTTCCGCCTGTTTCTTCAACCAATTCAGACAGACAGTTCAGGTGACCACCTGCACCGTGATCGTGAATAGAAACAATCGTGTTTACATTACTCTCTACCATACCACGTATGGCATTCGCAGCACGTTTTTGCATTTCTGGATTGGAACGTTGAATAGCGTTTAATTCAATTGCCGAACTAAACTCACCAGTATCTGCGCTAGATACAGCTGCACCACCCATTCCAATTCGGTAGTTATCACCACCAAGAATTACAATTTTATCTCCAGTTGCTGGCGTATCTTTTAAAGCCTGTTCTGCTTTTCCGTAGCCAATACCACCTGCTTGCATGATTACTTTATCATAACCCAATCTTCTTGTCTTGTGGGTCGGAGTCGATATATCTTGCCCTTCGACTGCGCTCAGGGTGACATCTGTAGCTTCATCGTGCTCAAAAGTTAATACAGAACCTGTAATTAAAGGCTGACCAAATTTATTTCCAAAATCAGATGCTCCATTGGATGCTTTAATTAATATATCCATTGGGGTTTGGTACAACCATGGACGCTCTGCCATTCCTTTTTCCCAAGGTCTGTCTTTCTCTAGTCTAGAAAGTGCCGTCATATAGACTGCTGTTCCTGCGGAAGGCAAAGAACCTTTACCACCAGCTAAACGATCACGTATTTCACCACCGGCACCTGTTGCAGCACCATTAAAAGGCTCTACGGTTGTTGGGAAGTTGTGTGTTTCCGCTTTTATAGAAATGACCGAATTAAACTCGGTTTCTTCATAAAAATCAGGTTTATCAGCTGTTTTTGGCGCAAATTGAACCACTTTAGGTCCTTTTACGAAAGCTACATTGTCTTTATAGGCCGATACAATATCGTTGTGGTTTTCTAAAGAGGTCTTTTTGATGAGTTTGAAAAGCGAAGAAGGCATTTCTTTCCCATCTATAATAAAAGTACCGTTGAATATTTTATGTCTACAGTGTTCTGAGTTTACTTGGCTAAAACCGAATACTTCAGAATCGGTTAGTTTTCTGCCCATCTTTTCAGACAGTCCATTTAGGTAAGCAACCTCTTCGTCGCTTAATGCTAAACCTTCTTGTTGGTTATAGGCAGCAATATCATCAATATCCAGAATAGCTTCTGGCTTTACGTCTACTTTAAATATATCTTGGTGTAATTGCTCATACTTCTGAAAAAGCATAGGGTCAAAATTACTGTCTTCTTTTGAAGTTCCTTTAAACTCCTCAATACGAATAATACCGGTGACCCCCATGTTTTGGGTAATCTCCGTGGCATTGGTACTCCAAGGTGTTACCATAGCGGCACGTGGGCCAATAAAAAAAGCGTCTAAAGACGCCGCATTTATTTTAGCTTTGTTGCCAAACAACCAGGTTAATTTTTCTATGTCTGTTGGGTTGATTTCTTGAGCAGTTTGGACAGCAAAAACTTTGGTTGCGATATCCCCGAAGAAATGAATCATATGTGCTTACGTATTGAGCGGGTTAGAAAGATGCAAATTTACGATTTAATGTGTGATTTTTTCGCTAGAGTATGAACAGTTTTCAACCACCCATGTTGATAGTTTTTCGATTATCAAGCTTTTAATACTATATGATTCGCCTAGAAAATTTAAAACTGCTCTTTTCTAAATGTTACAAGGTTTTCTTGAATGTAGTTTGCAGCACTAAATACGATGCTAAGAGGCAATAAGGGCTGCATAGGTAACTTCGTCTGAAACACCCGGCACGTTCCCTTGGTATTTGGTACCTCGGAGTCGCGCTACAGGATAGGCTATAAGTTCCTCATCTGGCAATGGCGCTATGAGTTTTTGAATGCCCTCTTTGTCTGCATCAGTGCTAATAGGTTTAAGCCATGCTTCTTCTAATTCTTGCGGAATAATAAAAGGCATACGCGGTGCTTTTAGTTTAGGGTTGTTATGAATGCGCTGCATAAGCGGGTTCGCTTCTGTGGTAACGATGGTGAAGCTGCGTAATAAACCCTTGGTCTCTGGATTGCGCCATTCGCTCCAAAGTCCTGCAAGTGCTAAGGGCTGCTTTTCTTTATGCTGTATAAAAAAAGGATACGTTTTCCCTGCCTGGTGGTGATGCTCATAAAATCCATCTACATATATAATGCAACGTTGGTGTTGCGCGGCATCTCTAAAAGCGGGTTTCTCAAAAATGGTTTCTCCTCTGGCATTAAGCGTAGCGTTCCATAGTTTCTTTTGCTGCTCCGAATCTTTAGTCCAATGCGGTACAAGCCCCCAAGTAGCTACTTCTGGAAAATGGGGTGAGCTGTCTGTATAGATTAATAGGTCTGGATGGGTAAAGCCAGAAGCATGGTGCAGCGGTAAATCAGTTAATGGTGCTAAGCGTTCGCGGATATCTGCAATGGTCTGCAGGTCTTGGTCTTTCTCCGCTCTCTTAAGCTGTGTTTCCAAACTTGTTTTAATGTCGTAGCACATGGGTTAAGTGATTTTATATATTGACTTATTCTATATTAACATATGCTATTAACAACTCAAACTCCTGCGGCTTTTTGTTCCCGATTAAAAAACGCAGTTCCTCAATCGTGTCTTGGTCAAAATTAGGAAGGTCTACTTTTCTACCCCGAAAGGTAGGGTAGAGGTCGGTCAGCGTAAACTCTAGGGTTTGCCAGTTGCCCGTAGTTTCAAATGTACTAATGTAACTATAGCTATGGCGGCGT
>CALHVP010000108.1 GCA_938038975.1 uncultured Maribacter sp. | reverse complement strand
TCAGTGTTTAAGGGCTGCACGCTCAAGCTGAAGGGTAGGCGGTTAGAGCTTTTGGGTAACCAATAGCCTAGATAAATGATAAGGTTCTTCTGATTTTATTCAGAGGTTACAGAATCCGGCTTATGGCCTGCTTTTTTTAATAAGATAGCAAATCTGAGATTTGGGTAATCGAATTAACCCTGCGCGAAGGAGAAGGGTCTTTTTCTTTTTGGTTTGTTTGTTGATAGCAAATCTGCAATTTGCTTAATTGAAAGTGCTTGCCGCAGGAAGGTTGACTCTGCGCGTAGGCAAAGAATTTCTTTCTTTTAGATTTATATCGATTGAGTAAATATCCTTTTAGCTAGTGCATTTAGTCAAGTTGTACTCACTCGATTTTCCTAAGAACCTTCTCTGATTCACCACAAAACACAAGTACGCTTACAATGATATCTGCGCTGTGGTATCCTCATCGTTATCAAAATTCTTTTATACTTATATTCATAAAAATAATTTATGTTATATATCAAAAACATAAATAATAATATATGATATAAATAACCAATATTTGTACTGGAAATTAAACTATACCACTATGAATACAGATGTATTGAATGCTAAGTCTCAAATGAAATCAAATGAAACAGCAGTTAAAGTTGCTGTTGCTATGGGTGACGGAATAGGTCCGGAAATTATGGATGCTACGCTCAAAATACTTAAAGCAGCTGGGGCAAATATAGAACCAGAATATATTGCACTGGGAGAGCAAGTTTATCTCTCAGGTAATTCAGCGGGTATTGCTAAAGAGACTTGGGAGATAATAAATCGAAATAAATTAATCCTCAAAGCTCCTATAACTACACCTCAAGGAAAAGGCTATAAAAGTTTAAACGTTACGCTAAGAAAATCTCTGGGTTTATTTGCGAACGTTAGACCGGTAACGGCTCTTTATCCATATGTTCATACTCATTTTCCAAATATGGATGTGGTAGTGATTAGAGAAAATGAAGAAGATTTATATGCTGGAATTGAGCATCAACAAACACAAGATGTTGTACAATGTTTAAAATTGATTACAAGGCCAGGTTGTGAAAAAATAGTTCGTTACGCGTTTGAATACGCCCGAGTATATGGTCGTAAAAAAGTTACATGTATGGTAAAAGATAACATCATGAAACTTACTGACGGACTTTTTCACCAAGTGTTTAATGAGATAGCAGCGGAGTATCCAGAGATTCAAAACGATGCTCAAATAATTGATATAGGTGCTGCTCGTTTAGCAGCCAATCCAGAAAATTATGATGTAGTGGTAACGTCAAATTTATATGGAGATATTATTTCGGATATTGTTGCAGAGATTGCCGGGAGTGTAGGTATGGCAGGATCGGCAAATATTGGAACAAATGTAGCTATGTTTGAAGCTATTCATGGTTCAGCTCCAGATATTGCAGGCAAAAACATGGCAAATCCATCTGGTTTGATAAACGCTTCAGTATCTATGTTAGCCCATATAGGACAGACGGAAATTGCTGATAAGATTAAGAATGCTTGGTTGGTTGCGATAGAGGACGGATACCATACGGCGGATATCTATAATGAGAAAATCAGTAACAAAAAGGTTTCTACTTCCGAGTTTGCAGAAGCGGTAATCTCCAAATTAGGTCAACTACCGGAAAAGCTTCCAGTAAGTAATATGGCTAAGGGAACAGGAACGATAACGATTCCAGTCTACAAAAGAAAAGTGGAAAAGAAAGTATTGCTAGGTGCTGATATATTTATTGATTGGAAGGGTTCTGATCCAGAAGAAATAGGAGAAGCCTTGTCTGGCTTGGAAGCTTTTAAATTAAAACTTAAAATGATTACCAACCGAGGCGTAAAAGTTTTTCCAGGAGGTATGAAAGAGACCTATTGCACCGACCATTGGAGATGTAGGTTTGTGGCTAAGGATACGAAAGTAAACGGAGGACAGCCGGTATACACACCAGTTGACTATGAGCAGGTAGTAGCCTTACTATCTAAATTGTATAACGAAGGATTTGACGTAATTAAAACAGAAAACCTTTACGAATTTGATGGTAAAAGAGCATTTTCTCTAGGTCAAGGAGAGTAATTTATAGTTAAAATAATAGTTTGAGTTAGTTAGTTTTGATTAAAAAAAGCCACGTGGAGACGGGGCTTTTTTGTTTTTACAATAGTTCTGTATTGATTAATTTAATAACTGTTTTCAGCAACTTTTCCTGTAACCCCCTCAAAAAATGCTTCATAGATTTTAAAATCAGCTTCTTGGTCGTTACTAGGGGTATAACCTTGTGATATTTTTATTTCCTTTTTACCATAATCAAATGCAACCATTACTATGGGCACTTTCGCAGCTTTTGCAATAAAATAAAATCCGGTTTTCCAATGGGTCACTTTTTTGCGTGTGCCTTCGGGTGATAGGGAAAGTCTAAACTTATCTTTTTCCTCAAATACCTGGGTAATGGCAGAAACCGTATCATTGGATTTACTTCGATCTATAGGTGTTCCACCCGTCATTCTAAAAAACCATCCGAAGGGCGAATCAAAAAGACTTTTCTTTCCTATGTAATTAATCTCCTCTTGCCATACATTCCTTACAAGTATCCCTAATAAGAAATCCCACCAACTGGTATGTGGTACCACTATGATAACACATTTTTTTAGATGCGAAGGAAAATCGCCATTTAGAGACCATTTTATAACTTTAAAATAAATGAATTTTGCTATGCTATGCATTCTTATGATTTAATCTTGCGCAATGACTATGCTTAGATATACTTAATCGGAACTTATATTTTTTTATAAATTGATTTTAACTTCTCTGCTGTTATAACCCTTTTCCAGTTTTCACCCAAAGCATTTTCCCAAAGAGGTTCCATTCCTAGAGCTATAGTTATCATTTTGTCAAACTCAGACTCCGTTAAATGAGCGCATATATCTGTTGGTAATTTAATTTTGTGCTTATTCATCATTTGTTTAAAAATGGTTACACCTTCTGGGTAAAATTCTTCTAAATGTTGAAAAACCAAACAATTACCAATACCATGCTTTACTCCTAAAAGAAAACCTAGACCATAGCTGAGCGCATGTGCAACTCCTACTTGTGAATAGGCTATACTCATGCCGCCGTGCCAAGAGGCCATCATTAATTTATCTCTAGACTCGTTATCGGGAAGTTCAGTTAGAAAAACTTCTTTACAAAGTTCTAAAGCTTTTTCCCCGTAGCTCTGGCTGAATGCATTTAGAAATGTACCTTCCAAAGATTCTATACAGTGAATAAAACAATCCATTCCAGTGTAAAACCATTGCTCTTTGGATACGCCTTTTGTTAATTCTGGATCTAATATTACTTGATTGAAAGTAGTATAGTCAGAGTTAATGCCCAATTTCTTGTCTGGACCTAAAAGGACAGTGGTTCTAGAGACTTCAGCTCCAGTTCCACTAATGGTTGGGATCCCAACATGGTATATCGGTTCTTTGTTTACCAAGTCCCATCCTTGATATTCTGCTGCACTTCCTGGATTAGATAACAATATTGCTACAGCCTTGGAAAGATCTAATAATGTACCTCCTCCAATACCTATAATCCCAGAAGGAAGTTCTTGAAAGTTGTTTTTTATTTCAGCCACCAAGTGGTCTACCTGCATCGTACTTGGTTCCTCATTTGCGGATACAAAGATGATTTGATCACAGAAAATATTAGGAATCCGTTCCACGATTGTGGTTCCTTCAAAAACATCGTCTACTAAATATATCATTGGTGCCTCAGAGTGCTTTCTCTTAGACATTAATACTTCGCCTAATTTATCAAAACTTCCGTTGCCGAAAACAACA
Source organism: uncultured Maribacter sp. (assembly GCA_938038975.1). Lineage (GTDB taxonomy): Bacteria > Bacteroidota > Bacteroidia > Flavobacteriales > Flavobacteriaceae > Maribacter. The sequence goes on along the minus strand of CALHVP010000108.1, from coordinate 6,243 downwards.
CGCGGTACCATTGGGAAATTACGGAACTTTTCAGACGCTTTAGTAGGTATGTTTTTCAATCTTTTTTCTTTTTTTAGCTCCATTATAATACTTAAAGATACGCTAGTATATCAGTTAATTTTTGAATGCTTATGTATCCAGACTTGTTTTTTGGTGCTATCACCTCTTCATGTTTCCATGTGGTATGAAATGGTACATGAACAGCACTGGCTCCAATATTTACCAAAGGTAACACGTCGGATTTTAAAGAATTACCAATCATCAAAAATTCTTTAGTAGAAATCTGTAAATGTTGAAGTAAGTCTGAATAATTTTTTTCTTTCTTATCACTTAATACCTCTACATGATGAAAATATTCCGAGAGGTTAGAACGGCTCAATTTACGTTCTTGATCCAGTAAATCTCCTTTTGTAAGAACAATTAATCTATATCTTCCTTTTAATTTCTCCAACACTTCTACTACGTCATCAAGAACCTCAACGGGCCTAGAAATCATTTCTTTTCCTATGTCTAATAGTTTTAGAATAGTAGCTTGGGATATTTCGTTGTTAGATAGTTCCATGGCCGACTCTATCATGGAAAGCATAAAACCCTTAACGCCGTAGCCGTAAAGTTCCAAGTTCTTCATCTCCATTTTAAATAGCTCTTGGTCTATCTTATTTTTAGTTTCATAGGGTTCTAAAAGCTCTGAAAAACGCTCTTCTGCCTCTCTAAAATACGTTTCGTTAACCCAAAGCGTGTCGTCAGCATCAAAACCAATAACCTTTATGTTTGAAAAATCTATTTCCATGCCGCTTGCGCTTTTTTCAAATCTTCAGGAGTGTCTATTTCTATTCCAGAAACTGTAGTTTCTACCATTTTTATTTTTTTACCATATTCCAAATACCGAATAGCTTCAATTTTCTCTGTAGCCTCCAATGAAAGCATTGGTAGTCTTTGAAAATCCATCAATGCACTTTTTCTAAATGCATAAATACCTTTATGCTTGTAGTAGATAGTTCCAGTATCTTTTGCTCTTGGAAAAGGAATAGGGGCACGAGAGAAATATAGAGCAAAGTTTCTGTTGTCTACAATCACTTTTACAGTGTTAGGATTGTTTATTTCTTCCTCGTCTGTAATTTGAACCATAAGAGATGCTAAATCTATTTCCTTCTCTATATCGTTCTTAAAAACTTCCATAATGCCGGTTAAGCTTTCACGATCGGTGAAGGGTTCATCTCCTTGAACGTTAACAATAATATCAACATCCATGTTTGTTACCGCTTCCGCAATACGATCACTACCACAGTCATGTTCAGTTTTACTCATTATAGCCAAGCCTCCTGCATTTGTAATACTATCATAAATTATAGGGCTATCTGTTACCACGTAAACTTCATCAAAAAGTCCAGTATGTATGGCAGCTTCATATGTTCTAACGATTACTGGTTTTCCAGAAAGATCCTGCATTAGTTTTGCTGGAAATCTAGATGCCGCATATCTGGCAGGAATCATTGCAATAATTTTCACTGTTATATTGGTTTAAGATTAGTGTGCTTTATTAAGAATATAGAACTATTTAATCCATAGAATATGTCACATTCTTTTTAGGAGCTAGCGCTTTTCCTAGGTCTTATTTTTCTATAAATTCTAAAAATAAGTATCAAAATAATGATGACGAGTACAGCTGCAAGTATGGGTGCAAATATTGATGCTGCAGTTACTACAACCGCAGTTCCGGTTTCTACAGTGGCCACTAAAGGGTTTGCAATCCCTCCTGTAGTTGCAGTAGATGCTAACCTTCCTGTAGCTCCTGCTCCTTTAATAGCTGTAGCGGTACCACCTCCTGCTATAATTGCTAATGACCAAGTGACAACCGGATCAAGTCCAGCAACGGTAGAAACCATTACTGCAGTGCCTGCTATGGCTGCTAATGGAATAGCAATACTGTCTAATAGATTATCTACCCAAGGTATAAAATAGCCAAATATCTCTATCATAGTTGCTACTCCTAACGTTAATAGAGCCGCAATACTTCCAATCCACTGCCAACTATCATTGAGTTCCCATGTTCCAAAATAAGCGGCAAGACTTAAAGCGAAAAGAGGTAAGAATACTCTGAATCCAACAGAAGCGGCCAGACCAATACCTAAAAAAATACTTAAGATGGTTTCTGTGTTCATGTGTTAAATTAAAATTTTTGGATTTTCACGCTTGGTGCTTTATTCACCGAATCTGTGTTTTTACATACCCATATACTAAAGTACCTTTTTCCTATTCAACAAAAAAATCGTTTTTAAAACCAATCAGGTATAATTTGGTTTTAGCACGTGTAACTGCTGTATAAAGCCATCTTAAATAATCTTTATCAATACCATTAGGTAAATATGGCTGTTCTACAAAAACAGTATCCCATTGCCCACCTTGACTCTTATGACAGGTAATAGCGTATGAGAATTTTACTTGTAGGCCATTAAAATATTTATTGTTTTTAACACCTAAGAATTTTTTGTATTTGGAACTTTCATGCTCATAATCTTTCATTACTTCTTGGTAGAGCCTATTACCCTCTTCATAGGAAAGTGAGGGGGATTCTGCTTTTATAGTATCTAATAAGAGAACGGTTTCAAAAGGTTGCATATTAGGGTAATCAACCATCTGCACTTTTACTTCAGCAAATTTAAACCCATATATTTCTTTAAAATTAAAGATTTCAAGAATCTCAATTATATCACCATTAGCAATAAACCCAGCTTCTGAGTTAGGTTTCAACCAAAAATAATTATTTTTCACAACCATCATGAAATCTCCCGCTGCTAAGTCATTCTCTAAGAATAAGATACGCTCTCTTATATTAAGATTATAGAGGTTAGCTCTTTTGTTAGAACGAACTATAAAAGCTGTTTCTTCTTTCCCATTTTGCGAGTAGGATTCGTCTATAGCTTCTTGGATTTCATGACCATCTATTAATCTAATAATATCCTTAAAGGGAAGAACATCAAATTTAAAACTATCGTAAAAGCTACCCTGTAATTGTTCTCGCAATAATGTTGCATTTACTAAAATTCCTGAATCCTCAGCTTGCCGTACCACTTCATCTAATTCTAACCGGATTACTTCTTTGTTGTAGTTTAAGGATAGTGTGTCTGGATCTAATGCAGGACTAAGACTTAAATGTACTGGTGGTAACTGTGCGGTATCTCCAATTAGTAATAATTTACAATTATGACCAGAATATACGAACATCATTAAGTCATCTAGAAGGGAGCCATTGTCAAAAAGCTTAGAATCTGCTGCTCTATCTGGAATCATGGAGGCTTCATCAACAATAAATAGGGTATCTCTGTGTTTATTTGGTGCTAAGACAAATTGGACTCCGCCTCCTCCTTGTTTTTTTGGAAAATATATTTTTCTATGAATGGTAAAGGCCTGCGTTTTTGAGTAATTGGACATTACTTTAGCTGCTCTTCCTGTGGGAGCCATTAGTACAGATTTCATTCTAGATTTCCATAAACTGCTTACAACAGTGCCAATTAAGGTCGTCTTTCCAGTTCCAGCAAAACCTTTTAATAGGAAAACTTCATCTTTTTCCTTAGATAAAATGAAGGTTGCCAACTTTTCTAAAGCTATCTGTTGTTTTAGTGTTGGATCATGTGGAAACTTGGTTATTAACTCCTTATAGTATGCGGTTGGTGTTAGCTCTTTCATTCAAGGTCAAAGATAAAGATGATTTTTTGCGCAAAAACTTTTCTCATTAAAAAAAAATTGTAGATTTGTTACAACCACTAAATTAAATAAATACGTAACGAAATGAAGACCATTATTCAAATTGTACTTTGGATTGCTTGTATAGGATTAGGTTACCTTATCTATAACTCTATCAACGGACCTATAGAATTTAAAAAAGTTAAAGAAGAAAGATTTGGTAAAGTTGTTGCCAAGCTCAAGGATATTAGAAACTCGCAGGAGGCCTATAAAACCGTAAACGGTAAATACGCCAATGATTTTAGTAGTTTAATAAAATTTGTGGACACTGGTAGCTATGTAATTACGCAACAGCGTGATTCTTCATTTATGGAGTTTGACGAAGCATATCAAATTGATATGTTGAAAGAGGTGAAAATTATAGATACTTTAGGATTTGTATCTGTTCGTGATTCTTTATTTAAAAAAGATACTAGATATAAGAATCTAATGGAAATACCTGGTGCTCCAAATGGGGAAAAGATAGAAATGAAAGCAGGAATAGTAGAAAAGAGTGGTTATAGAGCCCCTGTTTTTGTAGCTAAAGTTTCTAAAAACATACTTCTAAGTGATCAGCCAAAAGATTTGGTAGCACGTGAAAACGTACAAATGAGTGTAGAAGAGGTTAACGGACCTAACATAGAAGTTGGATCTTTACAAGAAGTTAGTACAAGTGGTAACTGGCCACCGGTTTATGACAAAAAAGAGAAAAAACAATAGTACAGATATATCTGATACTAATTTTAAGAAATTGTCCATTCAAGTTAGCTTGAATGGACTTTCTTTTTGTGTAGCGGATACCGTATCACATCAAGTATTACTTTCTGATACAATCATTTTCCAAGAAGAACTTAATCCTGAGGAATTACTAAGTCATTTGATAGGACTCTTTAAAAAGCACGAGTTAGAAGAGAAGTCATTTGATGAGGTTATTTTAATTCACAGAAATACGTTGTTTGGATTAGTACCTAAGCCACTTTTTGATCCAAATACACTAACAGATTATCTAAAATTTAATACAAAGCTCTTTTCAAACGATGCCTTGGCATTTGATGAGGTGGAGCATGAAGATATGGTCAATGTTTATGTACCATATACGAATGTGAATAATTATATATATGACCTTTTTGGTGAATTCAATTTTTTCCATGATGGTACTATTATAATTTCAGCTTTATTAAACACTGTTGGTAACAGTGACCTGCCTATTTGTTTTGTTCATGTAACTAATAAACAAATGGATATTTGCGTTGTAGCGAATAAAAAGCTCTTACTATACAATAGTTTTTCATATGAAACTAAGGAAGATTTTGTTTATTATCTCCTTTTTGTTCTTGAGCAATTGGAGTTAGATGCTGCTAATGTTACTGTAAAGCTTTTTGGTGCCATAGAGGAAGATGATGATCGCTATACCCTATGCATTAACTATATTGCTAATATGGTAATATTTATACCTTCTTCTCAACACAATCTGCAGCTTGGTCAGCCTAGTGAGAACCGAATAGATTTTACAGTTTTAAACTCCTTATAATGCGAATAATATCAGGTAAACATAAGGGAAGACATTTAATGGCACCAAAGAGTTTGCCAGTTCGTCCTACAAAAGACATGGCTAAGGAAGCACTGTTTAACATTTTGAGTAATCGTTACTATTTTCCAGAACTTAAAATTCTAGATCTGTTTGCAGGTACGGGCAACATAAGTTTTGAATTTGCGTCTAGAGAAGTTGCAGAGATAAAGGCTGTTGATATAGATATGGGATGTATTACTTACATTGATAAAATTTCTACTCAATTAGAACTAGGAATAACAACAGTGAAGAATGATGTTTTTTCGTTTTTATCGAAAAACACAGAACAATACGATATTATTTTTGCTGATCCATTTTATGATATGGACGAAGCTGATTTTGCTAAAATTCCTGAACTAGTCTTTGCTAATAATATGCTATTAGATGAAGGAACATTAATTATTGAGCATTCCAAACGCACTAGCTTAAATAAATTACCATATTTTACAGAACAACGAAAGTACGGAGGTAGTGCTTTTAGTTTTTTTGGTTCTTAGCTAAACTTCTTAAACTAGTTTTTGACTAACTGTTAAACTTTAACATTAGGTTAATTTACGAAACTTTGAGTTCCATATGTTTGTATTTACAATACGTACTCTTTCTACATCCTTTAGGTAATTAGTAATAATTAGAATTTATGAGTAATAATTGATATCTAATTAGCAGAGTTACACAGAATCATATCTTTTAAATTTTCCACTTAGATTTTTTGCGTTCTATTAACTACAGATTAATACTACAAAAGCATAAGATATTGTATGATACTACTTGTCAGAACAATAAATGGAAATGTAGTTTATCGATAAGCTCCTAAAAACAGGGCGCTTACGTAGGTTAGCGATTAAGCATGTAAAACAACGATATATCCATTGAGGTTATCTGAATCCGACTAGCTTTATCCTAATAATGGATTAGAATCTATTTTCCCCACAAAAATAATCTAAGAACAT
>CALHVP010000107.1 GCA_938038975.1 uncultured Maribacter sp. | reverse complement strand
GGAGTGTATATGCTAGTTTCTTTGGCTATTGCAGGAGGAGGGATGTATTTTTTATTGAAAAAGATTTTTCCAGACCAAAGCCCAATGTGGACTATAAGTCAGTATTTTATTTACTGGATTCTTATAGAGCTGTTTTTGCGCTACTTTATGCAAAAGCTCCCAGTAATGGATATTAAGCCTTTCCTTACCACACCGGTTAAGAAAAGTGCAATTGCGCATTACATATTAGGCCGTTCTGGAGTGTCTATTTACAATTTATTATCCTTATTTTTCTTTGTGCCCTTTGCAATTGCGTTATTATTTCAAGGATATCCAGTGCTAAATGTGCTACTTTGGGTTGTTGCAATTTTTGCCATAGTTCTTTGCGTGAATTACGTTAATCTTTTAATTAACAAAAACGATAAGGCCTTAATTGCTATTGGTAGTCTTATAGTTTTGGGCTATGCCCTTAACTATTTTGGCGTTTTTGATATAAAAGCTTTTTTCGCACCTATTTTTCATGCTTTATATGCTTATCCGTTGGCTGCTTTGGTTCCTGTTCTACTTGCAGGTCTCATTTATTACGTTAATTACAAGTTTTTGTATACCAAAATCTATTTAGATGCTAGTTTAAAACCAAAAACGGTCAAAGCCAATACTAATGATATGGCTTGGGCTAAAAAGTTTGGCGAAATGGGTACTTTCTTACAACTGGATTTAAAAATGATTTGGCGTAATAAGCGTACCAAGAGCCAAGTGTTTATTTCTCTATTGTTCGTTTTTTATGGATTGATATTTTACACCCAGGATATCTATGCAGACATGATGCCTATGAAAGTATTTTTAGGCGTGTTTATGACAGGTATTTTCTTAAGTAACTTTGGACAGTTTATTCCTGCTTGGGACAGTAGTTATTATTCTATGATGATGTCTCAAAATATTCCGTTACGAAAGTATTTGGAATCAAAGGCTAGCTTAATTTCTGTAAGTGTAGTGGTTATGTTCTTATTAACCATCCCTTATATTTACTTTGGTTGGGAGGCGTTAGCTATTAATTTTGCGTGTGCGCTTTATAACTTGGGAGTTAATATACCGGTCATTTTATTTTTTGGCTCATTTAACAAAAAACGAATTGAGTTGGATCAAAGTCCATTCGGTAATATGCAAGGAACAAGTGCTACACAGTTTCTAATTATGCTTCCCGTTTTGATTGCACCAATTGTCTTATTTTCTATTTTTTACTACGCTATATCCTTTGAGGCAGCTATCATTGTTTTATCTGTATTGGGAGTTATAGGGTTTGCAATGAAGAATTACTTATTAAATCTTGTAACAGAACAGTACAGAAAAAAGAAGTACGGTATGATTGCAGGTTTTAAAGAGAAGGCGAGCTAGTTAAGTAGGCAGTCGCAGAAAGCAGTAATTAGTAAAAAAGCAAGCTATAAGCAGAGTACAGTAATTAATAAAAGAAAAAGAGAAAAAGCAAGTCATAAGCTGTCACACTGAGCGCAGTCGAAGTGCAAGTTAGCACCAAACATGAAACTTTGAATCTTGAATTTGAACTTAAAAATTTACAACCATGATAATAACTGAAAAACTAACCAAAACATACGGAAAGCAAACAGTACTTAATATAGAACATTTAGAAATTCCTAAAGGACAGAGTTTTGGCTTAGTAGGTAATAACGGAGCTGGTAAAACAACGTTTTTTAGCTTATTACTAGATTTAATACAGCCCAGTTCTGGACATATTACTTCACACGGTGTTCAAGTGAATACAAGCGAGGAGTGGAAACCTTTTACATCTTCGTTTATAGATGAGAGTTTTCTAATTGGCTATTTAACACCAGAAGAGTATTTCTACTTTATAGGAGACTTAAGAGGGCAAAATAAGGCAGATGTAAATGCGCTATTATCTCAATTTCAAGATTTTTTCCATGACGAAATTTTGGGACAGAAAAAGTATTTGCGTGACCTTTCTAAGGGGAATCAAAAGAAAGCAGGGATAGTAGCTTCTTTTATTGGAAACCCAGAAGTAGTTATTTTGGATGAGCCTTTTGCTAATTTAGACCCTACTACTCAAATTAGATTAAAAGGAATCATTAAGGATTTAGCAGATAAAGAAGATGTAACTGTTTTGGTATCGAGTCATGATTTAATTCATGTGACAGAGGTATGCGAACGTATTGTGGTATTGAACAAAGGAGAAGTGGTTAAGGATATTCAGACTTCTACAGAGACTTTAAAAGAATTAGAGACCTTTTTTGCGGGCTAATTAGAAACATGCAAGTAAAATAGAAAAACCGACCATTGCGTCGGTTTTTCTATTTCTCCTGATCACCAACTTCAGATAATTATAGATAGCCGACGGTTAAGTATCGTTAACCTGTCTATTTTGGGTCGTTTTTAGTAACTAATACAACTAAAACAGACCAAGAGGTCGGTTAAAAGTTCACCTTTTAAGACAGTCCGCTTAATTTTTATCAAAATTAAATATACCTTTTGTCGATGAACAGTATAATAATATGGTTGTTTTTAAGTTAACCATACATACGTATACACATAATTTTGACGCTTAAACAAAGATACATTTCGGCCATACTATTAGGAGCACTCATCTTTAATGGGTGTTCTACTAAAAAAGACGCGGCATTAAACCGCAACTGGCACGCTCTAAACACCAAGTACAATACTTTGTACAATGGAAATATTGCTTTTGAAGAAGGTCGTATTTCCCTCAATGATAGTTACCAAGATGACTACTGGGAAGTATTACCCATAGAGCGCTTGGAAGTATCTGGAGAAGTGAAACTAGATTCCGAAGACAACAATCCTAATTTTTTACTAGCAGAGGAAAAGGCCACTAAGGCTATTCAGCGCCATAGTATGGATATAAAGGATGAAGAGCGTAATCCACAGACAGATGAAGCTTTTCTGTTACTTGGAAAGGCGCGTTATTTTGACGAACGATATATCCCTGCTCTAGAAGCCTTCAATTATATTTTAAATAAATATTCTCAAAGTGACAAGCTCAACGAAGCTAGTATTTGGCGAGAAAAAGTGAATATTAGGTTAGAAAACGAAGAGCTAGCTATTAAAAATCTAAAACGTCTTATGAAATATGAGACGCTAAAAGACCAAGAATACGCAGATGCACGTTCCATGTTAGCACAGGCTTACATTAATTTAAATGTTCCAGATACGGCAATACAGCAACTTAAAATAGCATCTTATTATACACAGAAGAATCCTGAAAAAGGACGTTACTATTATATTATAGGGCAATTATACAATCAAATAGGGTTTAAGGATAGTGCTAATTACGCATATGATAAGGTAATAGAGCTGAATAGAAAATCTCCACGCGTGTATATGATAAATGCGGAGATTCAAAAAATCCGTAACACCATTATTACAACTCAAAATCAGGAAGAAGTACTAGAGTATTTAACAGAATTAGAAGAAAACAGGGAGAATAGGCCATTTTTAGATAAGATTTATAGACAGGTCGCAGAATTTCATTTGGAACAAGGGGCAGATAGTTTAGCAGTTTCCTATTTTAATAAATCGCTTAGAGCTACAGAAAACACACCAAAGTTGAATGCGCTTAACTATGAGAACTTAGCAGAATATAACTTTGATCGAAATGGTTATAAAGAAGCCGGTGCCTATTATGATAGTGTATTGCCAAACTTAAATGAGAATACCAAGAAATACAGAACCGTTAAGAAAAAATTAGATAACCTAGCAGATGTAATTAAATACGAAGACATAGTCCAGTATACAGATAGTGTAATAACAGTGTATGAATTGCCTGTAGATGATCAAATAGTATATTTTGAAACATATATCGCAGAATTAAAAGTAGCTAAGGAAGAAGCACAGAAAAAAGAAAAGGACAAGATAACAGAAGGTTTTGCATCGTTTGCAAATAGTAAAGGTGGTAAAGAAAATAAAGGGAAGTTCTACTTTTATAATATTACCAGTCTTGGCTATGGACAAAACGAGTTTAAGAACAAATGGGGTAATAGAGAGTTAGCTGATGATTGGCGTTGGTCTAATAAAGCGGTGGCCCGAGCTTCTGAAGCTACTGGAGAGCTTGTTGCAGAACAACCCGATGATGCTGATTTGTCTGAAGATGAAAAATTCTCTTTAGATTTTTACATGGACCGTATTCCTAAAGAAGTAGCAGTTGTAGATAGTTTACGACGGGAACGTAATTTTGCTAACTATCAATTAGGGTTGATCTACAAGGAAAAATTTAAGGAAAACCTATTGGCAGCTGGGAAGTTGGAAAATGTTCTGGCATCTAACCCAGAAGAACGTTTAATTCTTCCATCAAAATATAACTTGTATAAAATATATGAGCTAGAAGGTAGTAGCTTACTGGCTAGTATGAAGGCAGATATCATTGCAAATCATCCAGATTCGCGTTATGCAGAGATTCTACTGAATCCGCAAGCAGTTTTGGCAAATGATTCTGATAGTCCTGAAAAGCGATATGAAACACTTTATAAAAAGTATAATAATCAGGAATTCTTACAGGTAATAACAGCAGCAGAGGAAAACATTAATAGATTTACTGGCGATGCCATTGTTCCAAAGTTTGAAATGCTAAAGGCAAATGCTATAGGTAGATTACAGGGGTTTGAAAACTTTAAGGAGGCTTTAAACTATGTAGCTCTTACCTATCCAAATAACCCAGAAGGTAAAAAAGCAGAGCAAATGATAGCGGAACAGCTGCCTAAATTAGAAGCTAAGGAATTTTCTCCTGAAACAGATTCTAAAGGAACGTCTAATTGGAAAGTAATGTTCCCTTTTAAAAGAAGTAACAATGAGAAAGCCTTAAAATTAAAGGAGTTATTGGAGAAATCCATTAAGGACTTAAAATATAGAAATAGTATATCTAAGGATATATATAATCTTGAGGAGCAGTTTGTTGTTGTACACGGGTTTAAATCTAAGGAATTTGCCCTTGGTTATGCAGAGCTTTTAAAAAACAACAAGGATTACCGAGTTGCTGATAAGAATTTTGTAATTTTATCGGAGAACTATAAGGTAATTCAAGTACATAAAAATTTACAGGACTATCTTAATACGCTTATAACCCCAAAACCCTAAATCCATGTTTTCAGATAAACAAAAACCTAGAGCTATGAATGAAGTAGGAGGACAACCCAACAGAATTGAGAAAAACACCAAGATTAAAGGTGATATTATTTCCGAAGCTGATTTCCGTATTGATGGTAAATTGGACGGTAATGTAAAAACATCTGGAAAAGTAGTTATTGGTAAAGATGGTTATATTCATGGCAAGGTAGAATGCGTAAATGCAGATATTGAAGGAAGCTTTAATGGCGAGCTTTTAGTATCAGATTTACTGTCTTTAAAATCTAGTGCTGTAATAGAAGGAACTGTTTCTGTAAGCAAACTTGCTGTAGAGCCAGGAGCCACATTCAATGCTTCTTGTACTATGAAAGGAAGCGGAAATGCTATGAGCTCAAATGCTGGAAGCTTCAAAGGCAAAAATGAGTCAGCAAAAGCCTCGTAAAGAGAA
>CALHVP010000106.1 GCA_938038975.1 uncultured Maribacter sp. | reverse complement strand
ACCGTACACTAAATCTCTATTATTAGGGTCTACTTCATAATCCATTCCGTCACCCCCTGTGTAAACATTCCAATCTTCATTGGAAGCTATGAAACCTGCATTATCCTGAGTTCCACCTGCAATTCTACTTACATCATTTTTAGCTACAGATATTCTGTAAAACTGAGATATGGTCATATCTGAGGTCCTGTTTTCAAAGGTTGCTGCGTTATCAGTCGTTATATATAACCCTCCATCTGTGCCAGCAAATAAATCTCCGTTGTAGAACTTAAGCGTGTGTATGTCTGCGTGAGTATATGTTGGCGTATTTGAAAACCATTGGTTTATCTGAGTAAAGGAATCACCTCCATCAGCACTTTTCCATATATTAAGACAACCCATATACAACTCATCTTCGTCTGTAGGTGAGACGGCCATAGCAAGATCAAACCAAGCTTGGTTCGACTCCATTATATTTTCAGCGTTAGGACTTTCGGTAAATGTTTCGCCGCTATCAATAGACTTGTAAAGCCCTTGGTATTCATAACTATCACCTTGTGTTTTTGCACTAAGTATATAAAGTACTTCTGGGTTTGCAGGCGTAACATCTAATACTAATCTACCTGAAGTTGCGGGAAGGATGTCCGTAATTTGAGTAAAGGTATCACCATCCGTAGATTTGTAATACTGAGAGTTAGTTATCGCGTATACTGTGTTAGGGTCACCCGGTTTTAGTCTAAAATCCTTTACGTTTCCAGATCTTTTGCGATCCCAAGTTGCTCCAGCATCAATAGATTTATGTAATCCGAAACTTGTAGCTACCCAAATAGTGTTAGAATTTGTAGGGTCTATTGTAATGTCGCTCATTAGTCTACCATTACCCCAATTGCTTTCCGTAGCTGGTCCTAGCCCTGATTCTGCCCAAGTAGTTCCACCATCAACAGATTTGTAAATCCCAATACTAAAAGAGTCTCCAGCATCATCATCTCCAGTAGTAATGTAAATAATGTTCGTATCGTTAGGGTCAATTGCTATACCAGAAACACCTATTTGTAAGAATGTATCAAACAAGTTAGTCCAAGTTCCACCGCTATTTATAGATTTCCAAATTCCTCCAGAGGCAGCACCTGCATACCATATAGAAGAATCATTAGGGTCAACGGCCATAGAATTTACTCTTCCTGTACCAGGTAAACTATTGCCTAGGGTTCCAGGAGAGGTTGGGCCTATAGAGGTCCATTGACTAGTTGGATTTGGTGGCAACATTTGTTGTTGCTTGTTATAGAAACTGTTTAGTATAGCTTCTGAAGTTGGTAAATAACCATTGGAATCTACAAAGTTCATCCAATAATTTTCCCATCTTTTGTAGGGCTTAAAACCACTTCCTTTTACATTAGGGTCTTTATCTTTCCAGTATTCGTTGAAAGCAGCAGATATCTCATCAATTGTATAGACATCTTGCACTGTTTTGCCCGTTTTCGATTTTGAGGTCTCCTTTTTTTCTAGTTTAGTCATCCAAGGGGCACTTTGGTTAAATTGACTAGAAACTGTGGTAATCACAAAGAATGTGAGGAGTACAAGTAATTTTTTTTCCATTAAGAATTTTTTATAAAAATCTTATTTTTTTTTCGAATTTGAGTTATAAATCTCTAAAAATCTTCTTTTCCGTAAATTATAAGGGTGCATTTTTATGTCATATCCTATATCAAAACTTTCACATTTCATTAGGAACAAAAAAAGTAACTTTGCCACCAATGGATGCTCGGATGAAATATTTTTTGGTAATACCTTTTTTGCTTTTTAGCCACATCGTTTTGGCACAAGAACAGGTAAAAGAAGTTGATAAGGTAATGAATAAGGATACCTTAACAGATGGTGCAACTTTCAAATCTAAAACTTCGGTAAATAGAAAAGTTGATACGCTAAGTATTCGTAATTACAAGATTATTTCGCAACAGAGAGATACTACCTTCCTAGATACTACTTTAACCATATATAAGGAGTATAAGTACAATTACCTAAGAAGGGATGAATTTGAATTAATGCCTTTTGGTAATATTGCGCAAGCTTATAATAAACTTGGAGTTGATTTAGAGAGGCAGGAACTATATCCTAGGATAGGTGCTAGGGCAAAACATCATGTATACAAAGAGGTCGGGGAGATGGAGTATTATAATGTTGCTACACCTATGACAGAATTGATGTTTAAGACAACTATGGAGGAGGGGCAGCTTTTAGATGCATTATTAACTTTGAATACCTCAAGACGTCTTAACTTATCTATAGCATACAAAGGTTTTAGGAGTTTAGGAAAGTATAACTCGGAACAAATTCAGTCAGGTAATTTTGTAACAACCGTTAACTATAGTAGTAAGAATAGTAGATATTCTTTAAGGGCACATATAGCTGCACAGGATATTACTTCGCAGGAAAACGGAGGTCTTACAGATAAAGAACTACAATTTGAGAGTGGGGATGACGATTTTGTAGATAGACCTAAGGTAGATGTTCGTTTTAGTGATGTAGATAACAAAGTTTTGGGTAAGCGCTATTATTTGGACCATCAATATAAACTTATTAGGAAACAAGAAGATTCTAGTTATGTGGAAAAAACTTCTTTAGCTCTAACGCATTCCTTTAATTATGAGACTAAATTTTACCAATATTTACAAGAGGCAAGTAGTGATTATTTTGGCAGTTCTATTTTATCCAAAATTAATGATAAAGCATTTTTAAAAACCTTCAACAATGAGTTTGGGGCATCCTTTTATAATAGTACACTGGGAGAGTTAAAAGGAGTGGTCTCTCTTTATAATTATAACTATTACTTCAATAGTATATTTACAACTGCAGAAGGGAATGTGATACAGAATCAGTTAAAAGGGACTGAGATTGCACTTGGAGGTGATTATAAAAAGCAGATTGGTGCTTTTGCTGTAAATGGTTCTATGCGTTACAATGTGTCCGGTGATTTAACCGGTAATATAATAGATGGGTCTGTATCCTATATATTTAATAAAAAACATCGTATAAACCTTGGGCTTCATTCCTCCAGTAGAATGCCAAACTATAATTTTCTGCTGTATCAAAGCGATTACTTTAATTACAATTGGCAAAACACAAACAGCTTTGATAAAGAACGGGTGAATACACTTCAGGCAGAATTAGATTCTCCAGTATGGGGAAATCTTTTGGTCAAATTTAGTTCGTTAGATAATTACACGTATTTCGGAACAGATCCTAATACTACTTTTGGTGAAGGTTTTGAAAACGCAAATATAAAACCCTTGCAAGAGGCAGATGCTATCTCCTATATAAAGGTGAAGTACGCTAAAGAGTTTAGGTTAGGAAAATTTGCATTGAACAATACCTTAATGTATCAATCTGTTGCGCAAGATCAAAATGTACTGAATGTTCCAGAGCTTGTTACGAGAAATACCTTGTACTTTTCCTCTGATGTTTTTAAAAAGGCCATGTATCTTCAGACGGGAATTACTTTTAAATACTTTACTGCATACACTATGGATGCCTATAATCCTGTGTTGGGTGAATTCTATGTTCAAGACAAAGAAAAGTTAGGGGGCTTCCCTATGCTAGACTTTTTTATTAATGCAAGGATAAAACAAACCAGAATTTTTCTAAAAGCAGAGCATTTTAATTCATCATTTACAGGATATAATTTTTATTCAGCACCTGATTACCCGTTCAGGGACTTTGTTGTTCGCTTCGGTTTGGTTTGGAATTTCTTCTCATAGTAACAGTTTTCTGGGGTTAATGTAATTTCTTTATTCTTTTTATTTGTTTTAACTTCTTCTTATGTAGTGGGTTAAGTGATGGTGTTAAATTTTTTAAAAAAAAGATTGTTTTTTATTGTGTTAGATTTAAAAAACGTGTGTACATTTGCACCCCGCAAACGGGCTATGTAAAGTAGTT
>CALHVP010000105.1 GCA_938038975.1 uncultured Maribacter sp. | reverse complement strand
TTTAAATATGTAGAATTATTACGTACTGGCACTACTGATAAAACAAAAACAGCTGAAATAAAGGTGTTTTTAGAATCTAAATTGAATGCTAGGTTCTCCAAAAATTATGATAGTAGTTCTCTTGAAGAACAAATAGATATGTTACAGGATAAATTAGAACGGCCTATTCGCGTTTGTGGTATGGTGAAAAATGAGGGTGAACCCGGAGGAGGACCTTTTTGGATTACAAATTCAAAGGGAGAACTTTCTTTACAAATTATCGAATCTGCACAAATAGATATGGATAATGAGACACAGGCATCAATTTTAAAACATTCCACTCATTTTAATCCAGTGGATTTGGTTTGTGGAGTACGTAACTTTAAAGGGGACAAGTATAACTTGTTAGATTTTGTTGATCATAAACAAGGCTTTATAACTGGTAAGACTAAGGATGGTAAAGAATTAAAAGCTTTGGAGCTTCCCGGTCTTTGGAATGGAGCAATGGCTTACTGGAGCACTATTTTTGTAGAAGTTCCATTGGTGACCTTTAATCCTGTTAAAACAGTGATAGACTTATTAAAACCATCACATCAAGGTTAAATAAATCTAAAACTTAATATTCTTATAATCCAAAGTAGTTTTTCTTTCGTAAATAAATCAAACTAGTAATTAGTAACGATTAAATTTTATAGAATGAAAAAGTATTTGGTAATAGGATTAATGACTATTGGAGTAACGTTTAGCGGAACAGCAAAGGAAACTACACCTACACAGCCAGTAGAAAGAACTATACTTTTAGCAGATGAATTTAAAAAAGTTACCTCAAAAGAACTAACTCCAAAAGTAGTAGAGGAACTTTTAAAGCAGTATCCTACATCCAAGTTAGGTGGGGTTTATAAGAATTCAAAAGGAGAATTTAAACTTATCATGGTTTTAAAAAGCGGTACTAGAAGAACAGTTTATATTGATTCTCATGGTAACTGGTTGAATAGGAAGTAATTAAAATTAAAATATAAAAAAAGCTGCTATTTAGCAGCTTTTTTTATGCCTAAAAGTGACTTTTTAAAAGTTGTCGTGTCTTATATAGTAGAACAAAAGAATTTGAAATAATGGTATCGATGATATTTGCAATAGTAGGAACTTTAGTATTTGTAACATCTCTTTGTGTGATGGCAAAAATATATTGGGAAAACGAATAAATAAAAGGTATTAAAATGAATGATTTTTTAAAATCAATCCTACTTGGAGTATTAACCTTATCTATTTGGATTGCTGCGTCAATAGAAATGAACAAAAAACAAAACGAAACAAACGATATCGAATTGGTTGTGAATACCAATTAGAAAAATATGATAATCTTCATGGAAACACTAACCATTGACTATGAAGGCGAAACCAAAATAAGTCTTAAACTTTAATCCCCCATCCAAACACTACATAAAATAGGGTTTGTTCATAACATAAAAGTTTTGATTATAGATTTTTTTGGTTGGTTGTAGGGGAGTTGTTTTTTGAACAGCTCCTTTACTTTTTAAGAAATAAGGACTACTTTAAAGTAGTAATGAGGCGGTATTATAAATATGTAAGATTGGTTTTTTTGGTTGGTTGTAAAGGAGTTACTACGGTAGCTCCTTTACTTTTTAAAGTATTTTATTTTATTTTTCATTTAATGGTATTAAAGATTAAAAATGAGACTTACATTTGTAACATCTCAAAGGGGTGCTAAATCCCGAACTAAGATCAGGTCTGTCCTGAAATGAGTTCAGGATAAGGCTGAGATTATACCCAATGAACCTGGGCGGGTAATGCTGCTAAGGGACCGAGCGTTAGAAAAATGTCTTTGATATTTTTAGCGAGGGGTCAGCCTCAAAATGGCAGACTTCATTATGGATTACAAGGTCTTTAGTTAGACAAAAATCAATCTTTAACTTAGAATAATAGCCCCTTTTATTCGTCACTAAATTTTAGTACGAATGAAGCTATCTATTTTTACAATTGCCGCAATTCTTGCGATGAACATGGGTTTACAGGCCCAGCAACAACCAACCGATTCTTTACAGGGAAAAAAAGTAGCATTGGATGAAGTTTTTGTATCTGCATTAAGGGTAACTAAGGCATCACCTGTAACCTTTTCCAATCTTACCAAAGAAGAAATCAAACCTAGGAATCTGGGTCAGGATATTCCTATTCTTATGAATTTTTTACCGTCTGTTGTGACTACTTCCGATGCAGGAGCAGGAATAGGCTACACAGGGATTAGAGTTAGGGGTAGTGATGCCACAAGAGTTAACGTTACCATCAACGGAATCCCGTATAACGATGCGGAATCCCAAGGAACATTTTGGGTAAATATGCCTGATTTTGCTTCTTCTACGGAGAGTCTGCAGTTACAACGTGGAGTAGGAACATCAACCAATGGTGCCGGAGCTTTTGGTGCTAGTTTAAACATATTAACCGATGGTTTTTCTGAAGATGCCTACGCCCAAATAGGCTCATCTATTGGTAGTTTTAACACCATGCGAAACAACATCAAATTCAGTACGGGAATGCTCAACGACCATGTTGAAATATCGGGACGTTTATCTCAGTTAAATTCTGATGGATATATTGATCGTGCCCGTGCTGATATGGATTCTTACTTTTTACAAGGAGCCTACAAAGATGATAATACGGTCATAAAAGCTTTGCTGTTTGGAGGTCATGAAATAACCTACCAAGCATGGTATGGCATTGATGCCGAAACATTGGAACGGGACAGAACTTTTAATCCATCTGGAATCTATACCGATGACAATGGGGTGACTCAATTTTATGACAATGAGGTAGATAATTACAAACAAGATCATGCTCAATTATTATGGAATGAGCGATTATCGGACCATTGGAATATGAATATTGCCTTACATTATACTAGAGGTCGTGGCTTCTTTGAACAATTTAAGGAAGATGATGATTTTGAAACGTACGGTTTTGAGCCGCTTACGGTAAATGGTGTAGAGGTAAATACAACGGATCTTATTCGCAGAAGATGGCTAGACAATGATTTCTACGGCACTGTCTTTTCTGCCAATTATAAAAAGGACAAACTAGACCTAATTATGGGCGGTGGCTGGAACCGTTATGAAGGAGACCATTTTGGTGAGGTGATATGGGCACGTTTTGCTAGTGATAGCGAAATCAGGGACCGTTATTATGATGATACCTCCGTAAAAACCGATTTTAATTTTTACACCAAAGCAAACTATCAGTTAGACAAACAGTGGTCGCTTTATGGAGATCTGCAATATAGAACCGTAGGATATAAAGCCAATGGCGAAGAGACAGGTTTAGTAGATGACACCTTTAACTTTTTTAATCCTAAGGCCGGTTTAACTTTCGATATAAACCGTAATAATAATTTTTATTTTTCCTATGCAGTAGCCAATAGGGAACCTAATAGAAACGATTACGAAGGCGGCATCCCAAAACCAGAACGGTTAGAGGATTATGAGTTAGGTTGGCGCTTTGTGTCGCCAAGCGTACAAGTGAATACGAATCTGTACTACATGCAATACCAAGACCAGTTGGTCCTTACTGGCGCGTTGAATGATGTTGGTGCCCCATTACGGGAAAATGTGGGGGATAGTTACAGATTAGGTTTGGAAATAGATGCTAACATTAGTCTTGGAGACAAATTTGCTCTTAGACCAAATGCAGCTTTAAGCATCAACCAGAATAAAGACTTTGTTTTTCAACGCGATGGTGTGTTGGAAGGTCTGGGTAATACAAATATTGCCTATTCACCTAATATAGTTCTTGGTAATATATTTGTGTATAGTCCCACTACTAATTTTCAGATGTCTTTATTATCTAAATATGTAGGCAAGCAGTATATGGGAAATATAGATTCTGATACCTCAGTATTGGATGCCTATTCCCAGACCGATTTCAATATTCAATATGAATTAAAATGCAATGGTTTTTTAAAGAGTATTGT
>CALHVP010000104.1 GCA_938038975.1 uncultured Maribacter sp. | reverse complement strand
AAACCTGCTTCACGAAGCTCTTTAGCTGCTTTGTCATCATACTTAAATTGGCCTATGGCATCGTTTTCTGGCATAATATGATCGTTCCAGTAAAATCCTTCACGAGCTGCATCATATTGTGGAGAACGTCGGCCTCCTGGCTTTCTCTTTGGTTGTTCTACACCAAACTTAGAATACACATCTATAAATGATGGGTAAACAGATTTTCCTTCCAAATCTATTGTTACCGTGTTGGCCGGGAGATTTACAGTAGTGCCAACGGAAACCACTTTTCCGTTTTGTATTAATAAAGTACCCTTAGTAATCACCTCGGTAGGGGTTACGAATATTTTGGCGTTCGTAAATGCAGTGTAGTTGTTATTGTTGGCTTTTACACCATCGTTTTCAGGAAAGTAGTCCTGCGCAAATAAAAATGCACTACACCAGAATAGGCATAGCGTTAGCAACGTTTTTCTCATTGTTAGGGTGTTTTGATTAGTCTCTTTAAAAATAACACTAGTATAGGAAATGGACTAGTAATTAGGGGAATTTAACACGTGTTAGTTGTCAGTTTGTACTTGCAGTAAATAGTGACTAGTAATTAGTGAAAAGTTTCTAGTAGCCTTAGCCTTAGCCGTAGCAGTATTCAGTAAATAGTAATTAGTAAATAGAAATGCTATGCAGTAGTGGTAGCAATAATTAATGGATAGTCCTTGGTGGAATACGTTGCAGTTTAAGGAGTTTTATAATGCTTCGGACGTTAAAAAATTAAACTTGAATTTGAATTTGAATTTGAATTTGAATTTGAATTTGAACTTGAGTTTGAACTTGAGCTTGAGCTTGAACTTGAGCTTGAGCTTGAATTTGAGTTTTAAAGCGGATACTGTTTGTGATACCCAATCAATAGGGAGACTACTGCATTATAACTTTTGATTCCTTGTGATTGGTTATTTGCTTTTAGAAACGAATTAAATATCGACTTAAAAATGGGCTCCAAAGGGTTTTCATACTGATTCCAAAAGACAGACATTTCTTGAAAATTTAGTTTAACTCCGCCATTTAATTCAGATACTAATTTGTCAAAGATTTCTTGGTCACCCCTGCGAACATCATTAAGGCAGTATCCTAGGGCGTAAGCAGCTGCTGCGTACTTAAAATATACATCTTCATTATTTGCGGTAACCAGATATCCTATAAAATTGGTCTCGTTTTCTGCTGAATACCCCAATTGATGCCCTATTTCATGACCCGTAACTACTGGAAAACGAAAATTAGGTAATAGTCCGTTTACTTGGGCTTCGTTGGTAAAAGGGTTTAAGTATCCGGCGTAGCCCATATACGTTAGTGCTTTACTAAATAAAGATGTTTTTATACTTGGTTGTTGGTAGTTTAAAAAGGGATGTTTTTTGCTAAGCTGCTCATACCCTTTTAGTGTCTTTTGGAACTGTTCTTTTTGTGTATAAGGAATAGTAACTCCCATGGCGGTATCCTTAGTGATACTGGTTTGTAGGTTATTTGTTTTTTTAATGAGCTGTCTCGTAAAATCTACAAGCTCTTGATACTCTTTAGTTTGCTCTATTTCAAACTTAGCAGCGATTGGTTCCCTGTAGTAATTAAAACCCCACATGATATGAAAAGTGAAATAAGCAACGGAAAGAACCATTCCTATATCTCTTAGGAATCTAAGTTTATTTTTAAATAGACTTCGTCCTTGCTTATAAAGATAAAGGATCGCAAGCAAGACTAACGAAGTATACAAAAGGTCGCCAATAGAAAAAGGAATCCAGCCCAATAAGAATCTAAACACATTAGAGAGAAAAGAATACACACCATTACTATAATAATTCTCTATCCAATTTGGGTGGGAGCCCAGCCATTTTACCAGAATGATTTGAGGAATTAGGGAAAGTGCAATTCCTGTCTTTAAATTCATCTTCATTGCCTCAAAAATAGCGAAATCCTTTTTGCGTTCGTATTTTTGATGTCGATAAATTAATGCTATGAATAAAGAAATACTGCAATTAGAACCAGTATCTGTTTGGAATAATTTTTCTAAGCTAAACGCCGTGCCAAGACCTTCCAAAAAAGAAGAACGAGTAATTGCATTTGCAATGGATTTTGGAATGGCTTTAGGGCTTGAAACTTTTACCGACGAAGTAGGAAATGTAATTATAAGAAAGCCTGCAACGAAGGGTATGGAACATAAAAAAATGGTGACGCTACAGTCTCACTTAGATATGGTTCATCAAAAGAATGCGGATACCACTTTTGATTTTGATACAGAAGGTATTAGAATGCGTATTGATGGGGATTGGGTAAAGGCAGAAGGCACAACCTTAGGTGCAGATAATGGAATGGGAGTAGCAGCAATCATGGCGCTTTTAGAAAGTGCTGCTATTGAACACCCAGCTTTAGAGGCCTTATTTACCATTGATGAAGAGACAGGTATGACAGGTGCTTTTGGTTTAAAAGGAGGTATTCTTAAGGGTGAATTATTATTGAATTTAGATACTGAAGAAGATGATGAGATAGATATAGGATGTGCTGGAGGTATAGACGTAACCGCTAAAAGAAGCTATAATGAAAAGTCTTCTGTTCATGGGGATATAGGGTATCGTATTGTAGTAAACGGACTCAAAGGAGGTCACAGTGGTATGGACATTATTAAAGGTTTAGGCAATGCCAACAAAATAATGAATAGGGTATTATTTGCTGGTATGGCTTTTCATATGCGTATTGGGAATTTAGAAGGAGGAAGCTTACGAAATGCAATTCCTAGAGAAAGTACTTGCCTAATTAATATTGATAAAAAACAAGAAATCGCCTTTGTGGAAGCTGTTACTAAAGTAGCGGATGCTATTAAAAAGGAACTGACCTTTATAGAACCAAATTTAGAAATAAACATTAGTCCTGTTAAGGCTTCTAAAAAAGTAATGGGCTTAGGAGCACAGGGTAAATTTATAAAAGGTATGTATGCCGCACTAAATGGGGTATACGCTATGAGTGCTACCATACCAGATTTGGTAGAAACTTCAAACAATATTGCAAGGGTACAGGTAAAAGAAGGTGCCATAACTATTGGATGTTTAACACGTTCTTCTGTAGAAACTAGTAAAATGGATTTGGCTAATTCTCTAAAATCGGTATTTGAACTTGCTGGTTTTGAAGTAGATTTTAGTGGTTCTTATCCAGGTTGGAATCCTAATCCTAATTCTAAGATTCTAGCAGTAACTAAGGGTATTTATAAAGATTTATTTAAGGAAGAGGCTAGGGTAGTAGCTTGCCATGCAGGACTAGAATGCGGTATTCTAGGTCAGAATTACCCAGATATGGATATGATTAGTTTTGGTCCTACTATTTTAGGAGCACACTCCCCAGATGAACGGGTGTCTATTTCATCGGTACAAAAATTTTGGAAATTTTTATTGGAGGTGTTGAAACATACGCCATAAGTTACCTGTAAGGTGTTGTAAAGTATATGCCTGTACCAGTATAAAAAATATATTTTTTATACTGGTACAGCTTTAACTATTCCATTTAAATGCACGCCCAACTTTAAATAATCAGTTGGTCGAGGTCTACTCAAACTTAGGATTTTTGCTACGTAGTTGCTCTCGAACTAGTAATCCACTGGTCGTGATATCGCTATCGGGCCATTGTCCAGATGAACTTGCATTTGGTTTTAAAATTGCAGAATTCTCTTCTTTGTCTGCAACAGACCAGTTGCACCACGAAATGTTGTTATCATCTAAAAACTCCCACCAGGTATTGCTTTCGTTTACATCTATAAAACCATCCCCGCTATAATCGGTAGTTCCATATTCTGTTACAAACAGTGCCAGGTTATTATCTAATGCGACTTGGGCTTTTGCTCTTAATTCTTGTTTGTGTGTTGCCGCATAGTAGTGCATTGTGTAGGCTACATTGGTATCATTAATCTTATTTCCAACAACTTCATCTACTTCTTGTGACCAATTTCTAGTGCCACATACAACGATGTTATCTGGGTCATACTTACGAATTTCAGCAAGAACGGCCTCATGATACCGCTTTAGCACTGTATTCCAAGAAACATCTAAAGGTTCATTATAAAGCTCGTAAATGATATTTGGTTGATTACCGTATTTCTGTGCTACTTCTGTAAAGAAAGCTTTTGCCTCTTCTTCGTAATCTTCTGCATGATGACTATGCCAATCTACAATAACGTAAATACCTTGTTCAATGGCTGCGTCAATAATGGTAAATAC
Organism: uncultured Maribacter sp.; assembly: GCA_938038975.1. GTDB lineage: Bacteria > Bacteroidota > Bacteroidia > Flavobacteriales > Flavobacteriaceae > Maribacter. The sequence goes on along the minus strand of CALHVP010000104.1, from coordinate 11,970 downwards.
TTTTTGCTTTTCTCTGTCTGGGTTTGTAATGTATCCATCAAAATCTTCCACACCCATAGCAGCTCTAACTACAGTACATTGCCAATCACTTTTTAACCAGGATACAACTTCTGATGTATAATACTGCCCCATCCATTGACTCCAGAATAAAGACATTCCACGTAATTGAACCACTTCATTGTTTTTATCTACAATGTTGGTGCCTTCTACTCGAAGTTGCCCATGTAAAGAAACCATAGTGCCTGAAGCTGGTGGGTTTGGGGAAGGGTCTTCTGCGTCTGTGTCAGTTTCGGTAGGGTTTTCTGGGAGTGTTTCACCGCTAGAGCTACTGGTAGAATCGCAAGAAAAGCCCACAAAAAAAATCAGCATACATACGATTAGAATATTAGTTTTCTTAAGCATATAGGCTGATTTTTAAATTTAGTGAATTTTAAATATAACGTATTTTAGTTTCTTATACCAGTAACTTCTAAGTCAAAGATTACATCTGAATTTGCTGGAATTGGACCTGCTCCTTGTTCTCCCCATCCTAAATGAGAAGGGATAAATAAACGAACTTTGTCACCTACTTTCATAGTTAATAGTCCTTCTTCAAATCCTGCAACTAGTCCAGAGTTTGTAGCATAGCTCATTGCTGCTGGCATATAACCACCACCTTGAGCTCTTCTTTCATCATATTTTTCATATTTCTTTGCTACTTCCTCGTAGTTGCTTTCAAACAAAGAACCATTAGGTAAGTATCCAGAATACATTACATCTACTTTCTGTCCTATTTTTGGTTTCTCACCATCCCCTTTTTCTAAAACAAGTATTTTTAAACCAGAAGGTAGTTTTGTTGCTTTTGTTGATTGTTCTTCCAATTCTAATGCAAACTGAGCCATCATTTCCTTCATGGCAGCTGCTTTTTCAGCTTTCTCTTTTGCAATAGCAGCTAAGCGTTCTTCTTCATTATCAAAATAATCTGTCATGATTTTGATAGCATCAAACTTTTTAGCCTCTTTACCATTTCTGATGATTTGTACTGTATTCATCACAATACTATCTACTGGCTTGTTAGCCGCAGCTACTGGAACATTAGCGATTGAATCTACTACTGCCAAACCTTCAACAACTTCACCATAAATAGTATGTACATTATCTAACCATGGTGCCGCTCCATGGGTAATAAAGAATTGGCTTCCGTTGGTTCCAGGTCCTCCATTTGCAGAGGAAAGTAAACCTTTTCTATCGTGCTTCAATGAATCTACGAACTCATCCATAAAACGGTAACCAGGACTTCCCGTTCCTTTTCCTAAAGGACAACCACCTTGAATCATAAAATCTTTCATAACTCTATGGAAAATTAATCCGTCATAGAACTTTTTATCCTTATAATTTGGACTAACAAATGGACTGTTGCCTTCTGCTAAGGACACAAAATTAGCTACTGTAACCGGTGCTTTAATGTGCTCCAACTTAACGATGATGTCTCCTTTGCTTGTCTTAATATCAGCAAATAAGCCATCTCCTAAATCTGCACGTTTACTTGTTTTACAACTAACTAGTGCTAATGCAAACACACTTAAAAATAATATTCTCTTCAACATATTGGTAAATTTAATTAGCTAATTTTTGTTTTTCAATCTTTAAGACCGTTAGGGTAGATTTTAAAGGAACGTTAGTCCCTATTCTATTATTATCTCCGTGATACCCAAATGCTAGTGAGGAAGGAAACAAAAAAGTAGCTTTTTCATTTTCTTTTAATAGAACTACCGCATTCCTAAGTCCAGGAAAAAGTTCTTGTTTATCCACCTTATAGGTAACTACACCAATATCTTTAGTTGAGTATAAGGTATCGTTATCTAAAGTAAGTAGGTCGTAAGTAAACACTACCAAATCATCTGTTTTAGGAGTGTATTCAGTGCTGTCGTTTATGGACCAGTAATGATACCAAGATCCAGAGGCAGTATGGTTATAATGTTTAAGTGAGTCGATTTTTATAATATCCTGTATTTTTTGCTCTTCTAGCTGAAGTAATTTTTTACTTCGCTCTACAGATTCTTTAAAAAAACTTCCACTTTTAGTTTGTATCGGTTTCCTTGGCTCAGGTCCGTTACAAGCTGTAAGAATTAAACAAAGTAAAATACCTATCCGTGTTTTCATTGCGTAAGCTCTTTCTTGAATTGTGGTAGTAAGGATTCAAAATATTTTGTAGTCTCTGGGATAGATAAATCGCTTTTTCCACCAGCGGCATTAGTGTGGCCTCCTCCATGGAAAAATTGTCTTGAAAAATCATTCACAGAGAAATCTCCAACAGATCGTAAAGAAATTTTAAGAATCCCCTCTTCTTTGTTCTCTATAAAGATAACCGCAAATCTAATATTATCTAGTGTTAGGCCATAGTTTACAAAGCCTTCTGTATCTCCTTTTGAGTAGTTGTATTTATCTAATTCGTCTTGGCTAAGTGTAATATAGGTAGTATTATACTCCTCCAAAATCACCATATTCTTTAAAGCACATCCTAATAAATGTAATCTACTTGGAGAATTAGTGTCGTAAATGCGGTGATGTATTGCCGTATTTTGTGCTCCTTTATCTATTAAATCTGCAATAATTCTATGCGTTGTACTAGTGGTTGCTTTAAATTTAAAAGAACCCGTATCTGTCATAATACCTGTATAGATACAATTAGCCATATCTGAGGTAATTTCTTCAACTGCTCCTAAGTAGTCTAACAAATGATATACCATTTCGCAGGTAGAACTCATGGAAACATCAGAGTACATTATTTTAGCATAATCAGCAGGTGCTTGGTGATGATCTACCATAACAAAAGTAGCAGATGCAGATTCTAAGAAAGGTGTCATTTGACCAACCCTGCCTAAGTGGTTAAAATCTAGAGTGAAAATCACCTCTGCATTTTCTAGAACTGATTTTGCCTGCGAATTTTCCTTTTCAAAATTTAGGATTGTTTCAGCACCTGGCATCCACTTTAAAAACTTAGGAAAATCATTCGGTGCTACAACAGTTGCTTCATGACCTTTATTCTTAAGGTATTGACACAAGGCTAGCGTAGATCCAATGGCATCTCCATCTGGATTTTTATGTGGGATAATAGCTATTTTCTTAGGTAAGGATAATAGCGTTTTAAGCCCATTTATGTGCTCTAAATTCATGGCGGCAAAGATACTATTTAATATGATAAGCGTAAAAACGAAAGCTTATTTTTATGTTTGTACCATAATTATATGATATGAAAAATATATTAGGGTGGTTGGTTTTGATTCTAGCTCTATCCTGCTCTACCAGTAAGAAGATGCTAGAAAATAGTTTTGAGAATGAATTTGTTATCGCTTTTGGCTCTTGCAACAAGGCTTCTTTGCCAAACTTATTATGGGATGATATTACAAATTCAAATCCAGATATATGGATTTGGGGTGGGGATATTATTTATGCTGATACTGATGATATGGATACCTTATCTCGTATGTATAAGGCACAAAATGATATTGCGGGCTATAAAAAATTAAAAGCAAAAACTCCCGTAGTGGGCACTTGGGATGATCATGATTATGGACTTAATGACGGCGGTACAGAATTTCATGCAAAAAAAGAAAGTCAGAATCAATTTCTGGATTTTATGGGAGTGGCAGCAAACAGCCCTAGAAGAAAACAAGAAGGTGTTTACAACGCTCATATGTATACTGGAGCGCAAGGGTCTGTAAAAGTAATCGTATTAGATACACGTTACTTTAGAACGGCTTTAACCCCTGATACCGAAACGAAAAAACGTACAAAGCCAAATGTTTACGGAGAAGGAACTGTCTTAGGTGATGCGCAATGGTCATGGTTGGAGCATGAGCTTACTACTTCTAAAGCTGATTTTAATATCATTGTGAGCAGTATACAAGTACTTTCAAATGAACACGGATTTGAATGTTGGGGTAATTTTCCGCACGAAGTTGATCGATTGAAAAAGGTATTAGCTACTGCAAACCCAAAAGGAGTTATGATTCTGTCTGGAGACCGTCATATTTCGGAGATATCCCAGACGGAAGTAGAAGGATTAGGGTATCCTTTGTTAGATTTTACAAGTAGTGGTTTAACCCATGCTTATGATCGCTTTAGTGGAGAACCAAATCCTTTTAGAGTTGGAGACGTGGTTAGTACAGAAAGTTTTGGAACCCTAGAATTAAATTTTAAGACGAAAACTGCTGTATTACAAATGATAGGAGATGGCGGAATTGTTCTAGGAGAATTACAACAAACCTTTGAATAGTTGCAGGTTTAAAGGAAAACCGTATTTTTGCACAAAATTTCAGATATGAGTACAAATAGAACGTTTACAATGATTAAGCCTGATGCCGTTGAGAATGGACATATAGGGGCTATATTGGAAAAAATTGCTGCTTCAGGTTTTAAGATTGTTGCAATGAAATACACGCAACTCAGTCTTAGAGAGGCACAAGAGTTTTACGCAATACATAAAGAGCGTCCGTTTTTTGGAGAATTGGTAGAATTTATGTCTAGAGGTCCTATTGTAGCGGCTATCCTAGAAAAGGAAAATGCCGTTGAAGACTTTAGAGCTCTAATAGGAGCTACTAATCCCGCAGATGCTGCTGAAGGTACTATTAGAAAAATGTTTGCTACTGATATTTCGGAGAATGCAGTACATGGATCAGATAGTGATGAAAACGCAGCTATTGAAGGTTCTTTTCATTTTGCAGGTAGAGAAGTCTACTAAGTAATATAAAGTTAAAGAAAAAAAAGACCGATTCATTTAAACATGAATCGGTCTTTTTTATGTCTTGCTATTCGTTTTTATTTTTTAACGCAGCACTAGCTTTTTAACCAAGTCTTTTCCTAACTCTTCGTTAAGCATCTTAATGATTTTAGTTTTTCCTAGGCTCAGTTCCTCACGAAGTACAGATGATGATAAGGCAACATAAAGAACATCGTTTTTTAGTTCTATATCTGTAGTGTAATTGTTTACTCCATTTCCCATAAGTCTTGCCCAGGCTGCACGTGCATCTACCTTATCCATGCCTCGTTGAAGCTTATTTTTTTGGATAAATGCAGACAGTGCTTCTTTCATATTTAGGTTGTCATTTTCTCGCTTAGCCATAGTTAAGGGGTAATGCTTATTGGAACAAATCTTTTGTAATGGTATAGGACATCATCTGCGTTTTTAATGGTGAAACTGTCATCACTAATTGCCGTTAATGTCTCCCTCCATTCGCTAAGGTCATTTACATATACTAGTGTGTATGACTCTTCTTTAATTTCTATTTGAAAGGGTTCTGCGTCATCTGATGTTTCAAAATTCCCATCAAACCTAGGGGTTACTTTTTTTCTATATCCTTTTAATTCTTTTAGTTTTATATAGTCTACAGTAGCATTCATTTTGTATTCCTTTTTTCCTCCGTTTGGAAATTCTACGCTATCTATCTCCCAGTAACCGTTAAGTAAGGTTAGCTTGTTTTCACTAACCGAATTGCAAGACATAAAGAAAGCTAATAAACATAAAAGGCTAAACTGTTTCATTTAATACATTGTTTTGATGCTCTTTATACTCCGTGAAGAATAATTAAAGCTTGAATATTTTATAAGTTTGATGTATTTTTTTTACAACGTTTTCGGTTCTATCTGCATGTGTATCACTAACAAATATCTGACCAAAATTTTCATTATTAACTAAGGTGATAATATGTGCTACTCTATGTTCATCTAACTTATCAAAAATATCATCCAAAAGCAATATAGGAGTTGTTTTAGATAGCTCTTGCATAAATTGAAACTGTGCAAATTTTAATGCGATTAAGAATGATTTCTGTTGTCCTTGACTTCCAAACTTTTTAATAGGGTACTCCGTAATACTAAAACTAAGGTCGTCCTTATGTATCCCAACGCTGGTATATTGTAACGCTCTGTCTCTATCTATATTTTTTTCTAGCAAGGTAGCCATGTCCATCTGATTCAGTTTGCTATCATAGCTTAAGTGCACTTCTTCTGTATTACCTGTTATAGCTTTGTATTGATTTTTAAAAATGGGAATGAACTGTTCTAAAAAGGAACTTCTTTTGGTGAAAATTTCAGTACCGTATGTATGTAGCTGCTCGTTGTAAATGGATAATGTTCCTTGGTCAAAAGTGTGGTTAGCGGCAAAATACTTTAGTAATGCATTTCTTTGAGATAGGACTTTATTGTAGTTTATGAGTGTTTGTAAATAGGATTTATCTGATTGTGAAATAACTCCATCCATAAACTTTCTTCGTACATCACTACCTTCTGAAATTAGGTCGCGGTCCGCTGGTGATATAATAACTAATGGTAAAAGACCAATATGATCTGCGAATCGGTCATAAGCCTTTCCGTTTCTCTTGATAATTTTTTTATTGCTTTTTTTTAAGCTACACACTATTTTTTCTTCCCGATTATCTTTTTCGAATAGACCCTCGACTACAAAAAAATCGGTTCCATGCTTAATATTTTGCGATGCTATTGGATTAAAGTAGCTTTTTCCGAAAGAGAGATGGTAAATAGCATCTAGAATATTGGTTTTACCCATGCCATTATCCCCAACAAAACAATTGATTTTCGAGTCGAAGGAGAAATCTTTTGATTCAAAATTTTTATAGTTAAGAAGGGATAAGTTTTTAAGAAACATTAAAATTTTGGGAATTTTTGTTTTGGATAGACCTATTTTACTTGAATTATCCAAAAATAACGAATAAATACGCCATTGGATTTCAATAAAAACTTTATTTTTGCGCGACCAATAAATTTTGAGATGGCAACATATAAGAAAAGAGGATTTAAACCACAAACGAAGGCTGAAATTCAAGAGTTTGACGAACAAGAGAGCACAACAGCAGAGGTGTTTAGTAGTTTGGATGAAGGAGCTTCAAGATCTGAGGAGTGGGTATCCAAGAACCAAAATTACATATTGGGAACGATTGGTGTCGTTGCAATAGCGGTATTAGGCTATTTGGCTTACATACAATTTGTGCAAAACCCAAAGGAGACTAATGCAGCGAATGAGATGTATTATCCGCAACAGTATTTTGATCAAGCATTAACCAGCCCAACTCAAAAAGACTCTTTGTTTACGCTGGCACTAGAGGGTGGCGAAGGTAAATATGGTTTCTTAGATATCATTGAAGAGTATAATGGTACCAAAGCGGCTAACCTAGCAAACTATTCTGCTGGTATGTCTTATTTGAATATGAATAAATATCAAGAAGCAATAGGATACTTAGAAGACTTTAGTTCTGATGACGAAATTCTTGGAGCTTTAGCAAAAGGTGGCTTAGGTGATGCTTTTATGCAACTAGGCCAAGCGTCAGATGCATTAGGATATTATGAGGCAGCGATAAACCATAGCACTAACGAATATACTACTCCAAAATTTTTATACAAAGCAGGAGTTACTGCCCTTGACATGGGTGATAAGTCTAAAGCACTTGGTTTTTTCCAACGTATAAAAGATGAATTTGGTGGCTCAGATGCAGCTGTATCTATTGATGCGTTTATTGGAATGGCGAAAGGTGGTGCATAATGGCAACAGCTAATAAAAACTTATCGGTATACAACAAGGCAACAATCCCAAACGCGAATAACTTTCGGTTTGGGATTGTTGTTTCTGAATGGAATCCTAAAATTACAGAGGGACTCTACAACGGCGCAATTGCAGCTTTAATCGATTGTGGTGCCGTAAGTAGCAATATGGTAAGATGGAACGTTCCTGGTAGTTTTGAGCTCACATTTGGTTGCAAGAAAATGATTGAAAAAGGTGGTTTTGACGCTGTTATTGCTATAGGAAGTGTAATACAAGGAGAAACTAAGCATTTTGATTTTGTATGCAGCGCTACTGCTCAAGGTATCATGGATTTAAACGTTCAGACCAATGTACCGGTTATATTCTGCGTGCTTACAGATAATACCTTGCAACAGTCTATAGACCGTAGTGGTGGTAAGCATGGTAACAAAGGTGCGGAAGCAGCTATTGCAGCAATTAAAATGGCTGCTTTAACCAACTAATATCCTATATTTTCGGTTTTAACTAGTCAGCTATAGCTTCTTTTTTAGCTGATAATCCGTACGTCTTAAGTATCAATAAACTGTTAACAAATTTTGGCACTGCTTTATAAGGGCGGTTTTCGGTTTTTAAGTAACTTTGAAGATATGGGAATGCTTAGTAAAATTACCCGGTTACGTAGAAATAGGCAGTATGATTACAGCCCAAGATATTTTGATGATAAAGGCAAAGGAAACCCTTATAAGTTAGAGCCTAAGTTTGATAAATATAGAAGTACGCTAAGTAATCAGAGGGGTATTAAGAATAAAATCAACAATGTCTTAGACGATACAAAAAGAGAAGGCGATCGAGATATGAAGAGGCGTATGGCCGTAATTATTGCTGTACTAGTTCTTATTTTTCTTTATATAATTGATTTTGACCTGTCCATATTCTTTTCCTTATAATGGCAGATATCATTAGACTTTTACCGGATCATGTGGCTAACCAAATTGCTGCTGGAGAAGTAGTTCAAAGACCTGCTTCTGTAGTTAAGGAGTTGTTGGAAAATGCTATTGATGCTGGTGCTACAGAAATTAAGCTTATTGTAAAGGATGGGGGAAAAACGCTTATTCAAATAGTTGATAATGGCATAGGAATGAGTGTTACAGATGCGCGTTTGAGTTTTGAACGGCATGCTACATCTAAAATTCAAAAAGCGGAAGATTTATTTAATTTAAGTACCAAGGGTTTTAGGGGAGAAGCTTTAGCATCTATTGCTGCGATTGCTCATGTAGAAATGATGACCAAAACAGAAACTGATGAAGTAGGTACTCATATTAAAATAGAAGGAAGTAAGATAAGTAGCCAAGAAGTAGCCGTAGTACCAAAAGGTACATCTATGTTGGTTAAGAATCTGTTTTTTAATATTCCCGCAAGGCGTAATTTTCTAAAATCTGATCAAGTAGAATACCGTCACATAGCTGATGAATTTCATAGAGTTGCATTGGCCCATCCTCAAATTGCCTTTCATTTTTATAGTAATGGTAGTGAAGTGTTTATGCTTCCGTCAACTGACTTTAGAAAACGTATTGTACATATTTTTGGTAGGAAAACGAATGAGAAATTAGTTCCAGTGCATGAGGATACGAAAGTTGTTCGTATCTCAGGTTTTGTACATAAGCCAGAATTTGCAAAAAAGAGCAGAGGCGAACAGTTTTTCTTTGCAAACAATAGATTCATTAAAAGTCCGTATTTGCATCATGCGATTCTTGGTGCCTTTGATGGATTGATAAAGCCAGGTACACATCCAGGGTATTTTCTTTGTTTAGAAGTTGATCCTGGAACTATTGATATTAATATACATCCAACCAAAACAGAGGTGAAGTTTGATGATGAACACACCTTATATGCGTATTTAAAATCTGCAGTTAAGCATAGTTTAGGCCAGTTTAATGTTGTTCCTGCTTTAGATTTTAATCAGGATCCGAATCTGAATACACCCTATGGTTACGAAAATAAACAAGTAACAACTCCACATGTTTCTGTAAACGCTGGGTTTAATCCATTTCAGGAAGATACACCAACCGCATCTCGTGGTGGTGGCTACACTAAAACCAGTGCTAAGGGTTGGGAGAATTTGTACGAGGGTTTACAGGTAAATAAACAAGAATTTGAGCCTAGTACGATTGCATTTGAGTCTGAAGAAATTAACAGTACTATTTTTGATCACGAGAAAAATCAAGTAGATGCGGTAACAACTACATTTCAGCTTCGAAAAAAATATATAATCACAACCATTAAATCAGGTATGGTTGTCATTAACCAAAGCCGTGCACACCAGCGCGTGCTTTATGAAAAATTTTTAAAAAATATTACGATTAAAGAAGCGGTTAGTCAGCAATTATTATTTCCATTATCCTTGCCTTTCTCTAGTGGAGAATTAGAGATATTAAAAGAGATTAAGGATAATCTTTGTGCTGTAGGTTTCGTGTTTGGTGAGATTAATTCTGAAACCGTCGAAGTTAAAGGAGTGCCAGTAGTAGTGGTAGAAAGTGAAGTACAAATGGTTATGGATCAATTGATTTCTGATTTTCAAATGGAAATTTCGGCAGATAGCTTTTCTCAAAGTGATATGTTGGCCAAAACCTTGTCTAAAACGCTATCTGTAAAAACAGGTGAATTTTTAGACCAAAAGTCTCAAATTGCTTTAGTGAACGATTTGTTTGCTTGTAAGGAAGTAACATTAAGTCCGTTTAACAAGCCTACATATATTACAATTACAGAAAATGATATTGATAGAAAATTTATATAATGGGTAGACTAACAGATGCTATAAAGCACTTATTGATTGTTAATGTATTATTTTTTATCGCAACTCAATTGTACGGCGATTTGATGTATGAATGGTTTTCATTGTGGTTTCCTAAAAATGAAAACTTTGGACTATGGCAAATTCTAAGTCATATGTTTATGCATGGGGGCCTTATGCATATAATTTTCAACATGTATGCATTATGGGCGTTTGGAACGCCTTTGGAAAAGATGTGGGGTAGAAATAAGTTTTTTTTCTTTTACTTTTCCGCCGGTCTTGGAGCCGCTCTTATTCATACAGGAGTAAATTATTATCATTTTAATGTTGGTTTATCCGCTCTAGTAGATGCTGGTATTTCGGAAAGTAGTATTATGGAGATTATATCTGGAGGACAGTACAGCCCAATGTGGAATGAGATTGCAGGGAAATCTACAATTGATAGTTTTCTTAGCGCCTATAACACGCCAGCAGTGGGAGCATCAGGTGCAATTTATGGGGTTTTAGTAGCATTTGGTATGTCATACCCTAATAGTGAATTGTTTCTCATGTTCGTGCCGGTGCCCATAAAAGCAAAGTACTTCATTCCTGTTTTAATTGGTTTGGATTTATTTTCAGGAGTAACAGGTTATAGTCTTTTTGGACAGGGTATTGCGCATTTTGCACACATAGGGGGTGCACTTTTTGGATTTTTAATGATGTGGTATTGGAAGAAAAATCAGTTTAACCAAAATAGGTGGAATTAGCATATGGCGCAGGGAAATTTACAATATCAGTTTAATAAACTTTCAATAGCCGAGAAGCTTATTGCTATAAACGTTTTGGTGTTTATAGTAGGTAGATTAGTGCCTTTTTTATTGCAATTATCAAGTAATAGCATTGTTCAATGGTTTGAGCTGCCAAAAGATTTTTTCGATTTTTTAATGCAACCGTGGTCTATTGTTACATACTCCTTTTTTCATGGTGGATTTGGACATTTATTTTTTAACATGTTGTTAATCTACTTTGTTGGCCGTATTTTCTTAAATCTATTTGATGCCAAACGTTTTTTAAATGTGTATTTCCTTGGGGTCATGTTAGGCGGGCTTTTTTTTATTTTAGGCTATAATATTTTTCCAGCCTTTTTTAACGTTAACGCTTATTTAATAGGAGCGTCTGCTGGTGCTAGTGCTATTCTTATTTTTATTTGTACCTATATTCCAAATCAGGAGGTGCGTCTTATTTTCTTCAATGTAAAGCTTTGGTATATTGGTGCTTTTGTGGTTTTGATGGATCTTATTCAACTTCCTGCAAGTGGTAATGCTGGGGGTCATTTAGCACACCTAGGAGGAGCGCTTTTGGGATATTGGTATGCAAGACAGCTAACTAAGGGTATCGATATTGGAGCTGGTTTTTCTAGATTTTTAGATAGTATTTCTAACTTCTTTAAACGAAGTGAAAAGAAAGGCCCATTAAAAACAGTCTATAAGAATCAAAATTCAGGCTCTAAAGTAAGTTCCAAGGAATCTTATGACAAACAAAGTCGACAAAAAAAGATAGACGCCATATTAGATAAGATTAGTACATCTGGTTACGAGAGTTTATCTAAGGCAGAAAAAGATTTTTTATTCCAAGCAGGGAAAGGAGAATAACGTTTATGAAAAAGCTTTCTTTTTTTAATAGG
>CALHVP010000103.1 GCA_938038975.1 uncultured Maribacter sp. | reverse complement strand
TTTTGCACATAAAAAAGTGAACACCTTAAGTGGAGGACAACAACAACGTGTGGCATTAGCACGAGTTTTAGCGCAAAAGCCAGAAATACTTCTTTTGGATGAGCCTTTTGGTCACATAGATAATTTTCTAAAGAACAGTTTGCGAAGAAATATTTTTAAGTACACAAAAGACAATGGGATTACATGCATTTTAGCATCACATGACTATAACGACGTACTTCCATTTATGGATCGGATGATTGTATTACGGGACACTAGTATTATTGCTGAAGGTAATCCGCTATCCTTATACGACAACCCTGGTGATTTATATGTGGCATCTCTCTTTGGAGAAGCGAATAGCATACCTATGTCTCAGTTAAAATCCTATGCTAACGTAGATCGGTCTGTTATCGTTTATGCCCATGAGCTAAAAGTATCTAATACTACAGGATTACCAGTAATTGTAAAAGACAGCTACCCTATGGGTAGCTATTATCTTATAATAGGAAAATCCCCTGATGGGAGTCCTATCTTTTTTCATCACGTAACTAGTATAGAATTGGGCAAAAGTATTTATTTAAACATATCCCTTAGCACTATCAACCAAAGACTTCAATAGCATATAATGTACTAGCTCAAGGTAGCTTGCAGTAAATGAGCATTTTAACCCGCTTTAAGTCCCTTTTATCAAAAAATAAAGTAGATACAATACCAAGACACTTACGTCGTTATTGGTTACGAATTTAAATTTTAAAGAGATGAAAAAAGTACAACTTTTACTTACATTACTTGTATTTGCATTATTGCTATTGCCAGTTTTCATTGGCTAGTACATAGCCCAGTACTAAAACAGCAAGCATATTTAGTTACTTTTGTCTAAAGCAATGTTTTGGATAGTACAGTAATTTTAACGGAACTTCAATTTAAAGCCATACGCAGCGGTGGTCCAGGAGGGCAGCATGCCAACAAGGTTTCTTCTAAGGTAGAAGTAGCTTTGGATATTCCAAATTCTAATGGTCTTAGCCAACGAGAGAAGTATCGACTTGGTTTAAAGCTTTCATCTAAATTATCTAAGAATGGTGTTTTGCTTTTGCAATGCGATGAATCTAGAAGTCAGCACACAAACAAGTCAATTGTCATAAAACGTTTACTCAAATTATTAGAAAAAACGCTACTACTGCCAAAAAAACGCAAGCCGTCCAAACCATCTAGGTCCTCTATAGAAAAACGATTACAATCTAAAAAGAGAGCAGCTCTAAAAAAAGTAAACAGAGGTAAACCTCGATTGGATTAAGCACTGATTTACTGAGGTGGTAACTCGTAAAAAAACTGAGCTTTCTTAATCTTTCCGTTAGCTACTTCGTACACGCATAACTCATCCATCTGAACTCGTTCGCCATGTTTAAAAGTAACATCGCTGGTCATAGGTAAAACAAAATGATTACCAGCAATTACGGGTTCGCCAACGGTACCTCCATGCATTTCTTGAATATTATTTTGCCATTGGTTAAAACCTTCCAATATGGCTGTTTTGCCTTTTGTAATCTGCTGGCCACCAACCCAGCCGTCCATCTCCACACTTACAGCATCTTCAGCATATAAATTATAAGCTTCCGAGTACTTACCTTCTTTACAAAACTGTGCTAATTTGTGAGCAATTTCATTTGTTGTCATGACTATAGATGTTTGTTATATCTCTACAAAAGATACAACATAAATTATAATCACTTAACTGTTAGTATTTTATACTCTTTATTGAGAAAGGTGAAACTATCTCCTTCTACTTTTCCAAATACTAATTTTCCAATTGGAGTGGCAGGAGATATGCAATATACTTTTTGTCCATCATGCGTAAGTTCCCCTGCTGAAACAGAAATAAAGTACCAATGCCCCGTAGTTATAACTAGTGACCCTAAACCAATACTTTTAGCAATTGTTTGTGCTCGCACTTTATGCAACAGTGCCTGCATTTTTTCTGCTTCAGCGAGCTGGGCTCCTAGTTTTTCTCTTTCTAGTTGTAACATGGCTCTACCTGTCTCATGTTTATCGCCAGCGCTACTTTTAGTTTCAGAAGTAAGTGCTTCAGAAATTTCTTTTGTTTGCCTGTTTATACGATCTAGTCTTCCAAATACAAAAGCGGTACAGTGCGCTAATGAAGCTTCTTTTAAGGTACTATGGTTTTCACGATTCATCAAGATGGTAAAGGTCTGCCAATTTATAGATTAAAAAATTAACTATCTGGCTTTTTTCGTCACCATTTGATATCATTTTTTCTACTTCGTTACGATACTCCATCTTAAAGTAGTCTATGTCTCCTGATCTATTTTCACTAAAAATATTCCAAGATTTTAAACCGTTTAGCATGGCTTTATGCGCATGATACTTTTTAGAAATAGCTTCTTTTTTTCTTTTAAAATTCTTGTCTATCCCAGCCTGGTTCTGTTCTTCTCTTTTTTGTAAAATTCTGTATTCAGAAGTTATACGGGCATCTGCCTTTTCAGCTTCTGTTATAATTTTAAAGTAAGCCCTAGAAACCAAAGTTTGATACTCTTTATCAAACAGTGTTTTGTTCTTTTTTATCCTAGACTCTTCAAGCACAATCATTTCGTTATCAGCGCTCGCATAAAGCTCTTCCTCTTGAGCTTGCTTTTCTATGGACCCTTGCCAAGCATCAGATTTTACCATTTCCCTCCAAATCCTATTATATTCTTTTTGATACGATGTTTGGGTAAGTGAGCAGTTGTATAAAGAAGTAATTACGAATAGTAAGAATACAAGTGACCCATACTTTTTAAACTGTTTTTTCATATCGTGTCTCGCTATTTGCATAGCATATTGCAGCAAACTACAATCTGAAGGTCAAAAAAGTGTACAGGAGTAAGACGTTACTATTTATGGGGAATACAATATAATAAGAAATATGTATGGATTACAATTTGGAAGAACAATTTTCAAAAAAGATACTTCTACAGGCTACATGATAGCTGCTAATTGTCTGCCTACAGATGTTCCAATAGCTACTCCCATACCACCTAAGCGAACTCCACAGGCTACATTGTTAGACAGGAGTTTAAGTATGGGTTTTTTTTGATTTCCAACCCCCATAATCCCGCTCCACGTATGTTCTATTTCAAAAGGAACTCCTGGCAGGATTACATTTCTTAAAATGTCTTCTAATTTATTAGTGACTAACGTAGTTGTTCCAAAGGCTGTAGTTTCCTCGGTTTTAAAATCCAGATTTCGGCCACCACCCAACAAAATTCTATCGTCTATATTCCTAAAATAATAGTAACCCTCTTGAAGGTGAAAGGTGCCTTTAATTGCAAGCTTATGAATTGGCTTGGTAATGACTACCTGCGCCCGAGCAGGCGATACACTGTTCTTCACAAGGTCATTTGTAAACCCATTTGTAGCTATGCATAATTTCTTAGATGAAAATGAAAAAGCATTAGTTTCTATAGTAACATCATCTGCCCCGTCTTGGTAACCAGTAACCGTAATTCCGTTTAAAATGCTAATCCCATTTGCCCTCGCTTTTTGTAACAGGCCAAGCATCATTTTACCAGTATCTATCTGCCCTTCAAAATTATGGGTTACGTAATTTTGTTCAATACCATTAAATCCAAACTGGTTAGGGCTTATTTTAAAAGCATCCCCTTTAAAAACGGGGTTAAGCAATTCGTTTACGCTTGCTATTTGAAGCGCACATGCATCGTATAATGCTGAATCCTCTTTTAAAAATAGCTCATGCCCACCGTGTAACTGAAAATCTAAAGCAGCATCTCCCAGTATTTCTCTTAAGGCTTTTATACCGTCCCATCGTTGTTGAACTAATTGTAGGACTTCTTCTTCCGTATGGTTTTTTAAATCGGATAGCATTTCAGAAATACTACCAAAACATGCGAATCCTGCGTTCTTAGTACTGGCTCCTTGGGGCAACAAGCCTTTTTCTAAAACTACTATTTTAGCTTTTGGATGCTGTTTTTGTAATTGCAAAGCACAATTAAGACCAACAATACCACTGCCAACAACGGTAAAATCGATGTTAGAAAGCCAAGTTTTATATTCCCAGTAGCTTAAGTTCATGGTTTTTTTTCTATTGTTATTCTAGCGTTCAACCAGGAGCCAAAACTAGTATTTAATTTTGCATTAAAATAGTATTCAGCAAAAAGCCACCTTACTAATTAGCATTTGGAGGAGCCTATAGCAAAACATGTAGAATGAAATAGGTGTTCACTTTAGAGAACTTAACGAAGGTTTTTTATAGGAGATTTTATTGTGCTTAGTACTTTATTCCATTTCCATTTTGGGTTGAGGCATTGGTTTAGACAATTCTAACGGCACCAATTTTTTTCTAAACATAGTTTTGTCTTTAAACAGTCTGGAAATTTCATACGTTTTATCCGTAAAGTCATTTGATAAGAGGTTTTTTTTGTGAAAAAAAATCTTTATTGATTTACAATTATTATGTTCAAATATTTGATTAAGCATTGTTCGGTCTGAAATTCCGCAAGAATGACCATAGATATGAACTTGGAAAACGTTAGACTCAATGAACCTTGTTAATTCGTAAAAATTTTTGGATTGAAGATATTCAAAGGACTTAATGTGTTTGAAAAGTTCATTATTCTTTTCGTCTTCAAATTCCAAATATTTTTTATCAAACTCATCTCCAAACCCAAAAATCGGATGACCATATTCACTAGATAAACTTCCGTGAATGTAATTATAGCTTGACGGAATATGTCTTTCGCATATTTTAAAATAATCTTCAAATGTATTAGTATAGTTAAAATTAAGAAAGTATAAATTGTCAGGTAATTTATCTTCTTTAAGATTAATAGTGACTATTTCATGTTTTTTGATTTCTTCGCGAAAACTGTCTGCCAATGGCTTTTTAATATATGTATTCTTGAACTTATTTTCTTGTAAAGTAAGATATTCAACTAATTTGACTTTTAAATATTCTAGTTGGTCGTTTACTTTTTTAATTCCATCTCCTCTTATTGTTACTTTATTAGCGTGTTTTGTAGCTACTAAAACGTTAAAAAATTCTATTTCAATATCAACCCATTTTAATATAGAAGTTCTTGAATAGATTTTACTTAACAAGAGAGAATTAAACTTAAAATTAATATCACTTGCTTCGTTTAATTGTTCAGTTACGGCATAAACAGTTTCTATCGTTTCGGGTTTTGGCTTTTGGTCGAAATAGCGATTCTCTCTTTTAAAATTAATTTCTAATAGGATGTCAGAATATGAACCTTTTTCATAAAAAGTATTAACAGCATTGCAGAAATAG
>CALHVP010000102.1 GCA_938038975.1 uncultured Maribacter sp. | reverse complement strand
TTAGACAAGCATACTATAAAGACATACATAGAAGAAATCTTATGAGGATATCTAATACATCTAAAAAAAACCTTTTAAGCTTAGTTTGCATAATGGCATCTGCTCTAATGTGGGCGCAAGATAGTATTCCAAGGCCAGTAGTTAGCGACACTATAGCTATTGATACTATGGTAATTGACACCATAGTTATACGAAAAATCCAAAATAAGATAAAAAATATTCCCAGAGGTGTTAACCTTACCAGCCCAGTTATTTCTTTTAAAAAAACAAAAGTTCTAAAAGACAAGTTCAATAAATTTAGAGTACCCTCCTTTTGGACCAAAGAAAACACCTTTGGTATTAATGTAAGTGAAGCAGCATTCGTAAACTGGAACGCAGGGGGTAATAATGCCATTAGCGGACTCAGTTTTTTTAAATTCGTACGTAACTATAAGTTCCGATATTTTAAATGGGATAATAATCTAGACCTTAGATATGGGCTTAACGCTCAAGAAGGACGACAACTACGAAAAACAGAAGACGTAATTAGATTAAATTCTAACTTAGGATATAGAAGAGATACGATAAGTAATTGGTATTATTCTGTACAGCTCAACTTTAACACACAGTTTTCAAACGGTTACAAATATCCAGATAGGGAAACACCCATATCGCGTTTTATGGCACCTGGGTACTTCTTCTTAGGAGCAGGAACCTCGTATATTAGTGAGAATCAAAAATTTAATCTCTATTTATCTCCACTTACTCAAAAATCAACATTTGTTCTAGATCAACGTCTAGCGGATAGTGGGGCTTTTGGTGTTAGAAAAGCGAGAAGAGATGCAGATGGAAATATAATTCAAGATGGGGATAACCATTTGTTGGAACTTGGGTTTTTAATTACCAATAATTTTGAATGGGATGCAGCTAAAAATGTGAATATAAAAAGCAGGCTGAACCTCTATTCAGACTATCTGGCTAGTTTTGGAAATATTGATGTAGACTGGGAACTAAATGTGAGGCTAAGGGTAAATAAATATATACTTACCACCATTGGAACGCATATCATATTCGATGATGACATTCTATTTGATGAAGTAAAGGATGCTAGTGGCAATATTACCGAGCCAGGTATTACCAGAATCCAATTTAAACAAGTTTTAGGTATTGGAGTTGCCTATGATTTTTAAAGCTGCCTCCCTTTAATTTTATTATGAATATGCACTGCAGAGCTATCCGATAAGCTAGCAACATAACAACAGGTATTCAATAATATTTTATAAAGAGAAATATCTGTTCTACGGTAAAATTCTGGAAGTGTACGTAGCACAAGCTCGTGATAATTGGATGCGTTATCCTTCTTTTTCTCTACCAACGCATTTATATAAACATCTAATATATCTGCAATAATAGTATAGCCTGCAATTTCTTTTTCTACCACTTCTTGAGCGTGATATACTTTTTGCACACTCAAACTTATGATATCTTTAATTTGGGCATCGTACTTGCTTTTATCCATAAGAGAAACATGGAAATCTCCTTGAAGTATGGCGGTTTCGTTCTGCATAAAAATAGCCACTGCATCCTGTATAAGGGTGTTTATTGCTAAGGCTCGTAAATAACTTAACCTATCCTCTTTGTAAATTAATGAATGATACTTTTTAGTGTTAATAGTATCCTTAACCAGTTTTATTAAATATTCTAATGCAAAGTCCTCTGAAATTAGGCCTAAATTAATGCCATCTTCAAAGTCGATAATTGTATAGCAAATATCATCCGCAGCTTCTACTAAGAATGTGAGTGGGTGTCTTGCATAAGCAACAGATGAACCATCTAAGGTTTGGCGCAGCCCTAAATCTTTCGCTACATTTTGAAAAGTTTCTTTTTCTGTCTGAAAAAATCCGAACTTTTTATCTGCAATGTGCTTAGTTGGTTTTTTAGGCAAAGACTCTTTATGGTATTTCATAAAAGCACCAAGAGTCGCATTACTTAATCTTAATCCGCCTTCAACCCCTTCTCTATCTTGGGTCATTAGTTTAAAGCCGTTAGCATTTCCTTCAAAATCTATAATATCCTGATATTCCTTAATAGTCAGCTCATCTTCAAAAATCCTGCCTGCTCCTGTCTTAAAATATTCTCCAATCGCTTTTTCCCCACTATGCCCAAAAGGCGGGTTCCCTATATCATGAGCAAGTGCAGCAGCAGCTACAATAGCACCAAAATCATTAAATTTATACCCATGTACTTCTTGCAAGTAAGGATGTTTTTCAAGTATTTTCTTTCCAGTTAACCTTCCTAAACTTCTTCCAACAACGGAAACTTCCAAGCTATGTGTTAATCTCGTATGCACAAAATCTGTATTGGAAAGGGGTATTACCTGTGTTTTATCCTGAAGACTTCTAAACGCAGATGAAAAAATGATTCTATCATAATCAACATCAAAACCCAACCTAGTTTCATCTTGTTCTTTTCTCAACCTTTTATTGGTATCACCTTTTCGGCGTAAAGACAGTAATTCCTCCCAGTTCATAGCATTTGTTTAATAGCTGCAAGATACATTTTTTGTTATTTAGCGACATTTAAAACTCCCTGTAATCCAAAAACAAGAAACCTATTGTTAACCATTAGAAAATAAACAAATAACACTCGATTAACTTAAACTTAACCTTGCAAGAGTTTCTTTGTAATCGTAATACAACAGCACTATTACTTTATCTATGAAACAGTTATTTTTTGCATTATTTATGTTATCGTTTTTAATCTCTCACGCGCAGAATACTGGAGTGGTTAGCGGAAAAATTTTAGATGCTGAGCTATACAATGAGCCTCTACTAATGGCTAGGGTAGAAATAAAAAATACAGATTGGGTAACACAAACAAACTTCAATGGAAATTTTGAACTTGTTGATATAAAACCAGGGGAGTATATCCTTAAGATTAGTTTTTTAGGTTATGATGATCTGGAACTACCTATTGTAATAGACGAGAATAATAACACGTACATTACTCAAAGCCTTAGCGCTAAAACCATGAGAATTATCGATGTTGCTGAATCTGTTTCAAAAGAAAAAGAATAGCAGCATATCTTAGAGTGACCTTAGATTAACTTATTACTTTTCTATTCTAATTCCTTGTAAAATTGCTTAGTACACTTTGTTTAAAAAATCAGCATATTGATTAAGAATATTTCTCAAATTCTTAGCAACTATAAGTTATACCTGAATTTAATCAAATCTGTCATCAGCAGTTAACATAGGCACAAATAGTCTTTTTAAATTTTAAAAAATTAAAGATTACTTAATATTCTCGTTACACTGGCATACCCAAAATGAACGAACTTCGTGATAGTCTTAAGACAAACGTGATTTCATTTTACTATTAGTTTTTGTCGACTGGTTTTGTTTGAAATCCAACAGCTACCTTTGGACAAGGTAGCTTTTTTTTGTACTATACTTACCTACTTCGTTTCGGCTTTATCTCTAATTCAGAATTCAGAATATTGACAAATAAAATGATTTAAGGTAGAAAGTTAATGTTTAGCCAACATTAACTTAACATTTGTTTTGGTTATTTGCAATCGACAAAAACTAATTACAATGAAAATCAACCTGTTAGCCTTCTGGCTATTACTTTCTATTCCATTTATTTCTATTAGTCAAGAAACCAATGCTCCTGCTTTTGGAAAGGGCTTGTTTAATCTGGTTGGAAAAGATAGTACGTGGACCATGAAAGTAGCCACAAGAATGCAAATTTTAGCAATAGCCAATTGGGATGAAGGAAGTAACGGCGGATTGGGTAATCCAGAACAAAATTTTCTTGTTCGCAGAGCTAGACTTAAGTTTGATGGATTTGCGTACTCCCCAAAATTACAATACAAATTAGAACTTGGGCTGTCTAACCGTGATCTTTCCGGTGGTTCGCAGTTTACCAGTAACACTCCGCGATATATTCTTGATGCTGTTATAAAATGGAACTTCCACGAAAACTTTGTTTTATGGTTTGGTCAAACAAAATTACCAGGAAACATAGAGCGTGTCATTTCTTCAGGCGATCTTCAACAAGTTGATCGTTCCTTATTAAATAGCAGATTTACTATTGATAGAGATATGGGTTTCCAATTGAGACATCATTTTAATCTCTCCGACAAATTCTTAGTTCGTGAAATATTTGCTGTATCTCAAGGAGAAGGAAGAAATATCACAACTGGAAATTTAGGTGGTCACCAATATACGTCACGTTTAGAGCTATTGCCATTTGGAAAATTCTTAAGTAAAGGTGATTATAAAGGAAGTGATTTAAAACGCGAAGAGAAACCAAAATTAATGCTTGCCGCGTCTTATGACATTAATCAAAATGCTGTAAAAAACAGAAGTAACCAAGGTTCTTACATGATGAATGACATTGGGTTTTATGAGACTACCATAAACACACTATTTGTTGATGCTATGTTTAAGTACAATGGCTTTTCATTTATGGGAGAATATGCTCATAGATCTGCTAAAGATGCTTTAGCCAAAAATTCCGATGGAACATTAACTGGAGATGTAGTACAGGTAGGTAATGGCCTTAACTTACAAACTGGATATTTGTTAAATCATAATTGGGAAGTTTCAGGAAGATATACCAACATTAATCTTGATGAAGAAATTACAGGAAGAAATTTACAAACACAATATACTTTGGGACTTTCTAAGTACATTGTAGGTCATAAACTTAAAGTGCAGACAGATTTAAGCTACCTCTCAGAAGATAGCGGATTAGATGGCTTAATGTATAGGCTACAACTAGATATTCATTTCTAGCAAAAAGATAACATTTAGCTAACACAGTACACAGCTACGATAATGATATTTGCAAATTGATACGATAAAAATTATGGACAATATTTACTTTTTAATGATCATAGCTTTAGCTGTTTTAGCTGTTGCAGATTTAGTAGTAGGCGTTAGTAACGATGCAGTGAATTTCTTAAATTCTGCCATTGGATCCAAGGCCATTTCCTTTAGAACAATTATGATTGTTGCTAGTTTAGGTATAGCTGCCGGAGCAGTATTTTCTAGCGGTATGATGGAAGTTGCTAGAAAAGGAATTTTTAATCCAGGTGAGTTTTATTTTGATGAAATCATGTTCATTTTTATGGCCGTTATGATTACGGATATATTACTGCTGGATTTCTTCAATACCTTAGGGATGCCAACTTCAACAACCGTATCCATAGTATTTGAACTTTTGGGAGCTGCTGTAGCCATGGCCTTAATTAAAATTGGAGCTGATAGTGGAAGTTTTACTGATGTTGTAAATTATATCAATACAGACAAAGCAACCCAAATTATATTTGGAATATTACTATCAGTTATAGTAGCATTCTCCATTGGCGCACTTGTACAATGGATTTCCAGACTATTACTATCCTATAACTTTGAGAAAAAGGCGAAATGGGTAGGCGCATTATTTGGTGGTGTAGCACTATCAGCAATCACTTACTTTATTTTAATGAAGGGTATCAAAGGAACTGCGTATGCAGGGCAAAGTTTTGATATTATAGGAGGAGTAAAAATAAAAGACTTTTTGGAAGATCAATGGCTAGCTATTGCCGGAACGAACTTCATCCTATGGTCCTTTCTATCTTATATATTAATGAATTTTGCAAAAGCTAATATCTATAAATTAATTATAGGCGCAGGTACTTTTGCGTTAGCATTAGCTTTTGCTGGTAATGATTTAGTTAATTTCATAGGAGTGCCTATAGCAGCTTGGCAATCTTACGAAGCCTGGGTAGCCTCTGGAGTGCCTGCCTCAGAATTTAGTATGGAAATTTTGGCAGCAAAAGTTCCAACACCTACACTTTTACTTTTTATTGCGGGTATGGTAATGGTAGTTACGCTATGGTTCTCTAGTAAAGCGAAAAATGTGGTTAAGACCTCATTGGACCTTTCTAGTCAAGAAGATACCAAAGAACGTTTTCAACCTAACTTTCTATCCAGAGGCCTTGTACGTATAGCAATGGGCATTTCTGAAATGACTACAGCTATTACTCCTAAATCTTGGCAAGGTACAATTGATGAACAGTTTAAGAAACCTGTAATTGCTTTATCTAAAAATAAAGTACATGAGTTACCAGCCTTTGATATGGTAAGGGCTGCTGTAAACTTAATGGTAGCAGGTATTTTAATATCTATTGCTACTTCCTATAAATTACCCTTATCAACAACTTATGTAACCTTTATGGTTGCCATGGGAACCTCTTTAGCCGATAGAGCTTGGGGTGCTGAAAGTGCCGTTTACAGAGTAGCAGGAGTTCTTAATGTTATTGGTGGTTGGTTCGGAACAGCTTTAATCGCCTTTATAGCATCAGGTACAATTTTAGCTATTATTAGTTTTGGAAAAGGTGCAGCGATAGGCGTATTATTATTCGCAGCTATATTATTACTTGCAAGAAACTATATATCGCACAACAAAAAAGCTAAAGAACTAGCTGCTGAAGATTCTTTAAATAAAGCTGAGAGTAGTTCTATTCAAGGGGTTATTATTGAAAGTGCTAAGAATATTTCTAATGTTTTAAAAAGAACAAATAAAATCTACACTAACTCTATTAATGGGTTAGCAAAGCACGATTTAGATTCGCTTAAAAAGAACAAAAAACAAGGAGAAAAACTCTCTAACGAGATTGATGATCTCCGTGATCATATCTTCTATTTTATTAAAAACCTTGATGAAAACAGTGTAGGAGCAAGTAATTTCTACATTAATACGTTAGGCTATTTAACTGATATTGCTCAATCTCTAGACTACATTGGCAAGGTGAGCCATAAGCACGTGAATAACAATCATAAGAAATTAAAGTATAATCAAATAAAAGAGTTAAAAGAGATAGACTCTAAACTTGACGAAGTATTGAACCAGACTCAAGAAGCATTTGCCATTCAGTCCTTTGAGCAAATAGGTATCGTTCTAAATAAGAAACAAGAACTATTTGACATGGTTTCTGACAAAATTAAAACGCAAGTAGCCAGAACACGTACGGAAGAATCGAGTCCAAAAAACACGACGCTGTACTTCTCTATTCTTCTTGAGACAAAAGATTTAATAACAGCTACGATGAATCTATTGCAACAGTACCATGACGAGCATGACAGCTCCGTTACGCCTGCTACAATAGAGCAACCTAAAGAGGAGTAGTCCTCTTAGAATATAAAATTATAAGTACCTTGTCATACTAACAATCCATTATGACAAGGTACTTTTTTATTTTAATTGCATTCCTAATATCCGCAAATACAATCGGTCAAGACCTTACAGGCAAACAACTATTGGAGAAATCCATAGCGTATCATGACCCTAACGGTAACTGGAACACTTTAAAGGCTTCATTGACTGTGAAAATGAGCATGCCAAAATCCGCAGAACGCATCACTCAAATACAACTAGATTTTCCTGAGCAATTTTATAGTACTACAGTCACAAAAGACGAGAATATAATTACATCTATTCTAGACAAAGAGAACTGTACGCTAATGCTTAATGGTAGTACTAACATAAGTAAGGAACAAAAGGATACGCTTCGTATAAATTGCGATAGAGCAAAAATGATGAGGGATTACTACACCTATCTCTATGGCTTACCTATGAAACTTAAAGATCCAGGAACAAACATTTATGAGAAAGTTCAAAAGAAAACATTTAAAAACAAAGAATATCTCGTCTTAAAAGTTGACTACGAAGCAGCTGTAGGCAAGGACACTTGGTACTTCTATTTTAACCCTATCAGCTTCGCATTAGAGGTATATCAATTTTACCACGATGAAGCTACAAATGATGGTGAATATATCTTGTTAAGCGAAATCATAGAAGTAGAGCAAATCAAAATACCTAAAGTTAGAGCTTGGTATTATAATAAAGATGATGGCTACTTAGCCACAGACATACTTACGACAGCGAAACCATTAGATTAGGTTTCGCTTTAAAATGTTCATTTAATAAAGCAGTGCTGAGTGCTATTATTTAGTAGGCTCCAATGATTGTTTAATCCTAGCTAGAATATCTTCGTAGTGATATCTTGTAACTGTATTTATGTTTGAATTTACTGCCGTTTTTATTTTTCTTTCGAGACTTTTAAGCTCTCCTCTTACCAAAGCCCTAACATCGGAAGTTTCTACATCATAATACAAAGCGCCTTCAAACCCAGGCCTGGAATATCTATCTCTTCTTGCTTCATTAGTCATTAAATACTCCATTCTCTCTATGTAAGACCTTTGTAAGTTTCTACGATATAAGTCAACATTAGACCTTTTACCTGTCTCTTTCCAAATACCATTAGAAAGACCCTGCATCATTTCTAACGCACTATAGTATTCCTCATTAACAGTTTCAGCATCAATCAATCTTCCTATCCTATCAAAACTTAACACAGCGTTTAAATATCTCGTTTGCAATCTCCTAACTTTTTCAAAATACCCTGCGTGATCTATATTTTGTAATATATCCTTATCCAACAACCACTCTGGAGTATCAAATAGATTCTTATGCAACCAAGCCATAGATTCTTGCTGCGCTTTCTTGTCTAAATGAGTATAGACATAACCTGCTTGTTCTGGCGTCTTAATATTCTCGTAAACACCACCTATGTTATTTGCAACATGTCCAATATACCTGCTATAAACTCCTAATAACTCTCCATAAAGCTCTTCTAAATCAGCATAATTATTTGTGCTATCAGATGTCCATGAAACTAAATTTTTAGCAACATACTTTAGGTTTTTTAATCCATAAGTACTGGCTGCTATTGGGTTGTCTCCAATAGCTTCTGTTTGTGATTGCGGATCAAACCTACTAGACTGGCGGCCAAATTTGTATGTAGCATCATCTGCCTTTTCCAAAATCCAATCATTTAAAGTAGATTTTTCTGCTTCTGGAGAATTGGCATCCTGTAAATACCTGTAACCCCAATTTGTTGCATAATGATCATACGGACCCATTTGGCGAATGAATCTTATGTTTTCATCTCCTGGCTGTGCTATGTAATTATATCGTGCATAATCCATAATACTAGCAGCAATTCCATTCTTTTGAGTAAACGCACCATCTCTGTATGATTCTACTGGATACGAATAACTTGCAGCCATGTTGTGCGGAAAACCTAATGCATGACCAACTTCATGAGCAATAACCATACGCATCATTTCACCTATCTCTTCTTCTGGCGTATTCAATGTTCTTGCTGATGGATTAGCGGCACCTGTTTCTAGTAAATACCGGTTTCTATAACTACGTAAATGATTATGATACCAAATAATATCACTTTCAATAATTTCTCCACTACGTGGGTCTGATACGCTTGGGCCTACCGCATTTCTAGTTGTACTGGCAACATATCTAACAACAGAGTATCTAATATCTTCTGGGCTAAACTCTGGGTCTTCTTCGAGACTTGGTGCATCCCTAGCTATAATAGCATTTTTAAACCCAGCTGTTTCGAATGGCTTTTGCCAATCCTCTATTCCTTGCTTAATATATTTCTGAAGACTTTCTGGTGTTCCTGGATCTAGGTAATAAATAATTGGTTTTATTGGCTCTACCAATTCTCCTCTCGCATAAGCTTCTGGATCCTTAGGCTCCAAGCGCCATCGACGGATAAAGCTTTTTCTATCTGCTTTAAGTTCATCACTACCAAAATCGTATTGACT
>CALHVP010000101.1 GCA_938038975.1 uncultured Maribacter sp. | reverse complement strand
ATTTGGAGATATGATACTAGAAGGAAGTAACCACATAAACCCTAAAGACTTATTTCAATGTAGAGTAGTTGCACCAGTAGTAGGAATTATTTTAGGAATATTAATAGGTGGTAGTTTAGCTGAATCATTGAAAGATAGTTTGATAGGATTGTTAAATAGAAAAAAAGTTAAATTATAAATTCATCCTCATTTCAATTACGGGAAGTTTAAAAGCTTCCTGTTTTTTTAAAAAAAAAGAACAATGAAAGAAAATAATTACACTAAATACATACTCCCTGCAAGGATTTTAAGATATGTCCTGTCTATATCGTTCGGCTTTATAGGGCTTTGGATTTCTAGTAACCTCAACATTGATAATCATGTAATCACTTCTATATGTGTATCAGTAGGGACAATGTTTGGATATAAGTCTTATTTAGCATTTGTAGACTCTACTCAATGGGGTGTTGATTTCGAAATATTAAAAATTAACAATTGGCTCGCCTTAGTTGAGAGCGATAAACTTAAAAGTCAAGAATTAAGCAGTGAAAATATAGTGGGTAATATTTTAAATGAAGGGAAAGATGTTTCAAAGGAAAAATTAAAGTTCCTAGAAGAAAAACGCAGAATTGTGCGTAAGTATAACGATCAATTAAAATCGATAACAAACCAATTTACAGAGGAATAATAATAGGAGTAGATAAGAGTATTTTAATTAAGAATGGAATTATAAAAGCACCCAAAGACAAAACAGATTAGAAAGAAGATAAATCAATAAAGCATGGCAAAGAAAAGAGCAGTTAAGAAGAGTGAGCCAAAGGAGAAGAAGAACACTAAAGAAGATACGGGTAAAGATAGTCTTGGTAGATTTAAGATAGGAAACCAGATATGGAAACTAAGAAGTAAGCATGGAAGGGATAAGTTATTTAAAACACCTGAACTATTATTAGATTCTGCTCAAGAATACTTTAACCATTGCAATGAAAACCCTTTCGTAGAGCATGAAATAATCACATCTAACGGTAAGCAAACATCAAAGGAGAAGTATAGACAAAGACCTTTTACTTTAGAAGGGTTTAGATTATACATAGGGGCATCAGAAGCTTACTGGAGGAATTTTAAAACAGCAGAGATCGCCAAAGATGATTCCGATTTTTTATCGGTCATTGAAGCAATAGAGAGCACAGTAGCAAATAATCAACTGTCAGGAGCAGCAAGCGGCATTTTTAACGCAAACATTGTAGCTCGTAAGTTGGGATTAGCAGATAAAAACGAACTAACAGGAAAAGACGGGAACCCAATAGAAGTTAAACATACTAAACAGGTTTTTAAACTAGGAGATCAAGAGGTAAGTTTTGAATAATACAGAATAGATTGAGTAAAGAGGCGAAAGAAGTAGAGGTGGTGTTTGAGCCGTTCGATAAACAGTTAGAATTCTTTAAGTTGGTATTTAGCCGACAATACAAATTCATACTTTTTGGAGGATCAATAAGATTAGGTAAAACTTACGCTTTGTTAGGTTTATTTATACTCCTATGTAAACTTTTCCCAGGTTCTAAATACCTAGTAGTTAGAAAAGACCTAGAAAGGATAAAGAACACGGTCTTACCAACATTTAAAAAACTCATTCCATCAAACTTTCAAAAGCAAGAACCTACACAACATAACGGTTGGCGGTTTGTAGCTACCAATGGGAGTATAATACAATTCTTTGGAGAAAATGCAGATAAAGACCCCGACCTAAAGAGGTTTAGAGGTATAGAGTATGATGCTATCGGATTTGAGGAGATGGACATTACTAAGAAGGGGTTTGAAGTAGGGATGGAGCGTTGTGGTACTTGGAGGATGGATGAAAGGAAAGCAGACAAAGAAGCAGGTATTCCAATCCCTCCACAAATAGCAATTGCAACCAGTAACACACAACAAGGTTGGGTTAAAAAAGATATTTACGATAAACACATAAACGGAACACTAAATAAAAAGTGGTTCTATCTTCCTGCGAGTGTTTACGACAATCCTTACATAGACGCTGAGTGGATTCAAGATAGAAAGGAAAACATGTCACCGTTGCGTTTTAAAATGATGGTAGAAGGTGATTGGGAAGTGAATTTAAACACCGAAATGTTTTTCTACGACTTCAGCAAGCAAAAACACTGCATAAAGGGTGAGTACGAAATAAATCAATTCGAGCCGTTATGGTTTAGCTTTGATTTTAACTACGATCCATGCACATGTATAATAGGGCAAAAGATAGAAGGGTATGGAATCTACATCTATGAGACAATTCAAGTAAAGGGTGGTACATACGAATTATGCCAAAAGTTAAAACATTACATGCACCATCCAGGAGGAATCTATGTAACAGGTGATGCAAGTGGAGGACGTGGAACAAGTTCAGCAGGTAATCTAGCAGGAGGTCGAAAGAATACAGATTTTGAGATAATTAAAGAAGAGTTAGAGTTATCAAAACGACAATTTGTATTAGCAGAAAGGCAAAACCCATTACTAAGTTATTCGAGAGATGTTTGTAATAGATTGTTCTTTAGTTGCCCTGTTTTTATATACGAAGATTATAACGAACAATTAGTATATGATTTAGAAACTGGACAACCTAAAGTTGGTAAAGATGGTGAGTTTTTAGGAATAATTAAAGACAGGGATAATAATCCACAAGATGCAGGTGACGCAATGAGATACAAGGTTAACGCTTTCTTCCCTAACGGATTCAAAGACATAAGTAGATTTTCGAGCTTTATAATAAATAAAGTGTAATAAGCTGGTTTATAAATGCAAACAATATGTAAATAATTTGCAAACGAATTGTTTTATTTGTATCTTTGATTAATTACACATTTACTCAATAAAAAGGAAAAGAATCTGTAAGTAAACGTATAGGTTTAGAGTTGACCGTAGCACTTTGCGCTAACTTAGAGAGCTAGTCAACTCACCTTTTATTTAAACAAATAAAATGGAAGATAAAATAACACTAAAAGAAGCTGAAGAAATGTTTGATAAATTCTTGACGGTTGTAAGTGCTAAAGAGAGGCTACTAAAGCCAACAAGTGACCTTTGTTTTTCAGAATTTATATCACAAGAACATGCACGAATAAATAAGAATCCGATAATTAATATTTCATGGACATATAGCGATGAAACAAAACGCTCAATTACTCCAAGAGAATTAGGTTTAAAAAACACTACATGGAACAATATGAGTTGGGAAGAACAACATTGTAAAATAGTTTCATACTTAGAGGGCAACTTTAATTTAATTACGGATATATCTTTCAAAGAACAAATAATGAAATAAAATGGAAACAATAATAGGGTCATTAGTACTAGCTGTAATTATTCTTTTTGGGTTCGTGATTGTGCTTTTTTTAGAGGTCTTAAAGTTGAGAGAACGCCAAGGTTTGACGGATAAAATTATAAGTAAATTATCTCAAAATGAAATTAAAATGGTAAAGCAGCAATAATATATAGTTGAATATTTAGGCGAAACGGTAGAGTTAATAAAAAAACAAATAATAAAATGCAGACAATAGTATTATACATCATATCAGTAACATATCTAGCAGGGTTTGTAATCCTATTCAGACAGAACATGAAGCGCTCTAAGAACTCACAAGTGCAAGGCGAATTACTTGTTAAGTTAAGTAAGGAAGTGGACAATATAAAGGAGTTGTTAAGAGTGCAAGTAGAACTTAATAGGGTGTTTGTTAAAAACAATTCAGCAGGTAATTTAAATACTGATAAAGAAAACGGATAAGGATGAAGAAAAGAGATATAGAAAGAAAATTAAGGTCTAACAAGAAAAAGACTAAAAGACTAGAGGAGCAGGTGTAATATTTAACAACCTATATAGGTGGTAATATGCCGCAATTAATAGCAGGGCATAATATCAAGTTTGGACACAATCAGCAGCACGTAATGGTTGGGGAATGTTTCGAGAATATTGACTTAATAGAATTTGCTGAATACGTATTAAGCGAAGGAAGGACAAAACATATTTTAAGTTCTCCTTTAGGTCCAGAAGACAAAACCACAAAAGACAGATTAAAGAGAGTAGACCTAAAAGAATTGGAATAC
>CALHVP010000100.1 GCA_938038975.1 uncultured Maribacter sp. | reverse complement strand
GGCATAATGATATCGCCAACAAAGCCATTTACTACTAGGCCTACTGCTCCTGCAAGAATAACTGCAACAGCGAAATCAATGACATTACCTGTCATTATAAAATTTTTGAATTCTTTTAACATGATTAAGTGTTTATTTAATGGTTATTAATAAGGTGCAATGTACTAAAAAAAATGATTTCTTAATAGAATGTTAATTTAGTGTTTAAGAAATGACATCACGTTTTACCCGTTGAGAAATACCAGTTAATAGTTCATAGGAAATCGTATTTGCAGTCTCAGCAAATGCTTGTGCTGATAATTCTGGTCCAAAAACAAGGACCTCATCTCCCTCTTTGCATGAAATATCCGTTATATCTACCATAATCATATCCATGCATACATTTCCTATAATAGGAGCCTTTTTCCCATTAATACTCACAACCGTTTTACCATTACCATACTGCCTTCCAATACCATCTGCGTGGCCCAAAGGTAATGTTGCAGAAATCTTGGCATCTTGTGAAGTAAAGCCTCTGTTATATCCTACACTTTCATTTGGTTTAAGATGATGTATTTGAGATATAATAGTTTTTAAGCTAGCCACAGGCTTCAGCTCTTTGTCTATTTTAGCTTCGTTACCGTAGCCATAAATCCCAATACCGCTACGAACCATATCATATTGAGCATTCGAATAATTTAAAATTCCAGACGTATTTAATAAATGACGGAATGGTTTATAATTTAACTGCGCATCTAGTTGTTCTGCAATTGTATGGAAAAGGCTAATCTGTTGTTCCGTAAATTCTTTTTCGTTGTCATCTTCTGATGCTGCTAAGTGCGAAAACAGCGATACGGACTTAATTTCAGAATTTGTATTAAGTGTAGTTGCAATGTGTTCTATATCTTCTATGCTAAAGCCTAGCCTATTGAGTCCTGTATTAAATTTTAGATGAACTGGATATTGGTTTTGACCATGTTTTTTCGCCGTCTTTAAAAACGCTCCTAATATATGTTTAGAGTAGATACTAGGTTCTAAACATCTTTCTATAATAGTGTCAAAACTTATTTCTTGAGGGTGTAATACGAGTATGGGTTTTGTAATCCCAGCATCCCTTAAGGCAACACCTTCGTTGGTATAAGCCACTGCAAAGTAATCTGTTCCTAATTCCTGAAGTTTGTTGGCTATTATTTGAGCATCGCTGCCGTATGCAAAAGCTTTTACAACAGATAAGAATTTAGTTTCTGGTCGTAGTTTTGAACGTAAATAATGATAATTATGAGTCAAGGCATTTAGGTCCAATTCAAGGGTTGTTTCTTTTACCTTAGCCATTGGTGCCTTTTTGTTTATTCTTTATTTCTTCAGATGTCACATCTATTTCCTTTACTTTTTCCTTAAGCATGGCCTTATAAAAAGCACCTCTACTTAAAGGCTCATACGCTTCGGTTTCACCCAATAGCACTAAATTATCATTGTTTGATTTTCTAAAGCTGTAATTCGCCAAATTTCCTGTTCGAGTACAAATTGCATGTACTTTGGTAACATATTCAGCAGTTGCCATTAATGCAGGCATAGGACCAAAAGGGTTCCCCTTAAAATCCATATCTAAACCAGCAACAATAACCCGTACCCCTTTATTTGCTAAGTCATTACAAACCGTAACAATTTCATCATCAAAAAACTGGGCTTCATCTATGCCAATAACATCACATGTATCCGCTAGAATACGAATATTGGCTGCTGCGGGTACTGGCGTAGAACGTATTTCATTAGCATCATGAGACACGACCATTTCCTGATCATAGCGCGTGTCTACCATAGGCTTAAAGATTTCGGTCTTTAGCTTAGCAAACTGAGCTCGTTTTAATCTGCGGATAAGCTCCTCTGTCTTACCAGAAAACATAGATCCGGCTATCACTTCTATCCAGCCGAACTGTTCTTTATGGTTAACGGTATTTTCGAGAAACATTTTGTAATTTTAGACGAAAATAAGTCGTTTTTTCGTTTTGGTTTATAGAATGCTAAAGTTATTAAAAAAACGCGCCTAATGATGCTGCTATAAATTAATTTAAAGAAAGCTCCAATACCGCGAGTAGTTTTTAAGGAATAAATAAAAGCTGTAAATGATATGTTTTGCAGTGTATAGGATAGAAAGAAAAAGTAAAAGATGAAACAAAAGTTAAAAGATGATTTGATTAAACTGTCTACGGACATTATCACTTCTAGGGATATGAACGATATTCCTGCGTTATACGAAGCAGCTAAGAATATGTATGAAAAATTGGCAGTTTTAAAATTTATAGAAGAAGAACTAAATGACATCCAAGTAGATGTTTCCAAAAGTGTTATTGCAGAGAAATTTGAAGCTATGGCTAATGCTGTGCTAAGTGCAAATTCGTCTGTGCCAGAGAATAATCCGCATCAGCAGGATATTATTATACCGGGTATGGATACTATTAAGGATATGGTTTCAGAAATGCCCAGTAGTGAAAATTTAGATGAGGTATTAAATGAGTTCATGGGAAAACCTAATCTTATGAAGAACGATAAGGATTTCTTTATGCCTGCTGAAAATGAGAAGATAGATATTCCAAAGTCCCTTAACGATCGTTTATCTAATAAAGAACTAAAAGTAGACTTGAATAATAGGTTGGCCTTTGTAAAACATCTGTTTAATGACAGTACGGAGGATTATAATAGAGTGCTATCTCAATTAAGCACCATAGATTCGGAAGAACGTTCAATCGCATTTATAACCAATATGGTGAAACCGGATTATAACAACTGGGATGGTAAAGAGGAGTACGAACTACGCTTTATGGATTTGATAGCGCGCCGATTTGCTTAAAAGGCTTTAAATAAAAGACAGAGTCCTTTATCAAACATGATGAAGGGCTTTTTTATTAGCAAATGTATTGGCAATCATTACCTTGTGGATTATTAGGAGAAAGATTCATTTTATGAAAATTAAACAAATAGGATTTTATTTAGCTACCGCGGTTTTGACAGCTATTATGATCTATTCTGTACAAATGTATTTACGAAGTCCGGAAGCAATAGCGGGTTATTTTGAAACTGTTAATTACCCAGGGTATCTGGTGTACCCTTTGGCTATTGCTAAAATATTAGGGCTAGTTGCTATTTGGGGTAATTTTTCAAAATCTCTAAAAGAATGGGCCTATGCTGGTTTCTTTTTTGATGTTACACTCGCATTTACTGCGCATATGGTCGCTAAAGATGGCGGAGAGCTATTTTCAATACTTGCATTTATCGCTTTAATGATTTCTTATTTTCTAGGAAAACTAGTTAGACCTTAAATTTACAGCCATGGGAAAATTATATTTGGTACCTACACCGATTGGAAATTTAGAAGATATAACCCTAAGAGCCATTAGGATTCTTAAGGAGGTAGATTTAATTCTTGCGGAGGATACCCGCACCAGTGGTAAACTATTACGGCATTTTGAGATTGGAACTCAAATGTATAGCCATCATATGCATAACGAACATAGATCTATTACTGGCATTATAAATAGATTAGAAAGCGGGGAGACCATTGCGCTTATATCTGATGCAGGAACACCTGCAATATCAGACCCGGGGTTTTTATTGACTAGGGCTTGCTTGGAACATAACATAGAAGTGGAATGTTTACCAGGAGCAACAGCTTTTGTTCCTGCTTTGGTAAATAGTGGGCTACCGAATGACAAGTTTGTTTTTGAAGGATTTTTACCTGTAAAAAAGGGAAGACAAACCCGTTTAAAACTTTTAGCAGAAGAAGTTAGAACCATTATTTTTTATGAATCTCCACACAAACTACTCAAAACTTTAGCTCATTTTGTTGAATATTTTGGAGCGGATAGACCTATCTCTGTGTCTAGAGAACTTACCAAACTGTATGAGGAAACAGTGCGAGGAACCGCTGAAGAAGTCTTGAAACACTACACCGATAAACCTCCAAAAGGAGAAATTGTTATTGTAGTTGGCGGAAAGAAATAAAGTTATCTCACTATAAATCTTTTTGCACTTAGGGGCTTTTTATTCACATCTAATATTTGAAAGACATATATTCCTTGACTAAGGTTTATTCCAATAAAATCCTCAATAGCCAATACGTTATCTTCAATAATAACCTTACCACTAAAATCTATAATTTGAAAAGTTACTCCCTTAGAGATAAAGTTGAGGGAGAATCCGTTCTGAACTGGATTGGGATATAGAATTAATTCTTCATCCTTAGGTATAAACAGGTCTACTAAATTGGTTTCTATGATGGTGCCATCTTCTAAAAAAATCTCAGCAAAATAAGTATTGTTGCCACTTAGTAATAAGGTATCTGTTATGGAAATACTTAGGTCGTTAAAGGGAGGACTTAATGTATTAATTACAATCTGTTCACTGCCAATAGATTTAACAAATTGAATCTGAGCTATGTTTATTGCTGTGCTTAACTCTAAATTAATTGCAATGTCATTAGCATCAGTAAGAAAAGCAAAAAACCCACGAAAATAACAAGAAACTCCAGTGTTATTAATGTTTAGCGTGTTACTAACTACGCCAGTGCTATTTCCAAAGATGGGTGTTACGTTAAAGTATTCGGAGTTGTTTTCGTTTGTTGAATTAATAAAATTTGGCTCCGTAACGGTTGCAATTGTTTCAAAGGTATTATTAATTAAAGATTTTACTTCATACCCTGTTGCATTAGGAATAACATTCCAAGTTAGTCCAACAGAATCATCACAATTAAACTGCACGTTTAATTGTGGTTCGTCCGATATTTGAAACGATTTAGAAATATAACTTTCGGTTCCGGATGATATCCTTAATTCTACATTCCCATTTATTATGGGTAATTCCCATAAGAATTTTTCGTCGGCGAGATTTATGTTTTCATAAATTAGTATCCACGGGCCACTGTTAAGACGATAGGAAAGATTTCCATTAGTTAAATCAGCTGTGTTTTTCCATCTAAGAACGGGGAATGTGGCATTGGAAAGACTTTCGTTTTCTAAGGGATATTGCCATTCAAAAACACCCGATTCCTCCATGTAATAAGAAACAGCATAAGGTACCTGGTTTGTGTTTTGGCTATTTGAAACTATCCTAATAATATACTCCCCAGGAACGGGATTTTCAAGCGTAATAAGCTCACTAGTGTTCAACACATCAACACCACGTACTGCAATTTCGTTTAAAGCAGCTGTGGAAGCCATGGAGTTTAGGACCCAAGGATTGTAGATAGTGCCATCTGGAGCTAATAAGCTTAGGTTTAAATTATTATTTAAAAGTTGGTTGCTGCCAGGGCTAGACTCATTGTCTAACCAACTTAGCGCTACTTTAAGTGAGTTTGTATTTTCAGAAACAAGTATGGAGTGGGTAACGGTTTCGCCTTCGGAGACGAAACCCTCTTCGAACGTATTGTCATCTAATATAACAAGACAGTTAAGCGCGTTTAATTTTCCATATCCTGAGCTAAAGTCTATATGTTGAGGCCCAACATCTTCACTACCGGCAATAAGCATGCTTTTGACCAATGGAAACAAAGGCATTTTATTGTTATTTTTAAAATAAAAATCTTGAATTAAAGCAACTGTTCCAGAGACCAAAGCCGCGGCATCTGAGGTGCCTCCTGGTGCATAAGCGACAAAATCTGGTTTTACTCTACCGTCAAACGAAGGTCCTTTTGAGCTTCGTTCATCAACGATATCCAAAGCATCTGTTGCACCTACAGTAAGAATATTTTTTGCCTGTTTAAAATTACCGGTTAAAGTTGCAAAATTATCTAAGCCAGCATATGCACCATCTTGGGCATTTTCTAAACCACTATTTCCTACAGAAAAAACATGAACTAAATCTGGGGCAGTAAATATTTGCTCATCATATGCAGCTGCTTCGTTCCCATAAAAGTTTTCTACAGAAACACCATAGGAATGGTTTTGTATATAAATGTCATTAGTAATAAACTGCTCCGTATCATCAGGAAAGAGTTGCAGAAAACTAGAGGAGCTTAATGTACTTTGCTGTGCTACACCTTTTCCTGTTGGCCCGGAATTTCCAGAGCCTCCAACTAAGGTGGCCATTGCGGTTGCGTGCTGGTCAGCGCTTTCAGCCTCATTACCGTTGAGCCTTACTCGGGTGAAATAGTCAATGTCGCTGACATCAAAAAGAAGTTCCTTAATAGAAATGCTACTGTTCTCCCCATTAATATTTGGATACATAATAGTAGCGCTGGTGATACCATTTACACTAAAATTAGAAGAGGAAACCAAGGCTTCTGTGGTTGGAGTTTTATAAAGACTGATAAATAATATATTCTCATCCTGCATTAAATCCTCTAATTGATGCACAGTTACTTCAGCGATGATATTATTATTTCTAGAGTAGTCAATTTTATGATAAGAAGTCGTAGTGTTCTTTCTGTGGTTAACTATTCGCATGCTTACCTTCACTATTGTGTTTTTGTGATTTGTGGTAGCATATAATTTTTTAAGTGTAGGGGATAATTTCCAGTCTTTAGGTAGCGTATATAATTTAATGTTGCTATTTGCCAGTAAAGAAGAGTCCGTGGGTTTTATTATATAATAATGATTACCTAGTTTATTTATGATTTCAAAACCTTTTAACTCCTTCGTTTTCTCTAATTGTGATAGGTA
>CALHVP010000099.1 GCA_938038975.1 uncultured Maribacter sp. | reverse complement strand
CTTTGAGAAAATGACCCGAAAGCCGGATTATAAGATGATAATTGTAATTGGGTATTTACACTTCCTTCTGTGTTTCCAAATATGGGATGATTATATCTACCTAATTGATATATTGGCAGTCTATTTGCTCTAACCGCATCTATACCTTTATTATAGGCAAAAACATTATAGACTTCCTTTCCTGTGGTAAATGCTTCTGCACCTACCAAACCAGCTCCAACGGTAGTTAAATCTTCCTCACAAGAATTTAAAAACCCCATAGCTAGCACTAAACCCAAAATCAAGGGAAACATGCATTTCTTAAAAAAATTCATTCCGATTATTTTAAAACTTCTGTGTTATAAAAATTGGCATAAGCTTCCTCGAACTCTTGAACGGGAACATATGGCAGCACTGGTTTTTGGAGGTTGGCTATGTGTGAATTCAATTCCTCAGGAATATCTTCCGAGGCTAAAATAACTGCATCTGAAAAATCAACAGCTACTTTTAACAAATTATTATAAGTAGGCGTCCCAAGAGAAACGATTTCATCTTCAGGAATACCGTCAAAAGTGATTTTTTTAAGCATGTCCTTACTCAACTCACCTTCAAAAGTTTTGCCATATACAGAAAGTACTACTTTACTATCAGCAAAAAGAGGTTCATCAGCATAATATTTTTTAAGATATAATGGCAATAAACTTGCCATCCATCCATGAACATGAATAATATCTGGGGACCAATTCAATTTTTTGACAGTTTCCATGACACCTTTGGCAAAAAATATCGCACGTTGATCATTATCTGGAAATAAGTTACCCTCTTTATCCGTAAAAGTGGCTTTCCTTTTAAAATACTCTTCGTTATCTATGAAGTATACTTGAATACGTTCTTTTGGAATAGATGCCACCTTAATTATTAATGGCATATCCATATCATTAACAACCAAGTTCATCCCAGACAATCTAATAACCTCATGCAGTTGATGCCTTCTTTCGTTTATGTTACCATATCTAGGCATGAAAATCCTAATCTGACCCCCATTACTGTTGACCATTCTTGGAGTTTCATAAGACATTAAAGAAACTTCGTTTTCTGGTAGATAAGGAACTAACTCAGAAGAAACAAACAATATCTTTTTACCATTCATAAAAGTTATTTTTTATTTTTCGCGCAAACGCAGCTGCAAAACTACGAAAAATATAGAGATTACCAGTATTTATAGTAAGTTTGCTTGTTAATAATAGGATTACATGTTGTCAATACATACTATAAAAGCCCTAGAAAAAAATCTCAAGAGCCTACCCAAAGAAACATGTCTTGGGCTTGTACCAACAATGGGAGCATTACACGAAGGTCATGCGTCTCTTTTCAAAAAGGCTGTTGAGGAAAATGATCATGTGGTAGTTAGTATTTTTGTAAACCCTACACAATTCAATAATAATTCAGATCTTGAAAAATATCCTAAAACCTTAGATGCAGATATAAAATTAATTCATTCTATATCACCCAATATACTAATTTTTACCCCCACAACATCCGAAATATACAGCTCTGCAGTTGAGTCAAATAACTATGACTTTAACGGCTTAGATAAAGTAATGGAAGGGGAATTCAGAGATAATCATTTCAATGGGGTAGGCACAATTGTAGAGGCATTGTTTACAATAATAAAGCCTAGAAAAGCTTATTTTGGAGAAAAAGATTTTCAACAATTATGTATCATCCAAAAATTAACTGAAATTCAAAAACTGGGAGTTAAAATAATAGGCTGCCCCATAGTTAGAGAATCTAATGGTTTGGCAATGAGCTCTAGAAACGAAAGATTGAGCCCAGAAGTAAGACAACAGGCAGGGTTTATCTATCAAAGCATGCTAACTGCCAAACATAAATTTGGCACGGAAAGTGTTCTAAAAACTAAAGAATGGATAACTACCGAATTTAAAAATAATCCAAACTTTGAACTCGAGTACTTTGAAATAACAGATATAGACACGCTAACGCCTATTAAAGAAAGAATAAAAGAAACTAAATACAGAGCATTTATAGCTGTTTTCGCAGATGACGTTAGATTAATAGACAACATAGCACTCAATTAATTACTTTTGAAACATGCAAATAGAAGTAGTAAAATCAAAAATACATCGCGTTAAAGTTACTGGCGCAGATCTTAATTATATTGGAAGTATTACTATTGATGAAAATTTAATGGACGCTGCTAATATTATAAAAGGTGAAAAAGTACAAATAGTAAATAACAACAATGGTGAAAGATTAGAAACTTACGCCATACCTGGGCCTAGAAATAGTGGAGAAATCACCTTAAACGGCGCCGCATCTAGAAAAGTTGCTGTTGGTGATGTACTTATACTAATATGCTACGGCAGAATGGATATTGAACAAGCAAAAACTTTCAACCCTTCTCTAGTATTTCCAAACGAAACAACTAATTTGTTGAATTAATTTTGACAAACGCGGTAAAAAAAAATCTTAAGACCATACTCCCAATAGCACTGGGGGTTTTTTTGGTTTGGTATTCTTATTCGTCTACAAGTCCTGAGGATCGCGCCCAAATTCTTTTTTATATAAAAGAAGCAAACCCCTTTTATGTTTCTGTATCCATACTACTAGGCATTCTTGGCCATGTTTCACGGGCAGTTAGATGGAATTACCTTTTAGAACCTTTAGGATACAAACCAAAATTGAAAAATAATATTCTTATTATTCTTATGTCCTATTTTGCCAATTTAGGCATACCAAGGACAGGGGAAGTTCTACGCGCAACTGCACTCACCACGTATGAAGACGTTCCTTTTGAAAAAGGTTTTGGAACAATAGTTACTGAGAGGGTAATTGATGTCATCATGCTGCTTTTAGTAGTTTCAACAGCACTAGCACTCCAAACTGATGTAATTATGGATGTGCTAATGAAAAAAGGCCTAGACATAAAAAGTATTTTTTTACTACTTGGAATTGTAATTACTGCAGGAATAATTTTCATTCTTTTCATAAAAAGATCGACAAACAGTATTGCCTTAAAAATAAAGTCATTCATAAAAGGGTTGCTTGATGGAGTTTTGAGTATTTTTCACATGAAGCAAAAATGGCTTTTTCTATTTCATACATTGTTTATTTGGGGTTGCTATATTGGTATGTTATGGGTAATAAAGTTTACGGTTCCAGAAACCATAGAACTAAACTTCAGTCAACTCCTAGTAGCCTTTGTTGCTGGTGCTTTTGCCATGGCAACAACAAATGGAGGCATAGGACTTTATCCTATAGCTATACGTAATGCATTAGCTATTTTTGGTATTAGTGCTGTGGCCGGAGATGCCTTTGGTTGGATCATCTGGATTTCGCAAACATTAATGATCGTTGTTTTTGGTGCAATATCTTTTCTTCTATTACCGTTATTGAACAGAAACAAACAGTAACCATACTGTTGAAACACTTAGCATGCGTAATTTTTTATTCCTATTGGTGTTATGTCTTGGATTATCCACAAACGCCCAAACAACACAAGAGATATTTGAATCCTTTAAACTTCAGGAACGTAGGGATGTTCATTATTTTTTTCCAGAAAATCTTGATGAATCCAAAAAATATCCATTAATCATTGTTCTTGATGCTGAATATTTGTTTGAACAAGTTGTAGCGACTTCTAAATTTTACAGTCGTTTTCATGGCGCCCCAGAAAGTATTGTTGTAGGTATTGACCAAAGTAAAAATGATTTACGATTTGAGGACTGCTCCTTTGACCCAGACACTGGGTTACCGGAAGAGCATTCGAAGAAATTTTTTGAGTTTATTGGAATGGAACTTATTCCATATTTAGATCTCAACTATAGTACAGCTCCTTTCAAAATGATAGTTGGATACGATATTTCCGCAAATTTTGAAAACTACTGGTTGTTTAAAAATAATTCTCTTTTTAAAGCTTATGTGAACATATCGCCAACGCTTGCACCTGAAATGGAAAACCGTGTACCTAGCCGTTTGGAAGCATTAGATCAACAGATATTCTACCAGCTAATCATAGAAGGGGAAAAAACCAAAAGTACAGATGCAATTTTAGCCATGGATAAGGCAATAAAAGGAATTGAAAAAGAAACTTTACACTACTTCTTTGATACTTATGAAGATGCTGATCATATATCGGTTGCCACTTATGGTTTAGGAAAAGCATTTGACAACATTTTTAGCATGTTCAAGCCAATAAGCCCAAAAGAATATAAAGCCGAAATATTAACCTCTGAAGAACCAGTGTTTAATTACTTGGAGAATAAATATCAAGGAATAGCCGATTTATTTGGTTTTAGTAAGCCTGTTGCCCTTAACGATATCATGGCTATTTATGCTGCTAGTAGAAAAAAAGAAGATTATGAATCTTTGAAACCACTTTCAGACTTATGCAAAAAACAATATCCTAAAACCATGCTTGGCTTTTATTTTGAAGCTGAACATTACGAACAAATGGGAGAGCCTAAAAAAGCACTAAAAACATTTGAAAAAGCATTCCTTATGGAGGAGATAGATTTTCTAACCAAAGATTTAGCCCTCGAAAAAATGGATGCATTAAAAGCCGATTTCGGCTATTGAAACAACCCAAATCCTACTAAAAATAGCATCCCAAATTTTATAACACCTACCGCTTATGATAAAAATTGACTCCAAGTACTTTATAGTCTCTGGTATCTTATTTACCTATTTCGGACTTAAAGGGGAATTCATACTCGTTTACAATGGTCTGTCCTTACTCATGGCATGGGCTTCATTTTTTATAGCTTTTTCAGAATTAAACAATAGTAGCGCCAAGAAAGACTAATCCTGCCTTAAGCATAGGATACATTTTCAAACTTCTTGCTACCTTTAGCCCAAACGGGAAAATCTAAAGATGGCTAAGACAAAAACAGCATTTTTTTGCCAAAACTGTGGTACACAATATGCCAAGTGGGTTGGACAATGTACCGCATGTAAACAATGGAACACTGTTGTTGAAGAGGTAGTCCAAAAAGAAGAAAAGACAAACTGGAAAACTCCAACCAACACTGCAAAAAGAGTTTCAAAACCATTACTAGTTAAAGAAATAAGTACCGAAAGAGAACTTAGACTAGACACCTATAATACAGAATTTAACCGTGTTCTTGGTGGAGGACTAGTTCCTGGGTCACTTGTACTTATTGGTGGCGAACCTGGAGTAGGCAAAAGTACATTACTACTACAAATTGCCCTTAAATTACCTTATAAGACCCTCTATGTTTCTGGAGAAGAAAGTCAAAAACAGATAAAAATGCGTGCGGATCGCATTCATCCAAATAGCCAAACTTGTTTAATCCTTACCGAAACCAAAACACAAAATATATTCAAACAAATAGAAGCTACTGAGCCAGACATCGTAGTTATTGATTCTATTCAAACACTACATTCTGACCATATAGAATCTGCGGCTGGAAGCATCTCTCAAATAAGAGAATGTACCGCAGAATTAATAAAATTTGCCAAAGAAACCAATACGCCTGTGATTTTAATAGGTCACATTACGAAAGATGGATCTATAGCCGGACCTAAAATTCTGGAACATATGGTAGATACGGTTTTACAGTTTGAAGGTGACAGAAATTACGTTTATCGCCTTTTAAGATCATTGAAAAACAGGTTTGGCTCTACTGCAGAACTTGGCATCTATGAAATGCAAGGAAGTGGATTAAGAGAAGTAAATAATCCATCCGAAGTCCTTATATCCAAGAATGACGAAGGACTTAGCGGAACAGCTATCGCGTCAACTGTAGAGGGTATGAGGCCTTTACTTATAGAAATACAAGCTTTAGTTAGCACAGCTGTTTAC
This sequence comes from uncultured Maribacter sp., assembly GCA_938038975.1. Lineage (GTDB taxonomy): Bacteria > Bacteroidota > Bacteroidia > Flavobacteriales > Flavobacteriaceae > Maribacter. Next base: position 13,695 of record CALHVP010000099.1, on the reverse strand, counting down.
GGAACACCACAGCGCTCCACTACTGGTTATAATGCTAAACGCTTGAATATGTTATTAGCCGTACTAGAAAAGCGAGCTGGTTTTAAATTAGGTGCCAAAGATGTCTTTTTAAATATTACAGGAGGGATTTCCGTAGACGACCCTGCAATTGACCTTGCTGTAATTGCTGCTATCCTATCAAGCAACGAGGATATCCCTATTGACAAAGGAGTCTGTTTTGCAGCAGAAGTTGGGCTCGCAGGCGAAGTTAGGCCCGTACAAAGAGTTGACCAGCGTATACTAGAAGCTGAAAAACTAGGCTACACCACTATCATAGTATCTAAAAACAACAAAATAGGTCTTAAAAGCACCAAGATTAAAGTTTTAATGGCTACGAAAATCGAAGATGTAGTACGCAACTTATTTGGTTAACGCTTATCCCTCATTATCCTCGCCATTACTAATATAATAACGATAACAGCTATTATTAGAGCAATTTGACCAAATCCTATTTTAAGAAATATTAGACTAGTCATCTTATGGTGCCGGATTTGGTATTTGATTATGAATCGTCTCAATACCTTTTAAAACCTCTTCCGATAGTTCTACATCTATACTAGAAATATTTTCTTTAAGCTGTTTTAAGGAAGTTGCTCCGATAATATTACTAGTTACAAATGACCTGCTATTTACAAAAGCCAAGGACATTTGCGCTAAAGACAAATCATTTGCTTGAGCTAACTCATAATATTTTTGAGTTGCTGATGTGGCTATTTCTCCATTATACCTGCTAAAATTAGGAAACAAAGATACTCTAGAACCTTCCGGCATTCTTCCTCCCAAATATTTGCCGCTTAACGCGCCAAAACCCAAAGGAGAGTAAGCTAGTAACCCTATTTTCTCTCGCATGGAAACTTCTGAAAGTCCAACTTCAAAAAGTCTGTTTAATAAGTTATAAGGATTTTGAATAGTTATGGTACGAGGCAATGTTGCATGTACTTTACTTTCCTCTAAATAACGCATAGTACCCCAAGGCGTTTCATTGGATATTCCCACATGTCTTATTTTACCTTCACGAATTAAATCCCGTAAGGTTTCTAGTACCTGATGAAAGTTATCCTGCCAATGGTCGGATACATCATGTTCATAGCCTCTTTTTCCAAAATAATTGGTGCTTCGCTCCGGCCAGTGCAGTTGATACAAGTCAATATAATCGGTCTGTAAACGTTCTAAACTGCCCTCAACCGCATCTATAATAGATTCTCGAGAAAAACCCGTAGTTCGTATAAACTTAGTATAATCACCGTTACCTGCTATTTTAGTTGCTAGAACTACTTTATCTCGGTTACCCGTTTTCTTGAACCAGTTTCCAATAATTTTCTCTGTGTGCCCGTACAATTCAGCCTTGGCCGGAACTGGATATAATTCTGCAACATCGAAAAAATTAACCCCTTGCTCTAACGCAAAATCCATTTGTTCATGTCCTTCTTCCTCTGTGTTTTGATTTCCCCAGGTCATCGTGCCAAGACATATTTTACTAACTTCAATAGCGGTATGCGGAAGATGGGTGTACTTCATAAAAAGAAAAATTTATTTTAGTTGAAGCAACAAAATTAATAAATAAAATATCCATAGACGTAGTCTATTTATAAATGTATTTTCTTAGCATTTATTGCGAAACATTAGTTAGTAATAGTACTTGAGGAAATGTATTAACTCCTGTATTCATTGAAATAGACATCATTTCTTGAATGTTATATATAAATGTACCTAACAAAACATCCAATCGATTATCCCCATTAAAATCACCAACTTCCATCGTTAACCAATTTCCATGTATTGGAACCTCCATATAAGAAGGAGTAAAATCCATATTGCCATTATTTTGCAAGTAAACAATACTCTCCTTAGCGTTACGATTCTTAGTATATTCAGAATAAAGAGCTGCACCAATAATATCTAAATCTCCATCGTTGTCAAAATCACGAACCATCGCCTTACCGCAATCATACATGGGATAGAAAAAAGATTCTTTAAACGATGCATTACCATCATTCAAAAAAATACGAATTCCATGATAGGGTTTATCTATGGCCGAAAAATCTCTATTATCTCCATTAGTGACCATAATATCTTGATGCCCATCTGCATTAAAATCGGCTAATTCAAAATAACTTGTGCCGTTTACAGCGTCAAAATTTAATACCGTTTCTTCCTCAAAAGAGCCGTCTCCAGTATTATAGTATATTGTTATTTGCTCTCTAGCCTGTGTCATTAAGGCAACAATATCTGGTTTGCCATCATTATTTATATCAGAGATTTCTACTTTTCTTGTGCCTGGTAAGGTATTTAATACCTGCTCTTTAGAACGGTCAAAACCATCAAACCAAGATAGTTTACCTCCATAATGTCCAAAACTACACAGTACCAAATCTGACTTTCCGTCTAAATTAAGATCCTCAATCACAAAATTAACAGGCCGTTTTAGGTTAGAAAAAAGAGTCTTGGAATTATTACCAAAATTTTCATCCAAACTATATAAATTCCCCAACGACTGATCAGAAGGTGATAGCTTACCTAATGTCAGTAACAAAGGATTTCCATTAGCATCAAAATCTAGATGTGAAGCTGGGCTATCCAAATCATATGTTTTTAAAATATTTCCCCTATTATCTAAAATAAAAAGATTTTTAAAATCACCTATGTATAAATTAGCTGATATAGTATCATAGCGTAATAAACTTACTTGTGGTAATTTAGAATCTCCAATACGAATAGTTTGTGCGCTAAACGGAAATATAGAATTAGATACGTCAACAGGTCTTACCACACTTGGTAAAATCTCCGGGGCATTGTCGAGGTAATAATTTTGCACCAATTTCCAATCTGTCTTTGAAATTAATGGATAATCTGGATAAATATTCAGTTTACGAACCAAGTCCGCTTCTGTCCGATTCATATCAGCATCCCATTCTTTACCATCTATTTTTAGCCCTAACCGTAATCCCATATTAGGAAGCACACTGTTTTTCCAAGTTGATTTATCTAAAGACTTTGGTTCCGGTAATTTATGACAAGTAGCACAGTAAACAGAAGCTAATTTCTTCCCTTCCTCTTGATTTTCATTTACCGGAATTATTTCTACATATTCCGCTGATTGACCGCTTATATTCAAAAAACAAAATAAACATAACAGAGGAAAACCTAAAAAATAAAATAACTTTTTCATTACCATCTAAAATTATTCAACCTCAACCAAAATAGGACAGTGATCACTATGTTTGGCCTCAGATAAGATGATTGATCTTTTTAATCTATCTCTTAATGGCTCTGCAACCATTGCGTAATCCAATCTCCAACCCTTATTGTTGTTTCTTGCATTGGCACGATAACTCCACCATGTATAATTATCTGGTTCTTTATTAAAATGCCTAAAACTATCTATAAATCCGCTTTTAAGCATATTCCCTAACCATTCTCGTTCTACGGGTAGAAAACCAGATATGTTTTTAAGTCCTATGGGATTATGAATATCTATTGCTTCATGGCACACATTGTAATCACCTAGTACAATTATATTAGGGCGTTCTAATTTTATTTCATTCAAATACGCTTGTATTTGATCCATGTAGTTGAGTTTAAACTGCAATCGGTCCATATTACTCCCTGATGGCAAATACATACTCATAATGGAAAGATCTCCAAAATCTGCACGAATATTACGTCCTTCAAAATCCATTGTAGCAATACCAGTACCAAACTCGACATGATCAGGCTTATTTTTTGCTAAAATTGCAACACCACTGTATCCTTTTTTTTCTGCACTATACCAGTAAGTAAACGGGTATCCTGCTTCTTTAAAAACAGAAAGGTCTAGTTGATCTTTCTGAGCTTTAATTTCTTGTAAACAAACTACATCCGGATTAACAGCAACCAACCAATCCAAAAAACCTTTTTTTAATGCAGCCCTTATCCCGTTTACATTATATGAGATTATTTTCAATTTTCTAATTTTTGTTTAAAAATACACATTGTTCACTTTCCAAACATTGAATTTATATGATATAAACAGAAAGAGTTTTGTAAACAATCTACATTGAAAACACATTTTACTTGAAATTATTTTTAACTTCTTATTAGATAAACTGTACTTATTGATATCTTAATTGTTGTTATCTTTCGCATAATTTAAAAATACTGCCCCTATGAAAAAAACAATTTTATTACTCGGATTCTTATGTTTAACCTTTGGTATTAGTAAAGCACAAGACATTCCAGATTCAACGGATGACAGAGATGAGATAAAATTAAATTTACTTAACCTAGTTGCATTTAAGTATTTAGATGGTTCCTATGAAAGGATTATAGATGAAGAATCCTCTTTTGGTATTGCTGCACTAATTAACTTAGGAGAAGATTATGACACTTTTGACTATTTACGTGAATTTTCTATAACACCTTACTACAGAAGGTATTTCTCCAAAGGATATGCAAAAGGGTTTTTTGTGGAAGGTTTTGGTATGCTTAATCAAAGTTCAGATCAATATTTCTCCAATTTTGATGAGAATACACAACAGTTTACTGAAAATAACGAAAAGTATACCGATTTTGCTATTGGTGTTTCTCTTGGAGGTAAGTTTATTTCAAAGAGAGGATTTGTTGCGGAGGTTTATGGTGGTATTGGCCGTAATCTAATTAATTCTGATAATGTTGTAGAGGTCGTTGGTAGAGGTGGTATTTCACTAGGATTTCGCTTTTAATCCCTACTTTTGTCGCCTTAATTTTAAGGCATGAGATTAACTATCTTTCTATTTTTACTATTGCTCTGTGGGTTCTTTGGATGGACACAAGAAACTATACATAAGGATAGCATTACACAATTAGACGAAGTTATCTTATTGGATGCGCTGCAAAAGAAAAATGCTAATGGTATTACACCTTCAGAAATTATTTCTGCTCGAGCATTTCAAAATTATAGTCCCGTTTCTATCGTTCCAGCAATGAATCAAATTCCTGGTGTTTATGTGTTTTCTGGAGCGCTTAACACCAACAGGATTACGATTCGTGGAATTGGTGCTAGAACCTTGTTTGGTACAGATAAACTAAGAATGTATTACGGGGACATCCCTATCACAGACGGCTCTGGATTTTCCTCTATTGAAGCTTACGACCTTGAAAATCTAAGTCAAATAGAAATTATAAAAGGACCTAAAGGAAGCTCTTATGGCGCCAATTTAGGTGGAGCAATTATTCTAAACCCTAAAAAAGCTATAGGAGTTTCTACTAATTTTTCTAATAATTTTACAGCAGGATCATTTGGGCTATTAAAGAATAATCTTTCCTTTAACCATTACGATGGAAAGTTACGTGTAGGTCTACAATTTGGACATATGGAATCCAACGGCTACCGGGAAAACAGCAATTTTGAGAGAGATGGTGTATTAGTAAACACATCATATGAAATTAATAAAAAAACCAGTATTTCCTTACTAGTCAACCATATAGATTTTACAGCTCAAATACCTAGTTCTCTTGGCGCCACAGCATTTACAGAAGACCCACAACAAGCAACTTTTACTTGGCGTACATCACAAGGATTTGAAGCAAATAACTACACCTTAGTTGGACTTAATGTAGCGCATAAATTCAATGACAATTTTCAAAATTCTACAGGTATTTTTTACTCCTACTTAGATAAAGATGAAGCAAGACCTTTTGGCATTTTAGAAGAAATTACTAAAGGATTTGGATTAAGAACTCGATTTTCTGGAAGCTTTACGTTCAACGAACAAGATGCCCAATATACTTTTGGAGGAGAACTGTTTAAAGATGAATATGATTGGGATGAATTCCAAAATCTTTATCAAGATAACAACGGTAATGGAAGTTTAAAAGGAAGTCAGTTTGCTAGAAATAAGGAATTTAGAGATCAATGGAATGTTTTTGGTTCTCTTCTCCTCCCGCTATCAGAGCAATTTTCGGCACAACTGGGAATTAACATTAATAAAACAAGGTATGATTATCGAGATCTATTTAATACAGGTGCCGATAATAAAACTGCAAATAGAAATTTCGAAACCATAGTACTACCCAACTTGTTACTAAATTATAATATCAATAAAAACCATAACATTTATGGTAATATAAGTCGTGGATTTTCTAACCCTACTGTAGAAGAAACCTTAACTCCTGATGGCGTAATTAATCCTGACATTGGTCAAGAAAAAGGAATAAATTATGAAATAGGCACACAATTGTCATTAGCTGAAGACAGATTAAAAATAGACGTTTCCCTTTACCAAATGAATATTAAAAATCTTTTGGTTGGCGAGCGTATAGCGGAAGATCGATTTGTGGGTAGAAATGCCGGAAAAACAAGACATCGTGGTTTGGAAATAGGAATTAATTACACGTGGAATTTGAGTAAAAACATACAGTTATCGCCATTTATAAATTACACTTTTAACGATCACCAATTCGTTGAGTTTATTGATGAGGATGTAGACTTCTCTGGTAACGCACTAACTGGAGTACCAAAACTAACTGGTACGTCTGGGGCTCAATTCCGATTATTTCAAAATTTCTATTTAAATACAACACATCAGTACTTAAGTGCTGTCCCATTAACAGATGAAAACGATTTGGACAGCAATCCTTTTTCTGTTTTCACCGCACGTATGGGTTATCTTAAAAAACTTAACAGTCGTTTTACACTAGGTATAGATATTGGTATCAATAATGTATTTAATACTGTTTATGCACAATCTGTGCTTATAAATACCCAAGGATTTGGCGGTCGTGAACCACGTTACTTTTATCCTGGTGATGAACGTAACTATTATGGGAGTATTAGACTAGGCTATAAGCTTTAATCCATCTTCTTTAACCAAGATTTCATATCTACAGCTTCATGAATAATTTCTTTCAAATCTGCTATGGCAACACGTTCTTGTTCCATTGAATCACGATGACGGATAGTTACGGTCTTATCCTCTAAAGTTTGATGATCTACAGTAATACAGAAAGGCGTTCCGTTAGCATCCTGTCGTCTATAACGTCTTCCAACAGCATCTTTCTCATCGTATATAACGTTAAAGTCCCATTTTAAGTCATCTACTATTTCATGAGCCACTTCAGGAAGTCCATCTTTTTTCAACAATGGCAAAATAGCTGCTTTATTAGGTGCTAAAACAGCAGGTAGTTTTAAAACGGTTCTAGTTGTACCATTTTCTAACTCTTCTTCTTGTAAAGAATTAGAAAAAACTGCTAAAAACATTCTATCTAAACCAATAGATGTTTCCAATACATACGGTACGTAGTTTTTGTTTGTCTCATGATCAAAATACTGTAATTTTTTTCCAGAAAACTTTTCATGGCTTCCTAGGTCAAAATCAGTTCTAGAATGTATTCCTTCCAATTCTTTAAATCCAAAAGGAAATCTAAATTCTATATCCGCTGCAGCATCTGCATAATGTGCTAATTTATCATGGTCATGAAAACGGTAGTTATCTTGTCCTAACCCAAGAGATAGGTGCCATTTCATTCGTTTTTCTTTCCAGACATCATACCACTCCTTTTGAGTTCCTGGTTGAATAAAAAATTGCATTTCCATCTGTTCAAACTCACGCATTCTAAATATAAATTGTCTTGCAACAATTTCGTTTCTAAATGCCTTTCCGGTCTGGGCAATTCCAAACGGAATTTTCATACGACCACTTTTCTGGACATTCAAAAAGTTTACGAAGATACCCTGCGCTGTTTCTGGTCTTAAGTAAAGATCCATAGCACTTTCTGCGCTAGCACCTAACTTAGTTCCAAACATGAGGTTAAACTGTTTTACGTCTGTCCAATTTTTTGAACCAGACATAGGACAAGCAATGTCTAATTCCTCTATTAAAGCTCTAATATCAGCTAAGTCTTCTTTCTCCAAGGATTTACCCATTCTTTTTAAGATGGCATCACCCTGCTCTTTATAATCTACTACACGCTGATTAGTCGAAAGAAACTGTTCCTTATCAAAACTTTCTCCAAAACGTTTGGTAGCTTTTTTAACTTCTTTCTCTATTTTAGAATCTAACTTGCCAACATAATCCTCTATAAGGACATCTGCACGGTATCTTTTCTTTGAATCTTTATTATCTATAAGTGGATCGTTGAAGGCATCTACATGACCAGAAGCTTTCCATATAGTGGGATGCATGAAAATAGCTGAATCTAATCCAACGATATTATCATTTAGCTGAACCATGGCCTTCCACCAATATTCGCGTATATTTTTCTTTAGCTCCGCTCCATTTTGACCATAGTCATAAATAGCGCTAAGACCATCGTAAATTTCACTGGATTGGAATACATATCCGTATTCCTTTGCGTGGGATATAACCTTCTTAAAATTGTCCTCTTGATTTGCCATGTGGCAAAAATAGAATTTTAGGAATAAAGAAGTATAATTATTTCAATTGAAATTCAGAAGAAGTAATCAATCGTTCGTCTTCAAAAACATTTAGGGTATAAGTACCTTGTTTTAAGGATCCTTCTGGAACAGAAATTACTTCACAAATCTTTATTTCATCACTGTCATAAAGAAATTCTACTCGTTTGCTGTAAATATTACCATTAACGGTAATCGTATTAGCGTTATCCTCAACAATTTGTTTGTCTGGATCTAAAAATTGTAAATAGATTACTTTCTCTGATTGAGTTTCTGTTGGGTCTTTTAAAATCGTAACACAGCCTCTTAATTTTTCAATAGTAGACGCTTTATTGGTTCCAATTGGTTTTGAATTTCTTAACCTATAGCCTCGACCTTCAGCAAAATCCATTTTAAGGTAACTTTTCGTCTTTAGCTTTTGGTTCAATTCTAATATTTTTCTGCGCTGTAAGGCTTCAGCTTCTGCTAAAGAACTACTGTTGTTACGTAGAATTTCTATTTCGTTTCTAGTTTCCTCATATTTCTCGGTAAGTAGCATGTTGTTGTACCTAAGGAAATTATTCTTCAACTTAAGACTGTCGTTCTTAGCCTCTAACCTTCTAAGTTCAGTTTTAAATTCTCTTAATTTATCTATCGTGAAACTTAATCTCCCAACAGAATCTAATAATTGTTGAACTCTATATTTGGAATCTTGAAGTTCTATGTCATTTACTTCGTTCAATGTAGACAAGCGATCTACGTCTGCTTTTAGAAATTTTATATCTGTCATTAAGACTTCTTTTTCTTTTGCCAAAAAGTCTATTTCTGAATTAGTTTGAGCATTACTGTAATAAAAAGCAATAAGAATACCTATCACAACCGCAATAAGTGCAGCGAGAATTATTTTATAATTGAAATCGTTATCTTGACTTTTCATCCAGAAAAATTACCCCATAAATAGGTTATTAAAAATTACAAGCAATGGCTCATAACAAGCTGTCAAATATAATAAACGATATAAACACTCTGTTATTACCTATAGCATGTTTTGGATGTAATGTACGATTAAGCAGAGGAGAGAAACATCTCTGTACCGTTTGTCGACATCAGCTACCACTCACCGAGTATACCTTCAACGATGAAAACCCCGTTGACCGTATTTTTTACGGACGAATTAACATAAAACAGGCAAATTCTTTTCTTTTCTTTAGTGATGTAGGGATAGTTAAAAATTTAATTCATCATTTAAAATATAAAAATCAAGAACAAATTGGTGCTTTTTTGGGTGACTGGTTTGGCCATATTATAAAGGAAAACAATCATCTTAAAAATATAGATTATGTCATTCCCGTTCCGTTACATAAAAAGAAATTAAAAAAAAGAGGTTACAATCAAACGTCCCTTTTTGCTCAAAAATTAGCCTATCATATTGATAGTACATACAACGATAAACTTCTTATAAAAACGGCAAATACAAAAACTCAAACAAAGAAAAGCCGATTAGGAAGATGGCAGGATAATAGATCGCTTTATGAAGTAACAAATGGGAAATTATTAGAAAATAAAAAAATACTATTAGTAGATGACGTAATAACAACAGGTGCCACTATGGAACTATGTGCTACTGTTATTAAAAATATTCCAGGAACAATTGTGTTTATAGCCAGCATGGCCGTAGTTGAATAAGTTCTTTTTCTATAAAATATGTTGTTTCTTTGTCTTAGATATCCAAGCGAATGCTACGAAGATTATTAGCTATCTTTTTTCTGTTTTTTATGGCCTTGGCCTTTTATCAATGTGCCCGAAAAGGCACACCTACTGGAGGACCTAAAGATGAAACTCCACCAGTCTTGATAAAGGCAGAACCAGAAAACATGACCATTAATTTTAAGGCGCAAAAAATTAGGCTTTATTTTGATGAGCTTGTAAAGCTAAAAGACGTGCAGGATCAACTAATTGTTTCTCCACCCCTAAAATACCAACCCTTACTTACACCCCAAGGAGGTGCAAATAATTTCATAGAAATAACCATTAAGGATACCCTTATTGAGAATACGACGTATACACTAAATTTTGGGCAGAGTATAGTTGATAATAACGAGGGCAATCCAAATAGCTTTCTAACCTATGTTTTCTCAACAGGTAGTTATATAGATTCTTTAGAACTTGCAGGAGTAGTTACAGATGCATTCAACAAAAAAGCAGATGATTTTATAAGCGTTATGCTGTATAAAATAGATTCTGCTTATACAGACTCTACCGTTTATAAAAGACCTCCAAATTATATTACCAATACACTAGATAGCACTATAATTTTTAAACTTAAAAATCTTAAAGAAGGAACCTATGCTCTTTTTGCAATTAAGGATGCTGCAAAGGATAATACTTTTAATCAAAAAACAGATAAAATTGGGTTTATAAACGATACTATTACCTTACCAACAGATTCTATCTATTTACTTAATTTGTTTAGGGAAGTTCCAGACTACGCAGCAACCGTACCTACTTTTGCTGCAAAAAACAAGATTAGCTTTGGTTACTACGGAAATGGTAAAGACATTAAAATTAACACGTTAAATCCGCTGCCAGACACCATTACATCTAAAGTCCTTAAAGAACCTAAAAAGGATACTTTAAATTACTGGTTCACACCATTTGAAATGGATTCTCTTATTTTTATAGTTACTAATGAAGCTTTAAAAGTGAAGGATACATTTACTGTAAAAAACAGGAAAGTAGGACTAGATTCTTTACGTTTAAATGTGAACCAAAAGGGAGCGCTTAAATTTGATAACCCTTTAAGTATCCAAGTTAATACTCCAATAGTAAAAGTAGATAGCTCTCAAATATATTTCATTAACAAGGATTCACTTAAGGTGCCATATTCACTTATACTGGATTCCTTAGAAAATAAACTGATATTTGATTTTAAACTAGAAGCAAACGAAAAATATAAAATGCAATTATTACCAGGAACGGTAGTTGATTTTTTTGAAGAAACAAACGATACAATTAACTATTCCTTCACTACAAAAAGTCTAGCTGATTATGGGAATTTGCAGTTAACCATCAATGGGACAGATATTGCCTATCCTATAATAGTGCAATTACTTAACAAAAAAGAAGAGGTGCAACGAGAAATATATGCTGAGGGACCGCAGCTTTTTGAATTTAATAACTTAAACCCATCTGATTATCTAGTTCGGGTAATTTTTGATGAAAATAGCAACAAAAAATGGGATACTGGAAGTTACCTAAAACGAATACAACCAGAGAAAGTTAGTTACTATCCAATACCTATAGAAATACGAGCAAACTGGGAAAAAATCGAAACCTTTACTCTAAAAAATTAAATGTATCTCTATCCTCTAAAAATGGTAATGATTTTCTAGTCTGTACTAATTTACTTTTAACTAAAGTTAGTTCTAAAATCTCCTCCTTCTCAGAAATAATAAGTTGATTGCCTAAGGCATCGTAAACAGAAGAGTGACCTGAGTAGGTAAGTCCGTTCGGGTCAGTTCCAATTCTATTTACCCCCACACAATAAGACATGTTTTCAATAGCACGTGCTTTTAATAAGGTATCCCAAGCTGCTATCCTAGGTTTTGGCCAATTGGCAACGTAGAGCAAAATATCATAATCATGGGTATTTCTACTCCACACTGGAAAACGTAGGTCATAACAAATTAAAGGGCAAATCTTAAATCCCTTGTAATTTTCTACCAGTATTTTATTACCTGCGGTATATTTCTCATGCTCACCTGCCAAGGTAAATGTATGTCTCTTATCATAACAAGATATGCTAGCATCTGGCTTAACAAACAATAATCGATTATAATAACATGCATCTTCCGAAAACACTACACTACCAATAATTGCAGATTTTGACTTTTGCGCCATTTGCTGCATCCAGTGTACTGTTTCTTCAGTATGGCTTATAGCAATATGCTCTGGGGTCATCGTAAAACCCGTGGTAAACATCTCTGGTAACACAATAAGATCTACATTAGAAGAAACGGAATCTATTTTTTTGGAAAACAGCTCCATATTCTTTTCTGGGTTTTCCCAAATAAGAGGTGTTTGAATCAAAGCTATTTTAAGTTGCTCTTCCATTTTAAAAAATTAGCGTAATCTATACTTAGTTCAATTCCAGTAAATCTATCAAAGCTCCTGCTCCTTGCAATTTAGCGTGATCCATTGCGGTATTCCCCCTAGCATCCTTAACCGATTTATCTGCTCCGTGTTTAAGTAACATTTCAGCAATAGCTAACCGATTAAAAGTAACGGCATAGATTAAAGGACTTGCACCCATAGCATTCCGTTCATTAATGTTTGCGCCATTTTCTATTAATTTTTGAGCCAATCCAGCATATCCTTTAAAACAAACACCCATTAGCGCTGTATTCCCTGTCTCGTCCTTTTCGTCAATTAAAACTCCTTTTTCTAGTAAATAATTTGAAATTTCGCGATGATTATAATATGTAGCAAGAATTAAAGGCGTACTCCCTCTAGCGTCTTTAATCTGTAATAAACTCGCATTACTGTGCACTAGCTCCTTTATTTTTGAAACGTTTCCATTACGTATTTCAGTAAAAAATATATCCTTGTTTTCCATGGTAAAAAATAACTTAATACGAATGTCCGAATTGTTTTTGATAGCTTACTAAAAAACCTAAACTAAAAATGTATGCTTAAATTTAAACATATGTTTAAACCAAAATAAGTTTCAGCTAAATTAAAATTTCTATTTTTATAAGAAATTTCTTCAAAAACAGAAGCTTATGTTCACCAAAGAGATATATGAGAAGACCGAAGGACAACCTTCTATGGCCCAACTTCCAATTCCCATAGCCACCTTTGATACAGATTTTCGTTTTCTATCCTATTCGGATGTATGGTTAAAAACCCACCATACAACATATGACAATTTAATAGGACAGGTTTTGTTTGATGTCTTACCAAATTTACCTTTAAGATTTAAAACAATCCTCACTAACACTCTAAAAGGGTTAGATACTAATCACAGTGAGCAAAAATTTATTAAACCAGATGGCTCTAGCATCTGGTATTCTTGGAAATTAGATTCTTGGAAAAAACAAGATGGTACCGTTGGTGGCACAACACTTATCTTAAACGATTGCAGCACAAAACTAGGATATGATGAACTTTTAAGCGAAGCACAAGAGGTTTCACGTACTGGAGGATGGCAAGTAAACTTGGTGAATTTTGAGGTATTATGGACACAAATGGTGAATATAATTCACGAAGAACCTTTAGACTATGTACCACTAACCTTCGAAGCTTGT
>CALHVP010000098.1 GCA_938038975.1 uncultured Maribacter sp. | reverse complement strand
ATTATTTAAATAGGAACAAAACTCTTGCTTAGATTATACAAATCCTGATTTATTTTTTTAAGTATCCTATGTGTTTAAAGGATACTATTACATCCTACGTTAACCAAAGAAAACTAGTTTTTGCTGTTCTATCTAGCACGTTCAAAAGGAGTGTAATACCTACGTATATGAAGATCTCAAATACAAAAAGCAGTCTAGGCAAGCCTTAGACCGCTTTTTGGCATAGCAGATAATACTCCTATAGTGTTAAAATTTTTGTTGTTAGTGAGTAATTAGAAAATTCTAAACCTTATGAAATGAAACCCTAATAGGATTGCATCTTAATTACAGCCCTGATTTGCTGTTCTATTATATAAGTCACCACTAGGAAGTGCTACAAAATCCGCTCCATGATTAGCTACAAAAAAGGGAATTATCCCGTTTGGAAAATCCTCCAACATATCAGGGTCTGTACCATGCATTATAATAATCCTTAAATTATCTGGTAGTGCGGCAACCTCCCAATTCCCTGCATAGGAACTAGCTGTTTCCGTGACTATATTACCACCGCTGCCAGAATTTATACTGGAAAAACCAGAAGCGTTATAGGTAAAACTGCCATCTGCGCAAAATTGGAGTTGTTCCTGAAACTCGCTAAAATCAGTACCACCTACACCACTATTCCTATCATTGGTCTTTGCGAACAAGACACTATTGGTAATAAATACACGAAACTCGTTCGCCTCGCTGGTATCAAACTTCATTTCGCCAATATCAGTTCCTAGGACATCCCTTACAATTCTGTTTCCTGCAGAAATAACATTTGCTGTTTCCTCTAATTCTGTTCCTGTAGTTCCCTCCTTTGTACAGCTTTGAAAAGCGATTAGTAGCACAATTGCTAGAGTAATTTTAAATACTGTTTTCATCTTTTATTTTTTTATAATTTACTATACGCAAGGTAGAATTCAAGTTTCTCTAACCTTTCAGGGGATTCACTGAAATAAAAAACTAAGGGTTTTTCCTTAGTAACCTACTAGGATCAATAGAATAGAAATATTTAACTTTGATCCTCATGCTAAAAATCGCTTACCACCCTATTTACAAACATACGTTACCAGAGGGACATAGATTTCCCATGCTTAAATATGATTTATTACCCAAGCAACTAGTACATGAAGGAACTTGTGAAGAACTGAACTTTTTTGAACCAGAAATTCCGAATGATAAATATATAGTAGCTGTTCATGACCCAGAATATTTCTACGATCTTCTTAATATTAAAATCCCACCAAAAGAAGCTCGAAAAATAGGTTTTCCCTTAACTGAAGATTTAGTAGAAAGGGAACGTATCATAGCAGACGGCACCATGAAGGCTTGTGAATTTGCTTTAAAGTATGGAGTTGCTATGAACATTGCAGGAGGTACCCATCATGCATATACCAATAGAGGTGAAGCATTTTGTATGCTAAACGACCAAGCCATAGGAGCCCGTTACTTACAAGCTAAGAAATTAGCCCATAAAATTCTTATTATTGACTTAGATGTACACCAAGGTAATGGAACGGCAGAAATTTTTCAAAACGATGCATCAGTCTTTACTTTTTCCATGCATGGGAAGGCAAATTATCCGTTTAAGAAAGAACAGTCCGATTTAGACATTCCCTTAGAAAAAGGCACTTCGGATGCCAAATATCTATCCATCTTAAAAAAAACACTCCCAAAACTTATAGACCAAGATAGGCCAGATTTCATTTTTTACCTCTGTGGCGTAGATGTCATCGAGACAGATAAATTAGGGACCCTAGGACTTACTGTTGAAGGATGTAAGGAGCGGGACAGGTTTGTTCTAGAAACCTGCCACCAACTTCAAATTCCAGTGCAATGCAGCATGGGCGGTGGATATTCTCCTGATATAAAAACGATTGTAGATGCACATGCCAATACCTTTAGAATGGCGCAACATATTTATTTTTAATTCACGTTAAATACAATAAAATCAAAAATAGACGTAGCAGTACAAGCATACTGCTACACTTTAAGCTTGTAGCTCTAACAAGACCAATATACATGAGCGCTATAAGTTTTTAAGAAAGAATAAAACTCATTTTAATAAATCACCGAGTAGTTTTCAATCATAATAGGAAGTTAAGATAAAACCTTAACCTCTACCGTGCACTTTTTATGGATAAGACTTTTAGGTTCGAGCTAAGCGAAATGCATTAAAGCCAACAGTATTAGTTGATTTTGAGTGCAAAAAAACATAAACTAACTTTGAACCTACTTCGCAAAATAAATATAGATAGCTACTACAACTACAGTTATGGTAATACCAACATGCTTTACATATTTGTAAGGAACAATATCTACCTGTTTTGTGTATTCTAAATTATACGCCTCTTTTCTAGGTGCTATTTTTCCAATTAGGAGCATAATAATAATATTCGCTACAAACAAAATTGCCATTACATGTAAAAAATGCGGATACGCATCCGCTTCAACCAAAGCTAGTTTAGCTGTGTCCTTAACCCCAGCAGTTTCAGCTTTAATCAATGCTTTTTCTATAAAATAAGGTTTCATAAAAAACTGACTAACAATATATAGAGCTGACCCGGAAAAAATACCAATTTTAGCTGCTATAGCTGGCACTCTCTTGGTTACATATCCAACTACAATTATGGTAAAAATAGGAATACTGTAAATACCATTTATTTCCTGTAAATAGTTAAATAAACTACCTGCATTAGCAATTAAAGGTGCTATAAACATAGCAGCAAGAGCCAAGCAAACACCAAATATTTTACCATATTTTACTACTGTGGCCTCAGTCGCGTTCTTGTTTATATGTTGTTTGTATATGTCTATTCCAAACAAGGTAACAGAGCTGTTTAGCACACTATTAAAAGAGCTTAAAATAGCTCCAAACAAGACAGCAGCAAAAAAACCTATCATAGGCTTTGGCAACACAGCTCGTACCAATTCTGGATACGCCAAATCACTAGATGCCAAACCACCTTCAAAATAGTGATACGCAATCATTCCTGGTAAGACCAAAATTAATGGGCCTAGAATTTTAAGAAACGAAGCTAAAAGCAATCCCTTCTGGCCTTCCGCAAGGCTCTTGGCACCTAAAGCTCTTTGAATAATTTGTTGATTTGTTCCCCAATAAAACAGTTGCACCAACATCATCCCTGTAAAAATGGTTATAAATGGCACCTCTTGCCCGTGTTCACCGGTAGAATCAAATCTTTCTGGGTTGGTGGTCATTAAGGCGTCTAACCCATTCATAACACTACCATCTCCAATAGCCATTAAGCCAAAAACAGGAATTAGTAATCCGCCTATTAAAAGCCCAATCGCATTTATACTATCTGAAACTGCAACTGCCTTTAACCCTCCAAAAACTGCATAGATAGAACCAATAATTCCAATACCCCAAATACAACATACTAGTGCTGTAGATTCAGATATATCAAACATTTCTGGCACATTAAACATGCCACTAATAGCAACGGATCCAGAATATAAGATGACCGGAAGTAGTACTACAACATAGCCTGTTAAAAAGAGACCAGAGGTAATTGTTTTTGTAGCAACATCAAACCTGGTAGCTAAAAATTGCGGCACCGTTGTAAGTCCGCCTTTTAAATATCTAGGCAATAAAAAAATGGCAGTTACCACCATAGCAATAGCGGCTAATGTTTCCCAAGCCATAACGGACAACCCGTCTTTATAAGCACTACCATTTAAACCTACTATCTGCTCCGTAGAAAGATTAGTTAACAAAAGAGATCCTGCTATAACGCCAGCAGTAAGACTTCTTCCGCCTAGAAAATAGCCATCAGAAGATTTCTCATCTGTAGATTTGGTAGCATACCAAGCTATAATTGCTACTAAAGAAGTAAACCCTGCGAAAGAAAAAATAGCTAGAAAATCCATAAAAACTGGTTAGTTAGTTAGTTATTTCTTTAAATCCTGAAACTTGTGTAGCACACCGTAGCTTTAGTAAAAATCTAGTTTCAAAAAAATTAAAGACGGTTCAATATAGCACATACAAAACAAGAAGACCAACTTTCATTTAAATAAAACAAAAGAACGTGACAACGTTATTGAAGATAAACTGCCCCTAACTATCTAATAAATAAAGACCTAACTTAATTTTCCAATACGGCATCTGTTCTTCAAAATATTCGAAAAAAACTTTTAAGCTATCCGCTTCTATTAGTGATTCCTTTGCTTCTGAAATCTTATTTATTTCTTCCACACTTACAAATTGATGCATATCTAACGCCTCTCCTTCTGAATGGATTTTCATTAAATGCCCATACACCGTATTCTCAGAGAGTTCTCTTTTTTCAGCTATTTCCTGCACGGTACAACCAGCTTCAAACAAAGTAAATGACTTTTTATGTGTTGGTGTCTTTCCTCCTTTTTTAGCAGGTTTATGTGCAGTTATTTCTTTTAAAAATAATTCTGAATATTTTTCCAGTTTTGCCTGCCCCACACCTATAATATTCATAAATTCAGTTTGATTCTTTGGCATCTTAGCCTCCATATCTTTTAAACTTGCGTCACCAAAAATCACATATGCAGGCACGCCCTGTTCTGTTGCAATTTGCTGTCGTAATATTCTTAGTTTTTCAAAAATCCCCGTTTTACTAGTTGCTTTTTTACGTGCCGCTTTTTCAGGCGCTACCTCTTTTTTAAGTATAGCTAATTGAATAGATTTCTTAGAAAACAAGATCTCCTTAGCTAAAGGTGTAAGTTCCAAGCGGGCTCCCGCTCTAAAATTAATACTCAACACCCCTTGGTTTAGGAGTTGAATTACATAC
Organism: uncultured Maribacter sp.; assembly: GCA_938038975.1. Classification (GTDB taxonomy): domain Bacteria; phylum Bacteroidota; class Bacteroidia; order Flavobacteriales; family Flavobacteriaceae; genus Maribacter. The sequence continues at coordinate 1,049 of CALHVP010000098.1, read as the reverse complement.
TGTTGTACATCTAACCAAGACATATCGTTAACTGCTCCATATGTTTTTATATTTTGATAGCCTTTGTCAAAAACTTGTGCGTTTTTAGCACCACGCAACACATCTATTACCGTTCCCATAGGTTCATTTTGCTTTAATCTAGCAACAACAGAACATATTTTCTGGGCAAGTACAGTACCATCAAAATAGGCTGGTGGCCGCTGACAGATATCGCAATTTCCACAACCTTCTGTTACATGTTCTCCAAAATAATTTAGTAGTGCAATACGGCGACAACTCAGTGCCTCAGCAAACTGTTGCATACGTTCTAGCTTGGCAGATTCTACCTCAGCATTTTCGCTCTGTGCTATAAACCTACGGAGTTGTGCAACATCACCAAAACTATAAAACAAGAGTGCATGAGCTGGAAGACCATCTCTACCACCACGACCAATTTCTTGATAATAACCTTCTATATTTTTAGGTAGGTTATAATGAATTACCCAGCGAACGTTACTCTTGTCAATACCCATTCCAAAAGCAATTGTAGCCACTACTATAGGAACTTGATCTGTAATAAAATCTTCCTGTGCTTTGTTCCTATCCTCAGGAGGCATACCTGCATGGTAAGACTTCGCTTTATAACCTGCAGCTACCAGTTTTTCTGCAATAGACTCGGTGCTTTTTCTACTTAAGCAATATATGATTCCACTTTCATTGGAACGCTCCTCTAAAAATTCAAGAATATGCTTTATTCGATTTTGGGCAGGCATTACATCCAAAAATAAGTTGGGGCGATTAAAAGAAGCTAAATGCTGTTCTGCATTGGGGATATGTAATTGATCTACAATATCTTCTTGAGTAGCTTTATCTGCCGTTGCGGTTAGCCCTATAATAGGAATACTAGGAAACATATCTTTTAAGTTCCCTAATTTGGTATATGCAGGTCTAAAATCATGACCCCAAGATGAGATACAATGTGCTTCATCAACCGCAAATAAACTTATCGTAATTTGTTCAAATAAGCTTTGAATAAAACCAAGGCTTTCTGGAGCTACATAAAAAAGTTT
>CALHVP010000097.1 GCA_938038975.1 uncultured Maribacter sp. | reverse complement strand
TGCGTTTGGTCCAGAGATTACAATGATTCTGTTTTCATCATGCAGCTCAATAGTTTGTGGATAGGTCTTTTCATTTTTCCGTTTGTTACTAAGTAGCAACAACGGATGATAGGCATCCTTTAAAAATAATTTATTGTTCTTGCTTACTTTTGGCTTTATAGCATCAATATCCTGTGCGTGTTTTGCTTTTGCGGCGATAACATCTACTTGTGTCAAATAATCTTGATATGCTCTTAAAGGGGCTCTAAACGGTCGTATCATGTCCGTAAGATGTTTTAAAATACGCTGAACCTCTTCTTTTTCCTCAAACTCTAAATTATTAAGCTCCCTGCTGTATTTAAGGGCAGCCTCCGGTTCTATATAAACAATACTTCCCGTTTTAGAAGTACCCATAACCGTTCCTTTAACTTTTCTACGGTACATCGCCTTTACGGCAAGCACTCTTCTATTTTCTACAACAGACTCTCTAATTTCGTCTAAATAATCAGACGAGTTATACGTTGCTAAGGCTGACCCAAAACTTTGGGTAATCTTTCCACGTACGTGGTTCATTTGTCTTCTTATACTCAACAACTCATCAGATGCATTATCCTTAATCTCTCCAAACTTATCTACCACACCATGAATTAGTGCAGGGATTTCTGCATTTTGTTCAAGTTCCGCTACCGAAGCTTGGAGCAAAGGGTAGTATTCCTTAAATTTTTTAAAGAACTTTTGGTGGGTAGCAATAGATTCGCATATGACAGCGATTCTTTTAAAACCTTTAAGTTCTAAGGTAGTATTCTCTATTTTAAGTAATTGAAGTTCAGAATTTATAGCATCAAATCCATGATTAGGGATTCTATTGTCACTAATAAAAGACCCTAGGTATTCTGACGTTTTCCCCAGCGCATTGCTCATTTCATTTTCATTGGAAAATGGAATAATCTCTAAGGCTTCTTGTTTACCGAGCTCTGTATTGCAACGAGCCGCAACCTGTTGTAAAACAGTAGGGAACTCTAAATCTTGTAGTGTCTTTTTTTTAATCGAATTCATAGTTTTCAATAGCAATTGCAAAGGTATGGAATAGGTTTTAGATTAAAAACAATGCAGTTTATCTAAGACTCCTGTGTTTTACTAAGGGTAACAAAAACAAGCTAGAATTAATAATTAGAACAAGCGCATACAATAATCAGGGCTAAAATGCTGTTTTATAGAAGACTTACGTTCAAAGTGAGATCTAATAATAAAATTTTATAGTCATGAAATATCTTTCTAAAGGAATTCTAATATTTATAGTTTTTGTCGGGTGTTTTAGTTGTACATCTACAAAACAGCTAAAAATTACCTTTACAGAGCCTTCACCGGTTGACCTGTCTAATCAAATCAAAAAAATAGGGATTGTAAATAGTAGTTTGGCTAAAAGCGAAAAAAGTTATAGCAACGGCTTAGAACAATTAATTGTGCTGGAAGAGCGCTGGTTGGCAGAAAAAGGAACAGAAGCTGCACTTACTGGGCTTTTTGATGAATTAGCTCAAGACACCCGTTTTGAAAGTGTGAAAATCTTGGATAAAACCGCACAAAAAACTAATGATTTTGGAAGTAGTCCAGATGAAGCTACATGGCAGCAAATAGCGCTTATTTGCGAAAAAAACGGAGTTGACGCTATATTTTCTTTGGCTTCACATGATACAGAGACTAAATTCTCGTTTAAAAAAACAAAATTAAATCAGTTAGATATGATGCGAAATGCAACAGAAGTGTCTGGTCAGGAAATTACCTTAAAAACGTTGATTGAAAACGGTTGGAGAATTTATGACCCTAACCAAAGAATCTTAATTGATGAATTTACAACCAACGAGCAAGTGAATGCGTCAGCTAAGGGGATAAATCAAGTTGACGCTCTACAAGCCATTGACAACAGAAGAGAAAACCTATTAAAACAAAGTAAACAGTCTGGAAGCGCTTACGGATATAGGATGCAACCTAGAAAATTAGATGTTTATCGCGATTATTATGCTGCCGGATCACAAAAAATGGAATTGGCAGATGCTAAGATTGAAAACGGAAAGTATTCAGAAGCTAGCACCCTTTGGAAGCAAGAAATTTCCAACCCTAAAACTAAAATAAGTAGCCGAGCTTGTTACAATTTAGCCGTTCTAAGCGAATTTAATGGTGATTTAAACAATGCAATGAAATGGGCGGTAAAATCATATGATTTGGACGAATTGGAAGATACGCGCTTGTATATTAAAGATTTAGAAAACAGACAAACACATACTGTGAGCCCAAAGAGATTAGCTAGCACTGAGTTTCTAGATTAGTTTCACGTTATTTGAAGAGGATATCTGATTTTAAAATGCTATTTTAGAGTACTACTTAACTTAGCATATATAGCATGATTGGTTCAATTACCACTAGTTGGGAGAAACAGTTACAAGAAGAATTTAAGAACCCTTATTTTCAGGACTTAATGGAGTTTATCTCAAGCGAATACAATCAGCATATTTGCTATCCTAAGAAAGAGTTAGTGTTTGAAGCTTTTAATCACTTTTCTTTTGAAGAAACCAAGGTAGTTCTTATTGGTCAAGATCCTTATCATGGTCCAAACCAAGCAAACGGACTATGCTTTTCTGTACAAGATGATATAAAGCATCCTCCTTCTCTAGTGAATATTTTTAAGGAACTACAAACAGATTGTAATAAACCCTATCCAGATTCTGGTAATTTAGAATCTTGGGCTAAACAAGGGGTATTATTATTAAATGCTACGCTAACAGTTCGCGCACACGAAGCTGGAAGTCATCAAAAACAAGGATGGGAAACGTTTACAGACGCTGTTATTAAGACGCTATCAAAAGAAAAAGACGGACTGGTATTTTTACTTTGGGGAGGTTTTGCAAAAAAGAAAGCTAAACTAATTAATGCTGACAAGCATCATATTCTTACTTCAGGACATCCGTCACCACTCAGCGCCAACAGGGGCTACTGGTTCGGAAACAAGCATTTCTCTGAAACAAACGCTATTTTAAAAGAAAAAGGTAATAAAAGTATAAAATGGTAAGTTTTTATTTTACTATTTTTCTTAAGTTTACTAAAGTATTTTCTTACCAAAACTAACAATATGAAAAAACTCGACACATTGAAATCAATCTTACTTGTAGATGATGATGAGGCCAGCAACTTTCTGCACTCCATTTTCATTAATAAGCTAGATTTGGAAATTGAAGTAAACTCCGCTATAAACGGACAACAAGCGCTAGATTATATTCTTAACAAAGGAGTAGACCAGATAGCTTTACCATGTATGGTGATGTTAGATCTTAGAATGCCCATTATGGATGGCTGGGAGTTTATGAGAATGTACGAGGAGCAAGTACCACAAAGCCTAAAAGATCAGCTAATGATTGTCTTAGTAACTATTAGCGATAATAGTGAGGATAAGGAGCGTGCTACAAATAATCCACATATCATAGACTTTGCACAAAAACCGCTATCCGATAGTACTTTTAAGAAAATTATTAATAAACACGTGAACTTCTCAATAGACGCCTAGGCTTGGTATTATCTAAGAAAGTCCTTTGAAGGTAATTGATTTGTAATTAGATTTAAATCTAATAGTGTTTCTTGGACCTTAACTAGGGTTTTTACCCGTAATTGAGATTGACTCCATTCCGTAGTAGTCATCCACTCCTGTATATCTGGGAGTTGTTGCTCGTATCGGTTAGCTAAGGTTCTGTCAATACTAGGAATGTTTTTAAATTCTGAGGTATACAGGTTTATTATCTCTAAAATGTGATTAATAACATTTGGTTGCTCCTGTATAAAACTATCTGTACCTACTAACATAAAACAAGGCCAGGGCGTAGGACAGTCTCCCAATCGCCTAAATACACCTTCATCTACCAAAGGTTTTGTCGTGTAATGTTCCCACATAAAGTAATCTGCAGTTCCATCAGTTAGCGCTTGTTTAGCGCCATCTAGATTGTTAATAACCTCAAAAGCCAAGTCATTTAAATTCCACTCGTTATTTTTTGCATTCACATAAGCCATTAAATGACTCCCGCTACCAAATCGACTAACTGCAGCTTTTGTATTTTCTAATTCGCTAAGTTGTTTAAAACTACGTTGCGCACCTACGTGAATTCCCCAAAGTAGGGGAGTGGCAATATATTCTTGTATTATTTTAGATGGGTTTCCTTCAGATATGCTTTTTATAATACCTTCCGTAAGAATAATTGCCAGATCGGTGTCACCCTTTTCCAAAAGTTGACACATTTTACCAGTACCTTCTGGTATATCCTCCCATTGCAAATCAATTCCTCTTTCAGCAAAAGCTCCCTCTTCTATAGCAAGATGCCATGGTAAATTAAAGTGTTCAGGTACGCCAATAATTTTTACTGATTTCAAGGTGAAGTAAGTTTAGTTAATGTGAAACTAATAAGTTCTTGTACCGCTTTGGAAGGATTACTAGAGAATTCGCCTGTTGCTCTGTTAGCTAATATGCAGTTAAGGGATATGGCCTGATGTCCTAATAGTTTTGCTAGTGCATAAATACCAGAAGTTTCCATTTCTAAGTTCGTAATCTGTAAGTCGTTAAACTTAAAACTTGCCATTTTAGACATAATTCCAATTTGGCTAGGGGCTATTCTTAATGATCTCCCTTGAGGGCCGTAAAAGCCTGTATTTGTTGCGGTAAAACCTAATCGTATACGATTATCTGATAATTTTTGCCCTAGAGATTCATCATAACCCACCACATAAGGCCTTGCTTTTCTATTAGACCATTGTGTATACTCTAAAAACGCATCTTCTAATTCTTTGTGCTGATTATAATCTTGTTCATAGAAATGCAAAAGTCCATCAAAACCAATTGCAAGCGCACTCATTAAAAAAGAATCAATAGGAATTTCTGGTTGAATCGCTCCGGTAGTGCCAATACGAATTAATTTTAATCGTATACGATTTTTGTTAATGGTTCGGGATTCAAAATCTATGTTCACTAGAGCATCTAGCTCATTTAAAACAATATCTATGTTATCTGTTCCTATACCTGTTGAAATTACACTGAGCCTTTTTCCATTTAAAAATCCAGTATGGGTTAAGAACTCACGTTTTCCCTTTTTAACATCAATAGTGTCAAAATGTTTGGAGACTTCAACAACACGATCAGGATCACCAACAGTTATAATGGTGGTGGCTATATCTTCTGGAAGTAAGTTTAGGTGATAAATGCTACCGTCAGCATTTAAAATAAGCTCAGATGCGCTTAGCTGCATATTAGAGCTTTAAGATTCTGCTCGTATCTGTATTGTAAAGGAAGTTGTATTTTAAAGAACCTCCTAGATACACATCATTATCCCTAATAATAGAGTAATAACTGGTCTTATTATCAAGAACTTCCTTGCCCTTTTTAGTAAGATGCACAGGATTAAAGGAATGAAATAAAGGTTTTAGTCTAGAAATAGCTCTATCATATTGTGTATCAGCAAAGCCTAGGTTGCCTTGATTTTCCAAAACTGATTTTAAAAGGCCATTTCTGCTATCTGGTTTTTTCTCTCTTGCCAGATGCAAGATATTATGCTCCATACTATTAAGACCATTGGCAATACTTGGAAATCTTTTTAAATGACTTTGTATCGCATCTCCTAAATAATCGAATTGATAATCTTTAAAATCGGTTAGGTTCTCTAAACGCATTGGATTGTTACTGCAGTACAATTGCCAAACATAATCCGCATACTCCACATCGTCTTGTGTTAATTCCTTACGATTGCTATAAAGACCTTTAAGCTGTTCGTCTGATAGTTCGTTTAAACTATACATCTTATCACTTTCATCTTCTTTGCCACTGCATACCAGTGATATTTGAGCGTATCTTCTATTAGCTAATAACCAACTAATTACAGCTAACATATTTACTTGACAGTAAAGATCATATTCAAACCATAAAACAATATGGTCTTGCTGTTTATGATTACAAAGTGATCGGTATTCCTTCAAGGTTTTTTCGATAAACCAAGATTTAGATACTTTATAATTCTTATGAAGAAACTCGTATCGTGTTTTCCAGAAAGATTCACTACCAACGTTGGTTAATGTTTTTCCTTCACAAAGCATTTCACGCCAAGTAATTACATCTCCTTTAATATCTAGCTTATTAAGCCTTGAAGTGAAATTATCTCCGTTCGTTATATGAAGTAGGGAACTCATTTACAATTGCTTTAGGTTCTGGTTGTCTAAATGTAAGCTTTCTGTTAAATAAATAAAAAAAATTAACAAAAAAAAGAACTCCTATTTAATACACATAGGCTATCAATTTGCTATAAATCAACCACCTACACGCTTTACTTTGAATCCCTTAACTTTTAACAAACTCATGATTCTATCTCTATAATCCCCTTGAATGATGATTTTACCATCCTTAAAACTCCCACCTACACTTAATTTTGTCTTTAATTCTTTAGCTAAGATCTTAAAATCGGCATCAGCACCAGTATACCCTTCTAAAATAGTAATAGGCTTACCTTTTCGCTTTTCGTACTTGCAAATAATAGGATCTTCTTGCATCCAGATGGTATTTTCTGATTTTTCTGCCGCTGTTTCCTCGGGAGCATGCTCTGGGAAAAGGTTTTTTAATTGATCTTTTAAATCCATAACTACTTTTTAATCAAGCCAAGTTCTATCAATCGTTCATTTAAAAATGCACCAGCAGTTATATCATCAAATGCTTTTGGGTGGTCTTTATCAATACATTTATCTAAACAATTTAAAGGCATCTCACTTATAGGATGCATAAAAAACGGTACAGAATATCTTGAGCTTCCCCAAAGTTCCTTAGGCGGGTTAACCACTTGGTGAATAGTTGATTTTAATCTATTATTAGATAGTCTAGCAAGCATATCCCCAACATTAATCATTAATTGGTCTGGTCTAGCAATAGCATCTACCCATTCTCCTTTGTGGTTTTGGACCTGTAATCCTTTACCATGGGCTCCCATTAATAACGTAATTAGATTTATATCACCATGAGCTGCCGCTCTCACCGCATTCTTGGGTTCTTTAGTTATTGGTGGGTAATGAATAGGGCGTAAAATCGAATTTCCATTGGTAATAAAATCATCAAAATAGGTTTCATCCAAGTCAAGATGTAAAGCCAAAGCTCTTAGCACATATCTTGCTGTCTTTTCTAACATCTTATAGGTTTCTTCACCTACCTGGTTAAATTTAATGAGTTCGGTTACCAAAACATTGTCTGGATATTCTTGTTCTAATTTAGCATTGTCTGTAACATACTGTCCAAAATGCCAAAACTCCTTTAAATCGCCTTCAGTTCTTCCTTTAGCATGTTCTTTTCCAAAAGAAGTATACCCTCTTTGTCCTCCAATGCCTTCAATTTCATAACTATCCTTTACTTCTTGGGGCAACTGGAAGAACTCCTTTATTTCACCATACAAATCAGAAACCAAATCTTCTGATAAAAAGTGACCACTAAGAGCTACGAAGCCAATTTCTTCGAATGCTGTTCCTATTTCTTTAATAAACTTTTGCTTTCGCTTTGGGTCTTCAGAGATAAAATCTGTTAAATCCACACTTGGTACTAGGCTCATAGCTTTTATTTTCTATTCATGTAAAATTACAAAGTTATTGTTTAGCTACAAGTTTGTTATATGATTATTGGATAAGCTGTTTTTTGTTACATTTATACGATAAATAAAATGACACTACAAAATATATGGAATACGGCGATTATAAAGTAGCCAAGGAGATGCAACTAAAGCTGTACAGCAGGTTGCTAAGGCCAAGGATGATCGAGGAGAAAATGCTAATTCTATTACGACAGGGTCGCATATCCAAATGGTTTAGTGGTATTGGACAAGAGGCAATTTCGGTTGGAGTAACTAGTGCGCTTTTAGAAGATGAATATATTCTTCCTATGCATAGGAACTTGGCTGTTTTTACTACAAGAAACATACCGTTACATCGCTTATTTGCACAATGGCAAGGCAAGGCTAGTGGTTTTACAAACGGTAGAGACCGCAGTTTTCACTTTGGAACACAAGCTTATAAGATTATAGGAATGATATCCCATCTAGGCCCACAATTAGGAGTTGCAGATGGTATTGCATTGGCGCATAAATTAAGAGGTGAAAATAAGGTTACGGCAGTATTTACTGGAGAAGGAGCAACTAGTGAGGGTGATTTTCATGAAGCCCTAAATGTAGCTGCTGTTTGGGAGTTGCCCGTATTGTTTTGCATAGAAAATAACGGTTATGGACTTTCTACACCAACAGATGAGCAATTTAAATGTGAGCATTTAGCAGACAAAGGAATTGGTTATGGTATGGAGTCTCATATAATAGACGGTAACAATATTCTAGAAGTCTATACCAAAGTAGATGCCCTTTGCACAGATATTCGTAATAACCCAAGACCTGTTTTACTGGAGTTTAAAACTTTTAGAATGCGTGGCCACGAAGAAGCTAGTGGTGCAAAATATGTCCCACAGGAAATAATGGACGCATGGGCAGTAAAGGATCCATTAGAAAATTTTGAACAACACCTGATGGCAACAGGAGTACTCACTGAATCGAAACAGAAAGAACTAAAGGCTGATATAACGTTAGAAATAGAAGATAATCTTAAAATTGCTTTTGATGAAACACCTATTGTATTTAATGAAAGTAAAGAATTAAGTGATGTGTTTTTAAATATTGATTATAAAGAAGTTACACCTAGTATACATAAAAAAAGTATTCGATTGGTGGATGCTATTTCGGATGGTCTACGTGGTGCAATGGAGAAATATGACAACCTTGTTATCATGGGCCAGGATGTTGCGGAATATGGAGGCGTTTTTAAAATTACAGATGGTTTCGTAGAAGCGTTTGGTAAAGAACGTGTGAGAAATACACCCATTTGTGAGTCTGCTATTGTATCTGCTGCAATGGGCTTATCCATAAACGGAATGAAGGCTGTCATGGAAATGCAATTTGCAGATTTTGCATCAAGTGGCTTTAACCCAATTGTAAATTATCTTGCTAAAAGTTACTATAGATGGGCAGAAAATGCGGACGTAGTTATTCGTATGCCCTGCGGTGGTGGTGTAGCTGCTGGCCCCTTTCATTCACAAACAAATGAAGCGTGGTTCACAAAAACCCCAGGACTTAAAGTAGTATATCCAGCATTTCCTTCTGATGCGAAAGGACTCTTAGCTACTGCCGTTGATGACCCTAACCCAGTACTATTTTTTGAACATAAAGGTTTGTATAGAAGTATATATGAAGACGTACCAACCAATAATTATACCATTCCCTTTGGCAAAGCAAACCTTTTAAAGGAAGGCACTGACATTACCATAGTTAGTTATGGAGCTGGCGTACATTGGGCTCTTGAAACCTTATCTAATAATGATAGTATAAGCGCAGACTTATTAGACCTTAGAACCCTACAGCCTTTAGATATAGAAAGCATCTATACATCAGTTAAAAAAACAGGTAAGCTTATTATTCTCCAGGAGGATAGTCTTTTTGGAGGAATTGCAAGTGATATCTCTGCGAGTGTTATGGAAAACTGTTTCCAGTACTTAGACGGCCCTATAAAGCGGGTTGCGAGTATGGATACACCTATCCCCTTTAATGCAGAACTAGAACGAAATTATCTTTCTAAATCTAAGTTTGAGAAGGAGCTGAAGGCACTTATCTCGTATTAGCGCTTTCACGTTAAACTTAATCCTAAATGAGCTAATCATATCCTGTACTTGTCCCTTCCTTTGCTGTATTAATGAAATAATTTACAGCTTGTATACGTCCAAAATTAACATAGCAACGTATATAAGGTTAATTACAAATCTAAAGTATATATGAAAAAATTCATTCTATTATTGAGCGTATGCGCATTCACTTTTTCATCCTGTTCCATATCAAAGGAAGCAAGGGCGAAAAGAAATTTATTAAGTGGCTCCTGGATATTAAATGATGTCTCCTTTGCTAATAATACAGGGAATTTCAAAGCAGTACTTTTTAACGATGTAGAGGATATCTGTTTAGAAGGTAGTGATTGGTTTTTTCGTGACAACAACAGTACAGGAAGATATACCATTGGTGCATCTTCATTATGTAAAGAAGGAGACCGCTTTATTAGATGGTCTGTAGTAGAAAGAGCTGATAACAATACCAGTCAATTGCAATTTAAATTCATAAACGAGAAGTTAAAGGATATTTCTGGCGGAGTTGGTTATAGATTAAACATAGAAAGTTTAACGGAGCAAAGCATGAGATTACAGTCTAATGTACAGGTGGACGGAAAATCTGTTAGTGTCGTTTACGAATTCACAAGAAAATAATAAGAACCTACTAAAAAGTAACAAATGAAAACTAGTGCAATAAGAAATAGTGCATACCTAATGGCTTTGACCATGGTTATGAGTTGTAGTCCAATAAAAAACGCCAATAAAACACAAAAAGGTGCTGTAATTGGTGCTGCTGGAGGTGCCGTAATCGGAGGAGTACTTGGAAACAATGTTGGAAGTGGAAATAACACAGCACTTGGTGCTATACTTGGAGCTGCCATTGGTGGTGCTGCAGGTGGTTATATCGGAAACCGTATGGACAGACAAGCAGAGCGTATTGAAGAGGAAATTCCAGGAGCAGAAGTAAAAAGAGTAGGTGAAGGTATTAATGTTACTTTCAATCAGGATGCTGGCGTGTTTTTTGATTCTAATAAAGCTAACATCAAGGGATCTTCAGCTACTGTATTAGATAAATTAATTGGTATTTTTAATGAGTATCCTAATTCTAATATTCTTGTAGAGGGCCATACAGACAGCTCTGGTGCTGGAGACTATAACATGAACCTATCTAAACAACGTGCAGAATCAGTTACAAACTACCTAACCGCTAAGGGGATTGCAGCTAATAGATTCACTACGAAGTGGTATGGAGAGTTACAACCTGTAGGTGACAACACAACTCCAGAAGGTAAAACAAAAAACAGAAGAGTAGAGCTAGTCATTGTAGCAAGTGAAGAGCTAAAAGAAGAAGCGGTTAAAGAAACTGGGAATTAAACCAGTTGCCTTATACAAATTGTAACAATCTACCTCTAGGCAAGCCCTACAGGTTTAGTTAACAAGACAGGCTTACAACTTAGAGATAAGCCTTAATACATTTAAATATCGATTATCGAGTAAAATCCCTGTATTCACAGGGATTTTTTTGTGGAAAAGCGTAACTTTCCGTTAGTGGAAAAATGGGACATTATTATTGTAGGAGGCGGATTAGCGGGACTCACATCAGCAATTGCACTATCTGGTTTTGGCCATCGTGTGTTACTTTTTGAAACCAACACATATCCACATCACAAAGTGTGCGGAGAATACGTTTCCAATGAAGTGCGTCCGTATTTAGAAAGCCTAGGAGTAGATATTATGAAAGCTGGTGGGATTGCAATTTCAAATTTTGAAATCAGCACCGAAAATGGTCATAAGGTGGAGACCACACTACCACTAGGAGGTATGGGAATTAGCAGGTATTTATTTGATGACCTGTTATACGAAAAAGCGAAAGCTCAAGGTGTACATTTTTCCTTTAGTAAAGTATCTCATATCACATATGCCAACGATGCGTTTATTGTGACTAATAATGAGCAAACGTTTAATGCTAGTATCGTTTTAGGTGCCTATGGCAAACGTTCTTCTTTAGATAAACAACTAAAGCGGTCCTTCAGTTTTAAAAAACAAGATTGGCTTGCAGTAAAAGCGCATTACAAACACCCTAACTTTGAACCAAACCTTGTAGCGCTCCATAATTTTGAAGGAGGTTATGGCGGATTATCAAAAACGGAAACAGGTGCGGTTAATTTCTGTTATTTAGCGCACTATGAGAGTTTCAAAAGATATAACGATATAGAAGCTTTTAATAAAGCAGTGGTGGCTCGTAATCCCTTTTTAAAAGAGTTCTTTGAAAAGGCGGAACCCATTTTTGATAAACCAATGGCAATTGCTCAAATTGCATTTGATAAAAAAGCCCCTGTAGAAAATCATATTCTTATGTGTGGTGATACTGCCGGACTCATACATCCGCTTTGTGGTAATGGTATGGCCATGGCTATCCATAGTGCTAAAATTGCTTCCGAACAGGTCCATCGATTTATTTCTGAACCAGACTATACGCGGCAGCAGTTAGAAAAAGAATACAGAAAGCAATGGAATAAGATATTTAAGAATCGGTTATGGTTTGGAAGGAGATTGCAAAACGTTCTTCTGAATAAAACTTGGATGAATACCGGAATTAGAGTGGCAAAAAAATCAACTTCAGTTTTAAATTATGTAATTTCAAAAACCCATGGTAAACCTATCGTATGATGATTGATTGGAGCAGAAGAAGTGAGCAAGAAGAGCTAATGGACAACTTTACCGGCAGTATAGGTGAGTTGGAAGTAGTCCTCAATGACATTACTAGAGTAAACCGCATACTAGGAGGCAACAAGATTACGGTAGACGCTGTATTTAGGCTTATTAAAGAAGAATCAAAAGAATCGTATACGATATTAGATATGGGCTGTGCAGACGGAAGCATGCTCAGAAACATTGCACTTGCCGCAAGAAAGCGAAATATTAATGTAAAACTAGTAGGAGTAGACCTTAGTAAGGATGCGTTAACCCTTGCATCAAAATTATCTGTGGATTATCCTGAAATAAGCTATCATATAAAAGATATTCTTACGGCAGATTTCTCAGATTTTAAATGCGATGTGGTAACCACTACACTAACCATGCATCATTTCCCAGACAAGGAAATACTTAAATTCATAAAACAGTTTGAGCGTCTTTCATCTCTAGGAATTGTAATCAACGACCTCCAACGTAGTAGCTTGGCTTATTCGTTATTTAAACTATTTAGCCTCGTTTTTATCCGAACCAAAACCGCAGCAATAGATGGTTTAATTTCTATATCCAAAGGTTTTAAACGTAACGATTTAGAGGGCTATGCGAACAAGCTTCCGAACTTGGAACATAAAATAACTTGGAAATGGGCCTTTAGATATGTATGGGTCATGCGTAAAAAGCGACAGAATAATATATGAGTGAAACAAGAATAGTAGCCGTTAGCAAACAGCTTCCTAAGTATTGCAGAGAAACCAAAGAAATTATACCGCTCGTAGATCTTTGGCTTCAAAACCAAGAGGAGCGTTTTAGGCGAAAAGTCGTTAAGATTTTCGAAGGTGCAGCTGTAGACAAACGATATAGTATTATGGATCCGGAGGAAGTGTTTTTAGCCACTTCTTTTGAAGATAAGAATACCATCTACGCTAGAGAGTGTAAAAAATTAGGTATTAAGGTGTTGGAAAATGCACTTAGCAAAGCCAGTTGGAGCCCAGAATCATTAGATTATATAATTACTGTGAGTTGCACAGGTATTATGATTCCTTCTTTGGATGCCTATTTAATAAATGAATTAGGCCTTCGACAAGATGTGGTAAGACTTCCTGTTACAGAAATGGGTTGTGCTGCTGGAGTATCAGGGCTTATTTATGCGCATAATTTTCTAAAATCAAACCCCAATAAAAGAATTGCTATTGTGGCAGTAGAAAGTCCAACGGCTACGTTTCAGCTAAATGATTATTCTATGGCTAATATGGTTAGTGCTGCTATTTTTGGAGATGGGGCTGCTTGTGTGTTACTGTCATCAGAAGAAGATGCTCTAGGACCTAAGATTATTGGGGAAGATATGTACCATTTTAAGGATACCGCACATTTAATGGGTTTTGATTTAACCAATCATGGATTAAAAATGATATTAGATCCCGCAGTGCCAGAGACGATAGCGAGTCATTTTCCAGCTATTGTTCATCCATTTTTAGAACGCTACGGAAGTGATATCTCTAAAGTAGACCACCTAATATTTCACCCAGGTGGTAAAAAAATTGTGCAAACTGTAGAAGCACTCTTTGGAACCTTGGGCAAGAATATAGATGATACTAGAGCTGTACTAAAAGAGTATGGTAATATGAGCAGTGCTACTGTGTTATATGTGTTAGAGCGATTTATGGAAAAGGACATTGCTCCAGGCGAACAAGGTTTGGTACTTAGTTTTGGTCCAGGATTCTCCGCACAACGCGTATTGCTAGAATGGTAATCAGGAGTTAGGAGTTAGGAGTTAGGAGTTAAAGTAACTGTTTTTGCTATCGAAAATACAAAACACACCTAATTCATATCCTATTTACTAACGTCAAACTTACCTAGTTTGAGTTTGAATAATGATTAATTTCTTTAAATGAGTGTAAATAACAAAATGGAAATTGAAGATAATAGCAGATTTTGGGCCTTAATTCTTGGTGGTAGTAGTGGTCTTGGCTTGGCTACAGCTAAGAAACTAGCAAAGCACGGTTATAATATGATCATTATACACAGAGATAGACGAGCTGATATGGCAGAAATTGAGCTGAACTTTAAAGAGATTAGCGCGGCTGGTGTTGGTTTGAAAACCTTTAATATTGATGCGTTAAACAAAGACAAGCGCAGCCTTTTAGTACAGGAGATTTTAGAAGCACTACCAAAGGGAAATCAAATAAAGGTATTGGTTCACAGTATTGCCAAAGGCAGTCTTAAACCAATGTACGCAACCAAAGGCGAAAGCCTTACAGCAACTGATATACAAATTACCTTTGATGCCATGGCACTAAGTTTATATGATTGGACCAAAGCATTAATGGCAAATAGCTTATTTGCTTCTGATAGTCGTATTATCGCCTTTACAAGTGAAGGAAACACACGCGCACTACCCAATTACGCCGCTGTTTCGGTAGCTAAAGTCGCATTAGAAGCGCTAGTACGGAACATGGCATTGGAATTCGCAGCTTTAGGAATACGTGCTAATTGTATACAAGCAGGGGTTACGAAAACAAAATCTTTTGAAATGATACCTAACGCTGAACATATTGAAGCTAATGCATTACAACGCAATCCAAATAATAGATTAACCACACCTGAAGATGTTGCCAATGCAGCTTATTTACTCACACGAGAAGAATCCAAGTGGATTACTGGAACAGTTTTAAAAGTAGATGGAGGCGAAAGTCTTTGTTAAAATAGAATATATGACCAACCTACAGGCTATTATAGATGAATTACCATACACTGCGCCTTTCTTGTTTGTAGATGAATTGGTACGTGTAGATGCGGATGGCGCTGAAGGTCATTTTACTTTTCTACCTCAATTAGACTTTTACAAAGGACATTTTAAAGAAAATCCAGTTACACCAGGAGTCATATTAACGGAATGCTGTGCGCAAATTGGGGTGGTATGTCTTGGAATTTATTTAATAAAGGCCGGCGCTTCAGATAAGAAACTACAAATGGGAATGAGTAGTTCTCAAATGGAATTCCTAAAACCGGTACTACCTAATGAAAAAGTACGGGTAGTTTCTAAGAAAATATATTACCGATTTCAGAAATTAAAGTGCGAAGTCAAAATGTACGATTCAAAAGGGGGCTTGGTATGCAAAGGTGAAATAGCAGGAATGATAACAACAGATTTGGATGGGTAAACGTGTAGTAATAACAGGACTTGGAGTCTGTGCTCCAAACGGAGTCGGTCTAACTGACTTCACCGTAGCACTTACAAATGGCACTAGTGGGATTCGGTTTCAATCGGAATTAGAGCGACTTAAATTTGGATGTCAAATTGCTGCAAATCCATTAGTTAAGGATAATGTATTAAATAATTACTTTACACCATTACAACTACGTGGTCTAAACGCGTCTGGGTTAGTTTATGGTGTAATCGCAGGAATGGATGCTTGGGCAGATGCCGGATTAGAACCAAATGCAACAAACGAACCGTATTGGGATTATGGAATCCTGTTTGGGACTGGAATTTTGGGGGTTGACAAGTTTAGGGAAGCCATACTCATGATTGATGATCAGAAGGTCAGGAGATTAGGGAGTACGAGTGTTATACAAACCATGGCTAGTGGTGTAAGTGCATATTTAGGAGGTAATTTAGGATGTGGTAACCAAGTTTCTGCTAATTCTTCTGCCTGTACCACTGGAACCGAAGGTATTCTAATGGGCTATGAGCGTATTGCTAGTGGAAAAGCAGAAGCTATGCTTGTGGGCAGCTGTAGTGATAGTGGCCCTTATGTATGGGGTGGTTTTGATGCTATGCGTATTCTTCCAAGAGGATATTCAGACAAGCCAACTAAAGCTAGCCGACCTATGAGTGCTTCGGCAGCTGGTTTTGTTCCTGGCAGTGGGGCAGGAGCCTTGGTTTTAGAATCCTTAGAAAGCGCGCAAAAAAGGGGTGCAAAGATATATGCAGAGGTACTAGGAGGTGAAATTAATAGCGGTGGCCAATTAGGAGAAGGTTCTATGACGGCGCCAAATAGCTTAGCAGTGCAGCGATGTATACGCAATGCAGTAAAAAATGCAGGAATAAATGCAGAAGATATAGATGCCATTAACGGACACTTAACTGCCACCTCAAAAGATAGTTTAGAAATACGTAATTGGAGTGCGGCTTTGGGCCGTAAAGGAAGAGACTTTCCGTATATCAATTCATTTAAAGGAATGATTGGCCACTGTTTGGCAGCTGCCGGCAGTATTGAGTCCGTAGCGAGTATTTTACAATTTTCTGAAGGTGTTGTTTTTGGGAATGTCAACTGTGAAGATGTGCATCCAGAAATAGCAGCGCTTATAGGAGAAGATAGCATTCCAAAGAAAACAATCAATTACAGTCCTAAAATTATCGCAAAAGCGAGTTTTGGCTTTGGTGATGTAAATGCTTGTGTTATTTTTAAGGCGTTTTCAGATGAGCACCAAGCTGAGACATCCCGCTAAATCAATCAAAAAAAAGAATAATTACTCCTATGACGAAAGAAGAAAAATATCAAAAACTAAAAGATATTATAAAAATATACTTACCTGAAGACGTGAATATTATAGATGTTAAAGAGGATAGTAACTTTATATCAGAATTAAACATAAATTCTGCAAATCTAGTAGATATTGTGCTAGATGTAGAAGATGCATTTGACATCCGTTTAGAGAATGAAGATATGGACGAAATGCAAACGGTTGCAAATGCGCTTCGTATTATAGAAACCAAACTTTCCGAAAAATAAATTGAGTTATGAATGATTTTATTGCTTGGGCAAAACCCAAGCTACAGGTAGACACACGTCTTATTTTGTTATACTGTACTGTTTATTTTCTTTGGGGCTTAGGTATGAACTGGTTTGGGGCTCAAATAGAGCTGGCTAAATTTACCTTTTGGTGGCAGGTCATTACCTGCTATATTGTTTATATGGTTCCTATTTCCTTACTCTTAAGAAATCTACCATTTCATACACAATATGCATATGGCCTAATTGCCATGGGTTTTCTAGAGTTTGGGGGCTACGCCATAGAAACCTCCTATGCGTATCCAGACAATTTACTAGATCAATTTTTTGGGGAACGTACCTTTGCTTTAGGTATGGCCTTATTCTTTGCTCTCTATTTTCCACTAGGTAATTGGGCTGTTGGAAAGCTGTACAGCGCTATGTTTAAGAAGTAATAACGTTCGTAGTAAAACTGGCGCGTCTACCTTAATTCGTAGCACTATAGATCCATTATCATACGGTAAAAAATAAATTAGTTGTCTGTACTTTTTTCGGGTATAAAACGAGAAGCCAATACACCAGATAGTAAAGCAACAGAAATAACAGATAGAGAAACCCATTCTGGGAATTTCACATGATGCACTAATAGCATTTTAACGCCCACAAAAGCTAGGATGACTACCAAGCTGTAGTTAATGAACCTAAACTTCTGTAACATTCTAGAGATTAAAAAATACATAGAACGTAAGCCTAGAATGGCTAAAATATTAGAACTAAATACAATAAATGGGTCCGCAGTAATCGCTAAAATTGCAGGAATACTATCTAATGCAAAAAGAATATCGGTCAGTTCTATAACTACAAGTGCTACAAATAGGGGAGTGGCGGCTTTTACACCCATTTTGGTAATGAAAAAATCATGACCGCTAATAGCGGTAGTTATAGGATATATCTTTTTAAGCTGTTTAAATACAAAGGAGTTTTTAGGATCAAAGGCATGTTCATCGCTCTTGAGCATTTTAAAGGCTGTGAACAATAAAAAAACACCAAATACATAAATGACCCAATCAAACTTTGTAATTAATGCTACACCAAAGAGAATCATTAATGCTCTAAAAACAATGGCACCTAATATGCCCCAGAAAAGCACGCGATGCTGGTAAATAGGAGGAATGCTAAATGCAGAAAAGATTACTGCAATCACAAACACGTTATCAATACTTAAAGAAAGTTCTATAAGATAACCCGTAATGTATTTTAAAACGGCATCATTAGCTGTAAGTCCGGTTGGGTTATCGGTTAAGCCAGAGGAGAATAGCCAATAGATTACAGCGCTAAAAGCAAAGGCAATAGTGACCCAAATAGCAGTCCATATACCAGCTTCCTTAGATTTTACAACATGGTCTTCTTTATGAAAAACCCCTAAATCTAATGCTAGAAATACAACTACACAAGCAATAAATATAATCCAAACCCACATACTACATTGATTAAAAGTGCGAAGTTAAACATCATTTTTAAAATGATATGACTCAATGCGAATTTTATAGGTCAAAAGACTAGGGTTCACTTAAATACTACCTTCAACTACAGCTGATTTATTAAAAATTGTGGGTAAGACGTACAAGATGTGTTAAACCTTTTCGTTTTCATTCTGTCATAGCTTTAAATAATTTATCCATATGAATCTATTTATCAAAAGAATATCTTACCGGTTTACGCTTATTAGTACTGTACTGCTTACAACCTTAGGTTGTAGTTCGTCAGAAGATACTACCGAGCCTCTAGAAGAAACCCAAACAGAGGTAACCACTATAGAATTAACAAGTTTACCATTTGGCGGTGAAACACCTACTAATATTCTCATACGAAACCAAGGGCAGTCTACTCCAGATTTTTTATCCTTATGGCTTTGCGGACTTCCTTCAGATGGCGCAGGAAATGCCGATGCAAGCGATTGGACAAATGCGGATGGTAGCTGGGATTACAACAGAAAACCACAAGTGGAAGGTAATGTAACTTGGATGAGTGAGTTCAATGTATCATTGGATGGTAACGGAAATAGGATTATAACTGGTAATGCATTGCCTGATCATCCTACTGGAATTTTTCCAATAACGCCGGGGAGTGATGCGTATAGATATGACGGTAATCCAAATATCATATCGGAACATGTGGTTAATTATAGACTACCGGCAATACCTGAAATAGCACAAGAACCAAACTGTGTCTTTTTTGGCCCATCTGGTATCTCATTAAGTGGTAGTGCTATATATCATGGTTCGTCTACATTAGGTAATGACGCTGCTGCACATGAAATGTTAGATAGGTTTGGTGGTCACACAGATGGAACAGAAACCTATCATTATCATTTTCCTTCAGAAGATTTACAAGAGCATATTCACGAACATGAAACTGGTCATGCACCGCTCATGGGCTATATGTTAGATGGTTTTGGAATTTATGGCCCCTATGGTGAAGACGGAGAATTGCTGACTTCCCAAGATTTGGATGAATGCCATGGTCATAAGCACCCAGTTCTATGGGATGGCGAGATAATAGATTTATACCATTATCATTGGACCTATGATTTTCCTTATAATATTGGTTGCTTCAAAGGAACGCCTCAATAATGGTATGAAAAACTAACTATAGCGGCTAGTTTTAGTCCAATTCTAATTTTAGAGTAACGGTAACTTTATTGTCTGTTCTATTGTTTTTGTAAATAGCAATATCATAGTCAGCCGTAAATAGGGTAGTGGCGCCAGTTAAACGGCTACCGGCTTTGGTAAACTTAATTTCTATGGGTTTAGAAATACCTTTTAGTGTTAATGTACCGTAAACCAAAAGCCCATTGGCTTCTTTTACCATACGATTACTTTTAAATTTGATAAGCGGAAAGGCATCAGTATCAAAATATTTACCACTTTTAAGCGACCAATCACGAACAAAATTACCTGTCTTTAGAGTTTCGGTTTTTACCTGACCTTCAATGACTGAATTTTCTAAATTATCCCAATCAATTTTAGAACTACTACTAAACCCAGAAATAGAACCGCTCACATCTTTCTTTACAAAATTAAAGCTGATAGTTGCGGATGTAATTTGGGTGCTTTGAGAATGCCCCAGTGTGGTAGCCCCAACACATAATAGGAGTAAAAGAAAGTATTTCATAAGAAGGAGTGAGGCTTAAAGTTAAAACAGAACATACTTTTCATATGGCTTTATGTGTAGAGTAGAAAACTGCCCTTCATAAAACCAATAAAAGTATGTTCTGCTACATATCTAGTGCGATTTCATTTTAGCTTTACGACGTTGTAATTGTCTGTCCAAGTCACCAATAGTGCCAGCAATAGAAGCTTCAAAGCTAGCAGTACTTGATTCTGCGAACAATCGCGGTCCTGGTGCACTCAAACGGATGCTACAAATCATTCCAGTTTCTGGCGAAGAAGTATTCTCTGTTTTAAAGAAAACATCTGCGCGGACAACAAAATCAAATTTGTCCAATAATTTCTCTAATTTTTGTGCTGCCATAATCTCTAAACGATTACTGGCCTTTACATCGTCATATTCAAAGTTGATATTCATACGTTAGATTTGTTTAGTTTAAGGTATGAAATTCTGCGCAAAACAGGCTCATAAATTAATGCCAATTTTAAGAATAGATTATTAAAATGTTATTAGCGACTGATAACCTGATATTTATCATAAATTTATTTGTGGGTATGAACGTACTTTAATTTTTAAAGAATCGTTTACCCAGTCTAACACTTAACAATTATGAATACCCAGCGCATTACTACCGATATTAAAAATGTAGGTTCCACTATTCTACATATACAGCGTAGCTTAAGCGAGTTGCTACAGTTCAAAGATAAGATGAAGTCGTATCTATGTGAGCCTACTACAGCACAACTGTTTGAAACTAAACAGCTCTTACAGGATAGAATCAGTGGTCATATTGCAATTCATGAAAATGAGTTAAGAAAGATGGAACACAAAAAAAATATCCTTAACGAGGAACTATACCGTATTCAAGAACAGTTAGAAGCCTCTAAAGAATTGGAAAAAGGAATCAGTTCGTATATATTGGCCGTACATCCGTAATATAAGGAAAGGGGAAGACCGGATTTTATTTTAAAGACCGATGAATTGCTGCTATTTATCGACGATACGTTAGAATTTATTCAAATTCTAACTAGGCATTTTTTTTGTGGTACTTTGGTGCTAGACACTAAATTACCTACATGAATAATCTAATTACACTAAGCTTATGCCTTCTGTGCATGGGACTTACCACAGTAAAAGCACAGGATACAAAAAAGAGCCCCCTAACTACAAATGCAGAAGAAGAGGAAGGTCCTATGGTGCTAAAGTTTGAGCCTGATTTTGTTGCTGCATCCTTAAAGAAAAGAGCCTTATTTTTAGAAAAACGTAGTATCATTGATACGATGGATATTTCTGACAGAAAACGCCAACGTTTACTAAAACAATTATACCAAGGAAAAAGTCCTAAGGAACTACAGGGCGATGCTTTAGCGGATACTAAATTTGAGGACGACATGTAAAGAACCCATAACACGGGAAGCAATACCTATGAACCGAGCCATACTATATATATTGGTTTTAGGCCTACTACAAGGCTGTGGAGCGTCTAAAGGGGGCAACAACAGCCCAGAGCAAATAGCACAACTTACCCAATTAGTAGTAGATAAATCCTATAGATTCAACGCGACTAAGGCACATCCCATGCAAACACAGGCGTTTACAACGATTACCAATTCTGGGATACTACCACCAGGCACAGCTGCAGGAACTATAGATGTAACTACCATAACAAGCTTTATAGAGATACATGGGGATAGTATTACGGGTAATTTACCATTCTATGGAGAACGCCAATTTGGTGGCGGACCAACGGCAGTTACAGGAATACAGTTTAAAGGAAGGCCTAAAAGCTTCAAAGAAACGTATAACAGTAAGAAAGAACGATTTAATATTCGCATAGAAATTGAGGGCAACCAAGAATTGTTTCAATTAAACCTAATTATATTCCCAAACGGAACTGCACATGTAACAGTGATGAGCAATCAGCGAAATTCCATACGATATGTGGGTGCCATTACAGCTATTGAAAGTGATATAAAAGAATAAGCTACTTCATTTTACCTCCCACGCACATCTTAATCGTGGTACAGCTATAGTACCTAAAATTCGAAATTTTACAGTATTTATATTGTTTTCCCTTAAAATAGGCTTAAGAATAGAAGGTTTCTGCTAGATTTTGGTTTTTATGTATGGAGAGCAATACCTTTGTGATTCGATAAAGTAAACTAGGAAATTAACAACCTGAGTAAAGTAAAAGCAGGCTATATAATGTTAGTGTAGTTTACAGGTAAATTAATTATTGTGAAGTTTTTGATAGCTCCTTATTTGGATGCAAAAGAGTTTATGTAGCTTGCATTGAACCCAGAAAGCCAAAAAGCTTAGATTATGAGATTTAGAATACTTTTTTACATACTTCTTGGGATAGCTGTACTTAGTTGCAAAGACCTGCCGAAAGAAAAGCAGAGCACTACTGAAAATTCGCCTTTAAAAATAGAAGATGTTGCAGTAACTTCTTCCTATACTGATGTAGAGGGAAATCCCATTGAACTTGAAGATTATAAGGGAAAACGGTTGTTTTTAAACTATTGGGCCACCTGGTGCAGACCTTGTATCGAAGAGATGCCAGACTTACTTAAATTACAAGCTATTCTAATAGAAGAAAACTATATTTTTCTATTGGCTTCTGATGAGTCCATTAAAAAAATAGAGCAGTTTAAACTGGACCGCGAATTCGATTTTAGATTCATCAAATACAACGGAACATACGGAGCGCTAGACATAAATGCCCTACCCGTTACCTTTATTTATAATGAAGTAGGGGAGCAGGTGTTTCGCTTTGATGGTGCCATGAATTGGAATACTGAGGAAGTGATTAATAAACTAAAAAACCTAAACTAATGCGTTATTATTCCTATTTAGTACTACTGCTTTCTTTTTTTCTAATAAATTGTAAACAAGACTCTAAGAATATTGAACCTGAAGCTTTACTTACTCTTGTAAAAGAAGTGCAATCTCCGGCAGGAGCCTCGAGTTCTTTGCCTCATTTAACCTCTAATGCCAACAGTACCTTAATGTCATGGGTAGAAACCAAAGGGGATTCTTTAGCTACGCTTTTCTTTTCTGAACTGGAGAATGGCATATGGCTAGAACCGCAAGCTGTTGTAGCAGGTAGTGATTGGTTTGTTAATTGGGCCGACTATCCAATGGTTGCTGAAAACAAAGGAAATTACTGGTCACACATATTGAAAAAATCCAGCAAAGGCACGTATTCCTATGATGTGAAAATGAATATAAAGAAAAAGGGAAGCACCACTTGGGAGACAGATATGGACTTGCACACAGATGGTACGCCAACAGAACATGGTTTTGTAACGGTGCTACCGTATAAGGATGCTTTTTTTGTAACCTGGTTAGATGGTAGGAACACCGAAGAAAACAAAACAGGGGAGCGGGGCGCCATGACAGTTAGAGCAGCAGAAGTTGATTCAAATGGGGAAGTGAGTCATGAATATGAATTAGATGTAAGCACCTGCGACTGCTGCCAGACTACGGCCGCCGTTACAGATAATGGCCCCATTGTCCTATACCGAGACCGATCTGAAGAAGAAATTCGAGATATTAGTATTGTACGGCAGGTCAATGGAACATGGACAGCTCCAAAAACCATTCATGCCGATGGGTGGAAAATAAAAGGGTGTCCTGTAAATGGCCCCAAAGTAGCCGCTTTAGGAAATAATGTAGCGGTTACATGGTTTACCGCCGCACAAGATACCGCTAGAGTACAAGTTGTATTTTCCCAAGATGGTGGCGAAAACTTTCAAAAACCCATCGTGATTGCGAAAGGAACTACAATTGGCAGGGTAGATGTAGTATGGGTAGATGAAGAAACGGCTGTTGTAAGTTGGATGGATACAAAAGAAAAGGTAACCAGTTTGAACGTGATGAAGATTTCAAAAACGGGGGTAGCATCCGAAAAGGTAACAGTGCTGGAGATAAACGGTTCTCGACAATCTGGCTTCCCACAACTAGAAAAGGTGGATGATATGTTATACTTTGCATGGACACAAGTAACTTCATCTGATACTAGGGTGCAAATGGCAAAGCTTGCTATTAGCGCACTCTAAGTTTCGTTACAGAATGTTATGTACATTAAATGGAATGTGTAAAGCCGCTATACGGAGTACTTATGTAATAGTAATGATGGTGTATAAAAAAACAGCTGTGTTTTCCTAAGATTAAATTTGTGGCACAATACTTGAATTGTAATAAGTAATTATTAATATTTAATTAGAGTACAATGAGTAAAGGAACAGTAAAATTTTTCAATGATGCCAAAGGTTTTGGTTTTATCACAGAAGAAGGTTCAACAGAGGAACATTTTGTTCACATTTCAGGATTAGTAGATGAGATTCGCGAAGGCGATGAAGTCGAATTCGAACTAACCCAAGGAAAAAAAGGATTAAACGCGGTAAACGTAACAGTTATAGAATAAGACGCTTAAACTTTAAAATGGAAGCCCATCAGCAATGATGGGTTTTTTTTTGTCTTTTATTGAAGAACGAATGATATAAAAGAATTGGATAGGATGGGTGTTGAGGCGTATAACAGCTTGTTCATAAAAAGTCTATTTGACATAATATAAATTATAGAACATAAGTATTCTATAATCCGACGTTATATCAAATAGCGATAAGTTATAAGATTTCTAAGAAATTTCCTAGACTATCACTTGGTATAACATGGAGTATTTGTTCGGAGTACTAACTATATATAACTCTTCATT